>NZ_QRHS01000006.1:233-163152 GCF_003470905.1 Roseburia sp. AM23-20
TGCTGCCACGGACGGCAGCACAAGTCTTAATGCCCCCGGACGGGGCGTTTAAGACGCACACGTCACTCCGAGAAACATTAAATCAGGCTGACTTAGACTTGCCTTATTTTCGTACAACGGAACAAAACAGTCCCGGCTTGATGCAATTTGCCAATCGTAACCCCCCGGAACCACCCTACACAGGGAAACTCATATCACCCACAAACCAGCATTTGTCAGTTTTCATTATCCTACCACACAAGCCAACCGAATACCACTTTTAATTTTCATAGAGTTCCCCATCCACAATACGCACCACTCTCTTCGCATGTTCAGCAACGCTCAGATCGTGTGTGATCATAACGATCGTATTTCCCATATCACTTAACCGCTGAAACAGTTTTAACACTTCTTTTCCGCTGTTGCGGTCTAAGGCACCGGTCGGCTCATCTGCAAGCAGAATTGCCGGCTGACCGACTAAGGCACGTGCAATCGCAACACGCTGCTGCTGACCACCGGAAAGTTCGTTTGGTTTATGATCGATACGCTCTGCAAGCCCTAACATTGCAATGGTATCCATACTTGCATCCTTTGCTTCTTTTAAATTCATCCCGCGCATTAAAAGTGGCATAACAATATTTTGAAGCACATTATAAGTTGGAATCAGATGATATTTCTGAAAAATAAATCCTATCTTCTGGTTGCGGATATTAGTCAGTTCCTTTTCCTTTGCCATCTCAATCTCAACACCGTCAAGACTATAAGTTCCCCCGTCCATAACATCCATGCAGCCGATAATGTTCATCAGGGTACTTTTACCAGAACCGGATGGTCCTAAGATAGCAAGATATTCCCCTTTTTCAACGGTCAGTGAAATGTCTTTTAACACATGCAGCGAATTAGCTCCCATTTTATAGGATTTGTTAACATTTTGCATGGTGATGATTTCAGGTAAATGCTGTGCTGCGTCCATATATGCTCCTTTCTTTGTGTGTGACTCATTATGTGTATAACCCTTTATATATGACTCTTTGTATGCGGCTTACATTACTGTAACATCCAGATTTCTTCGATCACATCATTGCCGCTTATGTCTGTTTCTACCAAAATCTTAAGCAGATCACCTGCGGCAAGACGTGAAAAGGTAGTTTCCGTATCTGATGCAGTATGTACGGTTACACCAACAGGAATCAGCGTTGTGACTGTCTCACCTGTCATATCTGACATGCCACCCGGTGCGTCTGACGGCATCTTGGTGCTGTCCATATCTGGTGGCACCTGCCCTGCCTGGTCACTGCTGTCCTGTCCAGTTGACGTACCACTCATATCCGCCGGTGCCTGTCTGTTTCCAGCCTGTTCCATACTGTCAGAATCCGCATTTTCTTCTGCCGCTTTCGCCACTGACTCATCCACTTCCATATAAGTTATCTCGTTCCCCTCAATCGACGAAACATACGCATAAACATACTTCTGATTATCCCCTAACGAACTTCCCTCTGCCTCTGTTCTCCTCATCCGCCACATCACACCTGCACCAATGAGAATAATCACTATTAAAATTACAACTATAACTATAACTGTTACTTTCTTCTTCATCAAATACCTTTACCCTTCTAAAGCATTTCGAAAAACCTGCAAAACTCTCTATAACGTAAACTCTTTGTGACAGACCAACAAATGAATACGAAGGTACTGTGGAGCTGTCGGTCTGTCACAAATCCCACAACCTACAGCAAAGTTTTGCAAAATCTTTCAAAATCTTTTTCAACCTTTACTCTGCTCCAAGTGCCTCCACCGGCACCAGTTTCGACGCCTTATATGCCGGATAGAATCCAAACAGTGTTCCCGTGATGAGTGCAAACAATAATGCGATCAGAAATGCCGCCGGCGTCAGTTCGACACGTACTCCAAGATATCTGGCCACCGGGGTGACAAGCAGACTTGCAATGACGCCCAGCACTCCCCCAATCAGGCTGATTGCTGCAGCTTCAGCCAAAAATTCAAACAGAATATTTTTCTGTGAACAGCCGATTGCCTTTAAAATACCGATCTCATTGGTGCGCTCTTTGACTGACACAAACAGCACATTCATAATTCCTATACCGCCGACCACAAATACGATAGCCGCCATTGCGATCAGAAGCATCGTCAGAATTTCATTCGATGCCGACGCAGCTTCCATCTTGCTTCCCGCATCCTCAAAAGTAAACTCTGCATTTGGATAGGAAGTTGCAAGTACTTCTGTGATTTCTTCCGTGACACCGGATACGTTGCTTACATCTTCTGCGATCACAGTGATCATCGGATTCACATTTGTTCCCACTAAATATTTTACCCCTGTCGCATATGGAATAAAAATGGAATCATCCGGGCTGATGCCGGATGCCACCGTCCCCATGGAAGACAGAACTCCGTTAACCACATAAGAACGGTCGTCTATATAGATCACACTGCCATATGCATCGATCGCACTTCCAAAAATTTCTTCTGCAACAGATACACCAAGCACACAGACTTTCTCTTTATTTTCATCATCAGATTCTGTGATAAAATCCCCGACTGCAAGACTCAGATTACTGATGGATGCATAATTATCTTTTACTCCTGCGATCGAATAGGTCTGTGCCTCATCAAGATCCCCGCCATCCACCGCAGATCTGGTCGTATAGGATATCGTTGCCGCCGAAATTCCGGAAACAAAGGTTTCAATATCATCCACATCATCTTCATCCAATGTGATATTTTCCTGATTCATGCGGTCTTCCATATCACTTCCACCGCCAAAGAAGCCTCCCATGCCCCCCGGCATGCCGCCTCCGTCACCACCAGGTCCGCCGCCATTTCCACCAGACGGACCACCACCAAAGGAATCACCGCCGCCGGAAAATCCTCTCGAAGAACCACCAGAGCCTACCATGGAAGAACTGCTGCCGGATGGTGCCCCGCCACCGGATGGCATCATCATCATACCAGAACCTGATGAATCACCGGAATCCTGATTTCCACCACGATTTTTATCTCCACCGTCATAGGAAATATCGATCGCACCTGCATTTAAGTTTTTAAACTGGTCTGCCACATCCTCCTGGCCACCTTTTCCAATGGCGATCACCATCACGATCGTCGCCGCACCAACAATGATACCGATCGAAGTCATGATCGTTTTAAATTTATTCTGGGTAATATTGATCCAGACCAGTCTTAATAATTCAGATGGTTTCATTCGTTTGTCACCTGACTTTCTATCAGAACCGTTTCTCCCTCGGAAAGTCCTTCCGTGATCTCCACATTGACACCGTCAGAAAATCCGGTCGTAACTTCTTTCTTTTCAATAGTTCCATCACTGTTTTTGACTTTCACATAAGATGCAGTTCCTTCGTTGATGACCGCCTTATTTGAAACATAAACAACATTTGTTACCTGTTTTTCAATAAACGTCACATTTCCGGTCATATCGGTATAAATACCATCCACATCACCGCTTAATTTTACCGTCACATTATAAGAAACCGTGGAAGAACCGCTTGATACAGAAGTATCGATACTTTCAACTTCGCCGGAAAAAGTCTGGTCTTCGTAAGCGTTAAGGTCTATCATGACCTCATCCCCGATCGCAATACCGGAAATATCTTCCTCCGAAACGGATACTGTCATCGTCACTGCATCCGTGTCCGCAAATGTTACAATATCCGTACCTGCGGACAGATCATCTCCTGCCTCATAGCCGACTGACATGATCGTACCGTCATAATCTGAATAGATCGTGCCATCACCCACAAATTCTTCAAACTCAGCTAATGCTTCTTTTGCTTCTGTCAGTGTATCTTCCGCTGTTTCCACAGAAACATCCACACCAGTCACATCTGCAGAGTACTGGCTGTCTGCATTTTCATAGTTTAACATTGCTTCTTTATATTTTTTCTCTGCCTCAACGGATTTTGTGGTATATGCACTCTTTGCTGCTTTTAATTTGTTATATAACTTATTGTAATTCTCCTGTTCCGTTGCGAGAGATTCACTTAAATCCATGCCACCATCGATCATTTCCTGATAATAATTAAGAAGTGCCTGTGACTCATCCACTGCTTCCTGTGCTTCATCCACTGCATCCTGCAGTTCACTGATCGTTGTCTCATATTCTTCCTGCGCCACACTTCCCTCTGCCACACTTAAGTTATAAGAATAGCTGGCACTTACCTTTTCTTTCGCTAAACTAAGTGCTGCAGAGTTATAATCTGCCGAAGCCTCCGTCACAGCTTCTTTTAATTTTTTCCGATATTTTTCAATACTGTCATCTGTCAATTTCAGCAGTGCATCGCCTGCCTTTACCTGCTGTCCAACTGAAATATACACTTCCTCTACCTCTAACGCCACCGAAGAATTACCTGTTGACGTTCCTGATGCCTGCGTTCCACTTGTCTGTCCACTTCCTGAATCCGAAGATATACTTATATCCTCGTCCATATCCTGTGAGATACTTCCGATCGTCACGCTTCCGCTCTCCGTAATTCCAACTGTAAGAGTTCCATATCCCGCTGTCGTCTCTTTATAGACAGTCTCTGATTCCGCGCTGTCCGAAAACTGGTGTGCATATACACTGATCCCTCCTATCATAAGAAGGGCTGCTGCGCCTAACGAAAGAATTACTGCCACCTTTTTCTTTTTCATTCTGTTTTTTCCTCCTGTTCTCCCTGGAATATAACGGTTGCGGAAGAACCGGAACCAAGTTTTCCATCCGGATTGTCAATTGAAATAATCACCGCGTAAGTGACATTAGAAACACTTTCTCCAGTCGTTGCCGAAGATGCGATCGATGAAACAGTTCCTGTTACTGCTCCTTCCCGGTTTCCTGATATCATGACAGATACCTCTTCACCAACATGAACCTGCGCTACCTTCTCCTGTGACACTTCCACTGAGATCATGATCGTCTGTGTATCACAATACAACGCAAATGCAGTACCCGGCTGCAGCGTATCTCCTGCCTCATAAGGCACTGCTGCGATCGTTCTATCCTCATCTGCAGTAACAACACCATTTTCCAACGCAATCAGTGCAGTCTGTTCTTCTTTTAATGTATCAAGTGTATTCTGTGCAGATTCCACTGCACTTTCCAGTTCCGAAACAGTTGCCTCATACGTACTTCCCGCATATTTACCTTCCACTACAGCGGTATCATATTCATTTTTCAGTTCGGCTTTCTGTGTCTTTGCATCACGCTCGGCCTATTCATAATCAGATTTCAGTTTATCTAAACTCTCTGTCAGTTCTGTAATTTTTGTATTGGTTTCTTCTACATTTTTATTGTAAGTCTCGACTGCCGAATCAAATTCCTTCTGTGCCTGTTCGAGTTTGCTCTGCGCCGCATCTGCCACCTGCTGTGCCGCCGTAAGTATATCAGACTGCTGCTCTCTTGCCGTGTAATCATCCACTGCCTGCTGTACAATGGAAAGCAGCGTATCTGAATCTGCTCCTGCCCCGATCTGCTCCCTGATATTTGACAAATCCGCTGATACCGCCTGACTTGTGCTGTTATCAGACTCCTGCGCCTGTGTCAGCGTATCCTGTGCCTGTGCCAACGCCGTCTCTGCCGCATCAACTGCCGCCTTTTTCTCATCAATCGCACATTCCACATAATAGTCATTGTTATCAATCTTCGTCTGATATTCAGATATCTGTTCTACTACTTCATCATATGCTTCCTTTTTTTCTTCCACTGCAGCATCTAGCGCATCTATCTGCGCCTGATAATTTTCCTCTGCAGTCTGTGCTGTTAAATCGGAATCCTGCTTCGCGCTCTCTGCGGAAAGTTGTCCACTTGCAAGATCTGCCTTTGCTTTTTTCAGCGTATTTTCAGCGTCATGAATGGCTTCTTCATAATATGCCTTTGCTGATTCCATGCTTTCATCCGTCAGCTTAAAAAGGGCATCCCCTTTACTCACGGTATCTCCGGATGTGGCATATATCTCTTCTACCGTCATTGTCACTGCATTTACCGTAAATTCCGGCATCTGGCTTGTTGTACCGATCTGTGTTGTACCATCTTCCGAAAAAGAGCCGTCTGAACTCTCCTGCTGATCTGTATCCTGACCTTTCTCATTCTGCTCTGTACTGTTCGTCTGTGCTCCGGATGCTATCGCCTGATACCCGATCCCACCTGTCATCACACAAACAGCTGCAATGCCGGCGATCACACTCATCATTCTTTTTCCTGGTTTTCTCATTATCTTCCTCACTTTCCATACTCACGTGCTCCGTTTTAACGGTATAAAGATAACATCGCAATTTAAAGAACAGCTGATTGTAATGTGATGGTTATGTGAAAGAATCGTTAAATATGTGTGTCAGAAACGTATACCGCAAACTACAAAGAGCCGGAGCAGCGCATATCCGCACTGCTCCGGCTCTATCATTCTATTATTTATAATTTCAACTGTAATATTTCGCATACCACCGTCATCTCATCAGTGAATCTCTCCACCTGTCGTCTTCACATCTTCCTCATTCTCAATGATCGCCCGGATTCCATACTCTAATGCCTCCTCTATCATCTCAGCCGACATACTTGGTGTTCCTTCCGGAAGATCGAGCGTCTGCTCCGGCAGATACGGGACATGTACAAACCCGCCTCTCATATGCGGATATTCTTTGTCGATCATATAAAGGACACGATACATGATGTCATTGCAGACGAAAGTTCCCGCTGTGTAGGAAACCCGCGCCGGTATTTTGGCTTCTTTTATATACTGCACCATGCACTTTACCGGGATAGAAGCAAAGTATGCATTCTCTCCATCCTCTTTGATCGGTTCATCTGACGGCTGCTTTCCCTCATTATCCGGTATGCGTGCTTCCATCAGATTAATGGCAACTTTCTCGACTGTGATCCCGGATCTTCCACCAGCCTGTCCCACACATAGCACAGCATCCGGATGATGTTTTTCCACAGCAGTCCTTATGACTTCCTCATCTTTTCCAAACACAGTCGGGATCTCCATTTTGAGCACCTCTGCTCCTTCTATCCTATCCGGGAGCAGTTTTACCGCCTCGTATGCAGGATTGATCGATGCTCCGCCAAACGGATCAAACCCTGTCACTAATATTTTCATCGGAATACTCCTTTATCTCCAGTTATTTGTTCAGAAAACGATCCCACTCTTCCGTATCCCCGGAACCACTGACGCGCAGTAAAAATGTATGATCCTCCGTATCAACAGAAATGATATAACATCCTTTTTCCTGTTCAACAGAATATACTTCACAGCCCTCTAACTCTTTGAATTTATCAGCATAATTTTCCGGCAGGATCACGACATCCTCATTTTTCTTTTTTAAGTTACCGTTCGCATCGTAGACTTTATATCCTTCCTCCACAAATGCCTCAATTACCGGATCACTGATCTTTAAGACAAGCTCATTTGCACGCATCTCCCTGATATCACGGTTACAGGAATTCTCCGGCAGAATCGTCACATTATCAAATACAATCTCAAACATCCCGCTTACAGCACAGATCTGTGCGATATATGCCTCCTTAAAATTAAAGTTCCTCAGTTCATTTATTGTATGGTACTTCATGGTAATCCTCCTCATTCTGCATATATGCTTTCGTCCGAAATGCACGTCCGAAAAATCAGAGATTTTCCGGACTGACGGGCATTCGCCTTATCACATGAGCGCAAAACAACAAAGTGTCTGCGAGCAGCCATTTTTTGTTTTACCCTCATGTGGCACTGCTCATTGCTTACGCACATTATACCATCTTCTATTTCGTTTTGACAATTTGAAAAAAATAACGTACAATTCTTTCGGTCAGATTTATTTATCATGATTATTTTACGGAGATGAATCTATGAAAAAAATCGCTTTTTTTGATATTGACGGAACCTTAACTTCGGAGATCGACGGTTCACTGCCTGAAAGTGTAATTCATGCAATAAGACGTGCACGCACCTTCGGTCATCTGATGTTTATCAATACTGGCCGGTGCTTTCAGAATGTAGAACCGCGTTTCAGACGGATCGGCTTTGACGGTTATGTCTGCGGATGCGGCACGAACATTTTCTGCTCCGGCACGGAAGCACTGCACGTTGCCCAGACGCACAGCATTGCCATGCAGCTTTTAGAAGCAGCGCGAAAAACAAATGTGGATATCCTTTTCGAATCCAGAAAAGAAGTAGCATTCGATAAAAGCAGACCCCTTACACACCCGGATGCCATACGCCAGTATGAAGCATTCGTAAGCCGCGACTATGATATGCCGGAAAATTTAGAAAACCCGAACTTCTTCTGCGATAAATTTGTGATCTGGTATCAGACTCCCGATCAGTTAGCGGAATTTCGCAAAGTCAGTGATCCTTATTTTACCTGCATCGACCGCGGCGGTACATTCCGCGAATTTGTCCCGACCGGCTACAGTAAGGCAACCGGCATACAGTATGTGCTCGACTATTATCATTTAGATCTTAACGCCGCCTATGCGATCGGTGACAGCAACAACGATCTGCCGATGCTCTCCTATGTACCAAACAGCGTTGCCATGGGAAATGCTTCCCCGGCTTCCCTGTTTGATCAGGTATCATTTGTAACCAAACGCGCAAGCGAAAATGGTATTGCTTACGCCTTAGAGCAGCTTGGATTTTTCGAACAATAGTATGTGTTATTTTTATGCGATATTTTGTTTCAGACAGGTCTTAATGTCATCACTGGCATTACTGATCTGCCTTAAATGGAATGTGTCTGTCAGATACTGCAGTACATTCGGGCTTAAAAATGCTGGCAATGTCGGTCCAAGATAGATATCGTGGACACCAAGACTCAAAAGTGCCAAAAGATCTGCCACCGCTTTCTGTTCATACCACGAAACGATCATGGAAAGTGGAAGACCATTGACATCCGTTTCAAATGCGTCTGCAAGTGCCGTCGCAATTTTAACTGCTGAATATACATCATTGCATTGTCCGACATCTAAAAGTCTCGGCAATCCTGCCACCTCCCCAAAGTCCAGCTTGTTAAACCTGTATTTTCCACAGGCAAGTGTTAAGATCACACAGTCTTTCGGCACCATCCGGGCAAATTCCGTATAATAATTTCTACCCGGTCTGGCACCATCGCAGCCTCCGATCAGGAAAAAGTGCCGGATCTGTCCACTCTTTACCGCTTCCACAATTTTATCTGCCTGACTTAATGTTGCAGCATGCCCAAAACCGACCAATATCTCCTGTTTTTCCTGGTCTTCTTTAAATCCTCCAAGCTCTAACGCCTGCTTTATGATCTCACTGAAATCTTTTTCCCCTTTTTCATTTTTTCCAATATGCTTTACACCTTCCCAGCCGACCACGTTTGTGCTGTAAATACGGTCTTTATAACTTTCTCTTGGACGCATCAGACAGTTTGTAGTCATCAGGATACAGCCCGGAATATTGTCAAACTGCTTCTGCTGATCCTGCCATGCACCTCCAAAATTACCAGCCAGATGCGGATACTTTTTCAACCCTTCATAGCCGTGACATGGCAGCATCTCACCATGTGTATAAATATTGATACCCTTGTCTTTTGTCTGCTCTAACAAC
Source organism: Roseburia sp. AM23-20 (assembly GCF_003470905.1). Taxonomy (NCBI): domain Bacteria; kingdom Bacillati; phylum Bacillota; class Clostridia; order Lachnospirales; family Lachnospiraceae; genus Roseburia; species Roseburia sp. AM23-20. Next base: position 9,785 of record NZ_QRHS01000006.1, read on the forward strand.
ATCTCTAAATCCTTTAGATCATGTCCGGAAACGATAATAAATGGGCCTTTTTTGATCGTTACATCCACTTTGTGCGGATACGGATTCCCATAAATTTCCGTATTTGCCTCATCGAGTTTTTTCATAACCGCAAGTGCCATTTCCCCGGTACGCATTGTCATACGGATCAATTCTTCCACCGTCAGACTGTCATCTGTGGTCGCCTCAAGCCCTAACAGATAAAAATCATCCACCTCATCGCTGTAATATCCAAGTTCTCTCGCCTGATGTCCGTACGCGCTGATACCTTTTAACCCATAAATGATCGTCTGGCGCAGGGAACGGATATCCGGATCTAACGTGTTATCATACATAATTCCTGCAAGAGGTGCATCGCGCAACATATCACTTTTACTCTCTGGCAGATCATAGGCTGCATGCGCGGTCGGATTACTGCTTTTTCCTGCCATTTCCCTGACCTGCTCTTTGATTCTCTGTGATTCACGCAATAATTCCAAATGTGCATCCACATCAAAATTCACATTTGTGAGTGTTGTAAACAGCACATTTTCAATAAAACTTACCACCGTTTTATCCATATGTGCACCGTTTTCCATCAGCACTTTTCCATAACAGCTGATCCCCTTTACCTGAAAGATCAAAAGATCCTGCAGATTTGCGATCTCCGGTGTCTTTCCACAAACGCCGAGTTTTGTGCAGCCCTTTCCATTCGCCGTCTGCTCACACTGATAACAGAACATCTCATAGTTCAAATCCATGTTATTTCCCATATTTTATCCTCATATCTTTCTAAAAAAATTCCATATCCGCAATATCTTTTACAATCTTGTCCATCTGCTCTTTTGTCTGTACACTTCTCGCTGCATCAATAACCTGTCTTTTTTCATCTTCCGTCATCATGGAAAACTGTCCTAATGCTTTCTCATTCATCGCCAGTCCAAACCCAAGTCCTACCGGTAAACCATCTTCTTTAATCATATATACCTGTTTTCCTCCCGATTTTTTTCACAAAAAAAGTAAATGCTCCAAATATGAACATTTACTTTCTCTTTTGTATTTTTATTAAGTTTTCCCGGTTATTGCCGGTTTTATACAAGTACTCTGCTTAAAACTTCATCCTCACGCACCAGTTTCTTTGCCGCCTCCCGGTAACTCTCCTCATGCAGATAAGTGTGACGGAACGGTTTGATGGACGGTGCCATATCGATTGCCCGGATGAAATCATCACGTTTCATCTGAAGTGTCGCTGCGTAATCAAAAAATCCGGTTTCCCTAAGAACCGTCTCAACACGCACATAACGGTGATCCTGCACTTTACTCATGATATAGGTCGCAATGCCAACCTGGATTCCATGTAACTGCGGTATCTCTAATATTTTATCTAATGCATGTGAGATCAGATGCTCGCTTCCGCTCGTCGGTGCACTGCTTCCTGCGATCTCATTAGCGATCCCGCTCATGGCAAGTGAATCGACCAGCTCTTTTAAGAACAGTTCATCTTTAATGCTCTCATACGGCGTCCGCACAAAACTGTTGACCGCCTTTTTTGCGATCATCACCGCAAAATCATTTACCTCACTGTAACCACACTTTTCCTCATAGATCCAGTCATAAATAGCTGTGATCTTTGAGAGCATATCACCGATCCCGGAATAAATAAACTTCTCCGGTGCAGTCCGTATGATCTGTGTATCCACGATAATGCCATAAGCAAGCCTTGCCGGAACGGAAGTCCGCTTTCCATGGACAAGAAGTGATGCGCTTGCACTGGAAAATCCATCACTTGAACTTGAAGTCGGTACACTGATAAATGGAATATTCCGTAAAAAAGCTGCATACTTTCCGGCATCGATGACCTTTCCTCCGCCGATGGAAATGACTGCCTGTGTCTTGTTTGGCATGGCAAATGCCAGCGTTATGATATCATCAATATCTACCGTATCTAACTCACTATATTCTAAAACCCTGATCTCCTCCTGTTTCAGGGAAGCCATCACGTCTGTACCAAACAGATCGATCAGACCATTTCCAAAAAAGATGACGACCTGTTCGATTCCTTCTTTCTTTAAATAACTTCCAATCCTTGCTAAAGCACCTTTTCCTACTTTTAAAATTGACGGTATTGAAATACCTTTTCCTGCCTGCATTCTGCCTCTCCTTTTTCAATTTCCTGTATCTCTTAATTATTTTAACCAATAAATCTCAGCCCCATACGGATGCAAGTGTTTCCTTTAGCAGACTGACATTGACCGGCTTCGACAGGTGACCATTCATACCACTTGCGATTGAACGTTTTACGTCCTCGTCAAATGCATTTGCACTCATTGCAATGATCGGAAGTGTTTTTAAGTCTTCCCTGTCAATCTGCCTGATCGTGCGTGTTGCCTCTAGTCCATCCATTTCAGGCATCATAATATCCATCAGAATCAGATCATAATATCCTGGCGGTGTAGTGCGCACACCTTCCACTGCCTCTTTACCATTATATGCTTCCTCCACCTCAATGCCAAATGTTTCTAAAAGAGTACGCGCGATTTCCATATTCAGTGCGTTATCCTCCACTACAAGAACCCTTTTTCCGGTGAAATCCCTGGATAGATCAGGTGTTTTCTCTTGCAGCCGGCTCTTCTCCACTGGTTTTAACTGCAGTGTAAAATAAAATGTACTGCCTTTTCCCGGTGCACTTTGTAACTGTATCTGTGAATCCATCATATGAATAAGGCGGCTGCTGATCGCAAGTCCTAAACCGGTTCCCTGTATTCTCGCATTTTCAGATGTATCTGCCTGCTCAAAGCTCTGGAAGATCAGATGCTGCTTATCTTCCGCAATGCCGATTCCATCATCGCTGACCTCAAAATAAATCTCCGATAATTCTGCCATCTTTTGCATTTCACGAACAGTCAGTTTCACATGACCACCCATATTGGAATATTTGACAGCATTTCCAAGCAGATTCACAAGTACCTGGTTGATCCGGAGTTCATCACAGATGAACCAGTCATTCTTTAGCTCAATATTCTGTGAAAACCGGATGTTTTTCTCTGCAATCTTCGATTCAAGCAAAGGCTCAAGTCCCCGTATCATTTTAGCTAAATCTGCCTGTTCTGACACAAGCTTCATTTTTCCGCTTTCGATCTTTGACATATCTAAAATATCATTTAATAATCCAAGCAGATAATTAGAAGAATTTTTAATTTTGTTCAGACAGTCAATACGTCGTTTTTCTTCCTGTCCATCTCTCAGAGCGATCTCTGCCATACCGATAATTCCGTTCATCGGTGTGCGGATCTCATGAGACATTCGTGCCAGGAAATCTGATTTTGCTTTTGCTGCAAGATCATGACGCTGCAGATTGATCTTATTTTGGATAATAGATCCTATTTCATTTAAATTCTTCCGGTCTTCCTCATTATCCAGTATTTTTTGATCAATACCCATAAACAGGATACTTCCTGCATAAGAACCATTGTCAGCCATATGATAGAGTACTCCATCCGTCCGGTCTGCAAATTTTCCCAGTGTCGGATCCCTTAAAACTTCTTCCGTAACCGGCAGTATCTCCTGCACTTTCTTATTTTCAATAAACTGCTGGTATTCTGAACCGGAACAACGACTGACTCCATCCCAGTTCTGAAAGTTTTCTGTATCTTTCCAGTTATATAACAGGCTGTTTACCAGATATTCCCTGTTAAAACTTGCAATGACAAGATTTGCAAGATTATATTTTTCTTTTAACTTCAATGAAAGAATATCAAGTATGACTGCAAGTTCTCCTTCTCTGTCACATAGATTGATCGCTATAGAGGAAAGGTTCATCTGTTTTAACCTGCCAACGGAAGCGATCTCCCGGAATGTGGCATCTGCCTGCATACTTTTTTCATTCTCCGAAAGTTCCTGATAAATCATAATGTCATAACGACTATGCTTTGCAGCTGCTAATGCCTTTCCTGCCTGCTGTTTACTGTCTTCTTCCCGATCATCTGCCATTACACGCGTAATACCGCATTTTAAATTCAATGTAAGCAATTTCTCATCTGTCAGTGCCGTAAAATCCTGCCGGACCTTTTCAATCATTGCTTTTACCTGTGATGTCTGCACATCAGGGAGCCATAGCAGCATCTGATCTGCACCTGCTCTTATATAGATGACATTTTTGAAATTCTGCTTACCACATTCTGTTACGAGCTCTCCGGCAAGCTGTTCTAATAAAATATCTCCAAAAATCAGTCCATACTGCTCATTCACTTTCGTGAAATGACAGATATCAATAATAGCAGTAACACCTTCCGGGCATTTTTCACGCGCTGTTCTCATTGCTTCCAGACCATATTCCAGACGGTAAAATAATGTGACCGGATCTAAAAGCTGTTTCTTTCTCTGTTCTTCTTCAAGAAGTTTTCTCTTTTGTATGTTGTGAATACAGCCAACTACACGCTCTGACTCCCCTGCTTCGTCCAGCATAACACTTCCGGACAGATTTACCCAGGTATAATCGTCTCCCGCCCTGTAACGCATCCGAAAATCAATATTGAGCTCATTTTTTGCATTGAGAACATGATACACAACACGTTCCCTGTCCTCCGGATAAATATATCCGTTATCTACCCACTCCGGATGTTTCACACAATCCCAGATACCATCAAAATTACCGCTGTTTACAACTTCTAATATTTTTTCTTTCTTACGATACGTGAAAAATATATCCTGTGAACTCTCAACTGCGATCCGATATCTTTCTTTTTCTTCCAGAAGCTGTGTTTCCGTCTGCATCTGTTCATCGGTCAGATTTTCGATCACTCCATGTAATTCGTCAATTTCAAGAATATTTGAATTTTTAAAATCACGAATCCCGGTAACTCCGCCACGTACACTTTCCATCAGACGGTATACCGGCTTTGTAACATAACGGATCAGACAGTATACTAAAACTGCTGCAAACAGTGCACCGCTTATGATTGCCGTGATCATTTTAATATAGACTTTTCTTCCGATCCCATAAATAGAATCTTCTGTGACAAATCCACACAATACCCAGTCAGCATCATCATACGGCACATTATTACTGTAAAGTGATAACGGCTTTGTTACCACATAAATATCCTGTTTTCCCATCTGTGCCCCGGTGATTTTGCACAATTCATCTCCTGCATCTGCCTTAAATTCCAATGCATGATTATCTCTATATACAATATCATACAAAGCGCCTTTTCCAACAACACTCTCATATTTTCCTTCTGCATTCTGGATCATAAGCGCATATCCGGCATTTAAATCACCATCCAGATCCCTGACAGAGAAATAATTCGAAAGATAGTTAAGACTGATCTCTACTCCTACCACCCCATAAACCGTTCCTTCATATAACAGCGGTACTGAATAAGTGATCATCTGATGGCTGTCCATATAATGATCTTCCAAAATAAATGTCTTTGCCCAGTATCCTAAATCCCTCATATTCACTTTGGTATTCCGGACTGCCTGCATATAAGGCCTGTAAAAAAAATTATCCGCATCACGGTTTCCATTTCCTGTAAAATGAAAATCTGTACTCCATGCACTGTCTAAAGAAATGGACAGATTATGGGACAACCTTTTATTTCCACGCTCCAATAAAAGGTCTGCATTAGACTCCGTTTTTGCCTGCGGATCAGAATCCCTCACAAAAAAGCCTCTGTATTCTGCTTCCTCATTCACGGGACTGTCATTTGCAAGGATCAGAAAAATACCGGAAGTCATATTATATTGGAGTTCATCTACCATGTCAGGAAATACTGTTTCTAAATACTGTTCCTGAATCTCTTTTGATTTCAGAAACTGCCCGACATCCGCATGATTATCATCAAGTACCTGTGACAGATCACTGTTTAATTCATCACTTTTCTTATAAACAGAGCGCCACTTCTCCACCATATCATTTTCAAGAACCACCTGTCTGTTCTCTACAATATGGTTTACAACACGTATATTATTCTCCTCCAGATTCGACTTTATCCCGCTGAAAACCAATGTAAGGAACGGCACGATCCCCTCAATCAGAACAATTCCCAGAATCGGTATCAAAAATATTTTTAATAAAGTCTTTTTCTTTTTCCCCATGCAATCCTTACCTGTCCGTCTCATTTGCTCAGTTTATTTCCACACTATTTTGCTGCAGCAGAAAGAGAACTGCAAAAATCATTGTACCAGTTTTCAAATGCCTCATCTGAAAGATATGATTCTAATACTTCATCCCTTGAGGTTCCCTCTGCAATAGCTGCATCGATTGCAGTTTTATCCTCAACTGCCTTATCAGACAAATTATAGTCTAAGATTTTTCTCGCATCATACCCCTTTCTGAAACTTTTCGGTGTATAAAATTTCTTCTGATCAAAATTCTCTAAGATGTATTTCAGACAATCATAAGACTTTTCATTGATCTCTATATTATTATCTTTGATAACCTTATCTAATGTTTCAACTTTATTTGCCTCTTTTAAAACCGGAAGATATGCCGAAGCACAGCCAAAACGGAGATTCTGCTCTTTCTCTGTAATCCATTTTAAAAATACACAGGATGCATATTCATGTGCATCATCTGACTTTGTAACAGCCATTCCTGCCCCCTGCTGCACCATATAATTTTCTCCATCCTGCATGATCGGCGCATCCTGAATAATGTAATCGATCGGATAACTCTCCTCTCCATTTTCTACATTATCCGGGAAATATACTGCCGAAGATGTAGCTCCGGTATATGCAAGAATATCTCCTGTTTTCACGTCATCTGAACGAAATTTTCCGTAAGATTCAAAATATCCCTTCACATATGGCACATAATAATCATCCCACAGACGACGCATAGATTCTTTATCTGTATTTAATGTTACCTCTCCATTTTTTACTTCAAAGATTTCTTTTCCCATCTGTTTCATTCCGATAATGAAATAATTAGACATGGAATCCCTGCCGTAAAATGCCTTTCCATCATCTGGAATATCCGGTGTCTTTGCATCTGTCCATTCATAATAGTGCTCAGCTACATCAACGACTCCTTCAATCGTCTTTAATTCATCCAATGAAGATCCTGTCTCTGCTGCAAACGGCTCCCAGTCCGTTTTATTGATCATCATGATTTCTGTTGATTTTGCAACCGGCAAAAGATACAGTGCACCATCATCCTGAAAATATCCTTCTTCAATATAAGAGTCCACATAAGAAGATAATTCATCTTCACTGAAATACTGTGTCAGATCAACTAATTTACCCTCCTGCTGTGCATAATACGCCGTATCAGCATAGGACGAAAAAATATCCGGCAGATCATCTGCCCCCACTTCTCCTTTGATCGCACTCTGAACCGCCTGTTCTAAATCATAAACAGAACCCTGGCTGTATTCTTCCACATAAATTCCTTTTTCTTTTCCTACCGTTGCATTAAATTCTTCCACAAGCGTATCAAAAGTAGCCTGCTGTGCTCCGTTGTAATAATGCCAGACCGTAAGTGATACCGGATTGTCCGGATCTAACTTTACCTTTGCAGTCCCACTATTCTGCGACGTTCCACATCCTGCAAAAAACGGCATGGACAATGTGATCATCAGTACTGCAACGCTCCATCTTTTCATAACTTTCCTCTTTTCTTTCGTAAAGGCTCCATCTGCCCCTTCATTCATTCTTTTCGTCATTCTGCAGATGATATTACATCCTGTTCCTGCAGCATCTCGTAGGATTCAGACCCCTTTTCCTGCTCTACCGTCGACATAAAATATACTTCATCCTTTTGAAAATGATCTATCCATACAGATATAACATCAATTGGCACTTCCTGTAAATTTTCAATCTGTGCAGAAACCCCATCACTGACATATTCATATGTATTTTTTAAAGTTTTTCCATCTGCCGATATTTCAAAAATATAGGTTCTGTCTGCTCGAAAATATGCATTAATAACACCAAGCAGATTCTGGATTGCTACATCCATATCCGGATCTGATGACAATTCTTTAACGCACTGATTTAACGTTGTAGATATAGGAAAGCATAGACACAAAAATCTTTTTCCGGATATTTTTTCGGAACTGTACCAATAATGACCGATCGATAAGCATTGACACTACCGGAAACAGAAGAGAAATCACAAATCCTGTATTCCTGTAATAAAAATTGTCTGCATCAAAATAACAATACAGAAAAGCATCGCTAAAAAGAAGTACCGCAGTAGACACTTGCATCAAAAGCAGCCACTTTCTCTTTTTCTTATCAAAATTATTACTTAAATACATACATAATGCTGTTATCAGGCAAAAAAAGACAACCGCAGAAAAGCAATTCTACCTGCGTTGACTGACTGTAAAACATTTTTCTTACTCCTTATCCTATTGTAAAAAGGAACAATGCACCTTCTTTCAAAGATACCCTGTTCCTATATTTTAGTATCCCATTAAAGGCTGTTATCCGGGTTCATTGTAACATACCTGATATTTCATAGCAATGCCAAACTACAGAGCAGCCAGTAAATGAAAAGTCAAGCAATAAATGCAAAACTTTACTTGCGAAACATCATTTCATCATTTTGCACAACTCTGTTTGCGTTTTGTTGGTAAATTTGCACAGACTACCCCTCTTTTCGTTTTGCTCTCTGCTTATTCTACTCTATTTATGCCAGTCTTGCCAGTTCTTCCTGGAACAATTCGCCGGAGGTTTTCCATCCGAACATCTCCCTTGGGTAGTCGTTGATCCAGTCCTCTACCCTCTGGATATCGTCCTCTGTCCGGTCATCGAAGTTCTCTCCCTTTGGTATCTTCCTGCGCACCAGTCGGTTCTGGTTTTCGTTGCTGCCACGCTCAAAGGAGCAGTATGGGTGGCAGTAGAACACGGTCACTCTCTTTTCGGACTCATCTGCTGCCGACTGCTGCATTCCCTCCCAGTCAGCGAACTCCGAGCCATTGTCCACGGTTATGGTCTTGAACACCTGCCCGAATCGCTCTCCCCATTCCGCTTCTAATTGATCCAGTCGCTTGCAGACCTGCTCAGTCGTGTGCTCATATAAAAGGTATATGAGTTCGTTCCTGGTCTTTCTCTCTGTCAGTACCAGAAGGCTGTGTTTGCTTTCCCCTCTTTTACCTACCACTGTGTCCATCTCCCAGTGTCCGAATTCCTCTCTGGTGTCGATGTCCTCTGGCCGCTTCTCTATGCTTGTGCCTGCGTTGGCTCTCGCCTGCCTGCGTACTTTCTTATTCTTCTTTTTCCGTCTGCCTTTTACTGGGAGTTCCTTATTTGTGATTGTGAGGAATATCCCCTTGTCGATGTAACTGTAAAGGGTCGGCTTGCTAATCTCTGTTTCAAACTCCAACCCCTTGGCTTTAATTTCTCCGAGGACTGCTCCGGGTGAGTATCCGTCCTCTGCTATCTTTGTTTCTATGTACTCTGCCAGTCTGTGGTCTTTGCCTATCTTAAGGTCTGGACCCTTATCTCGCAGGTTCTGTTGATACTTATCCTCTGCGATGTCTGGGGAGTACCGTTCTTCCTCTGTCAGATCTGAATTGGTATGTGTGTATGTTCCTCTCTTTATCTCACGGTATATGGTGCTGACATGGACTCCTATCTGGTCAGCGATTTCCTGTTTGCCGTGTCCTGCTTTCAGCAGTGCTTCTAATTTCAGCCTGTCGGCTCTGGATAACTGTTTAAATCTGCGCATGGCAGCACCTCCTTGTCTCTTTCTACTATTATCGGTGTTAAAGTTATAAATTTCAATAACAAAACACTTATAAATAAGGATAAGATACCAACAAAGAAGTGGTGCTTTTATGGTTATATTTTTGTTGAATTTATGGGTTATAAAAGACTTGAATACCTCCGCAACCCAAGGTAATATACAGACAACCTAAAGGAAAGGAGGTGTATCCGATGAATTTGGATGATTTGGTTTCTAAAATAAATAAGCTGAGTAAAGTTGTTCGAGCCCTTACTCAGCTTGCATTGGAAATCGGAACGCTCGTAGCGGTTATCCGATTCATCATCTTATGATGATGGCTTGGGGGAGGGGTCCACCTCTCTCCCTTGCTTCTCAAAATATACCACACGATTGGAGGTCTTGTCAATGAAACGGTTATGTGTTTCAGTTTCGGTTCTGGCTTTTCGGATAGCGGAGTTGCTTATCGTGGTTTTTGGTCTGCTTCTCCTGCTTTCCAGAATGTAGCCGGTCCGTCCGGGGCAGTGCATCTGCTCCGGCTCTAACCCACCGATGTCTGGTCCCAAGTCCAGAAGGCGGAAGCGTGAGGGGAGCAAAGGACAATGCCATGTCTGAGTGATGTCTGACAAGTTTGCCTGGTTTTTAATGTGAAAGCCTTAAAGGTAGGAGGAGTTATTGGTTTTTACCGATTGCCTATCGCAACTCGTTGATTTTGTTTCCTGCGTTGCAGAGAAAGGGTTAGGTGGTGTGTAGCCGAGCACGAGGTCTTATCTGGTGTACCGTAACACTGGACGCTCTCTCCAGTCGGGCGAGACCGATGGGCGACATGGCTTATTGTTCCTTTTTTGAAAAACGGCGATAAATTTCCGGCGGTAAAACTCCGGCGATAAAATCTGAAAGGATCTGATAAAATGATTTATATTGATAAGTGCCGCACCGACCTCGGTGTTACCGTGGACGAGTGGGCGGTTGATGATAGATGTCGGTTCTCTGATTCCGGCAAGGTCGGCATAGGGACTGGTGTTCGTGTGCTCGATATTACTGACAAGTTTGGCGATGTTCTGGTTCGCCTTGTGATTTCGGATTCCTGCTCTGACAATGTCAGCAGGTTCTCCTGCAGGGAGGTGTTGTCTCATGAATAAAGAATTGCTTGAGCCGATCATGCGTGCTCACGGAGATAAAAATAAGGACTTGGCTGCGGCCATTGGTATGTCCGTTCCGAACTTCTCCACCATCTGGAATGGTCGTGGCGAATTCGCTCTGAAGTATATCCGTCTCATTGCCCGGAGGTATTCTCTTACCCCGGAGCAAGTCTATAAAATCTTTATCTTTCCGCAGGGGTAATCATTGCCCCTGTTTTTTCTTTTGCTTTCAAATCCGCCCCATTTAGGCAATAAAAAAGACCCAGTGGGCGTTTGTTCCACTGGGTTGCTTTTCGTCTTATTCTGGCGGTCACGGTGTGCCACGCTCTGGGTTCTGCATTGCAGTGTTCCCGACATTTATGTCGGTCACATCGTCCGAGTGCTTACCCCCTTTAGAACCCCCTCTGCGGCACATCATACCTCCACTCTTTTTATAAGTCAATCGCTAATTACAGAAGTTCATTGACCTTCTTCTGCACGGCTGCGTAGTCGTATCCGGCTGCCTTCAGCTTCTGCTTTCTGGTTTCGCCGTTGCCCCACTTACCTGCGATCACTTCCTTGGCTACCTCAGTAATGCTTTTCTGCGGTTTTACTCCAAGTTGTGCATTGACCTCTTTCTGGACTGCATCGTAGTCATATCCTGCTGCCTTGATGCGGTTCTTTCTGTCATCGCCATTTTCCCACTGTCCTGCAATGACTTCCTTGGCGATTTCTGCCACGCTCTTTTTCGGTGCGGAGGTTGCTCCTGCAAGGCGGTTCACTTCTGCCTGCACCGTTGCGTAGTCATATCCGGCAGCAGCCAGTCTATTCTTGCGGTCATCTCCGTTTCCCCAGTCTCCTGCAAGCACTTCCTTTGCCACCTCAATGACGGATTTCTTCTCGCCCTGGTTCTCTTTGGTTTCCTCTCCGTAGTAGTAGTCCATATCTACCTTGCCATCGATGCCGCTTACTGTTCCGGAACTGGTGTACTGGTGGAATGCGCAGTCATAGTCCGGAGATCCTGTGTAATCTGCGAGCCAGTACACATACTTGGAGAGCACTTCGTCCGAATACATATTTCTGTGGTAGTCGATGTTGGAATAAACACCTGCCTTGTATCCGTGGCTTTCCACGTACTCACAGAATGCCTTTGTGAATGCGATGCACTCATTCTTTCCGAGGGTCACTCCCTTTGCCTTGGCTTTCTTTACGGTGTCGTACTCAAAATCGTAGAATACGATCACATCTTTTCCGAGACCTGCCTGTTCCATCTGCTTGATGCAGAATGCCGCCTCCTGCGCTGCCTGTTCTGCGTTGAGTGCATAACTGAAATGATATACTCCCTTGATCTCGATGCCATTCTTTCTACAGCCATCCACATACTGGCGGAACTTTGCGTCTACCGTCTGTGCGTATCCTTCACGGAGGATTGCGAACTTGATGCCGTCTGCTGCTACTCTGGCAAAGTCTACATTGCCCTGCCAATATGAAATGTCCATACCTTTGATTGCCATATCTGTTTCCTCACTTTCTGTAATAAAATAGGGCAGCCTACTGGCCGCCCTGCTGCGTATGTTTCCTGTTACTGTTCCTCGGTATCATCCGAAGCACCGATGTTAGCGGAGTCGGTCAAGCCTTCCCCGATGATGTAAGCCACCACGGACGCTCCTGCCATAATCAGTGCAGTTACCTGCGTTGCCGTGTTATCTGTTCCGCCTGTGGCGAGGATCATCATTGAGACAAATGATGCCACTGCCGTCCACAGTTTTCTGCTTGTGAGTTTTCTTACCCAGTCGATTTTCTTCATTGCTTTGTCCTCCTGTTATACAATTTGTTTAAGTGCCTGTTCGTTCAAAAAGTCCTTCTGCTCATGCTTGACCTTCTGAGCGTAGTCGAGTGCTGCGTGCATATCCCCATTGCAGTGTGCGTCCGGGATTCTCTGCACCGCTCTGGCTGTCGCTTCTCCGAGTGCCAGGGAAGCATTGACGCAGTTGATGATGCAGAGTTCATTCTTCTCTCGGATCTGCTCTCTGGCATCTACTTCCTTCTGCCGTTCTTCCCGCTCTGCTTTTTCCTTGTCGGCACGCTTCTGTATACTCTGCTCGATGAGCCAGAAAAAGAAGCCAGTCAGTGCCGATGGGATACTCGCTGCCACGATGATTGCTGTCACATCCATGCGCTGCACCTCCTCTCTAAAAAGACCGCCCTGTCCGGACGGTCCTTAATTCTGATTTAATTTCTCACACCGCTTGCATGGGTACTGCGTCATCGGTATGTGGTAATTTGTGCAGTGGGCACAGGTGCCGCTTTCCTTGCAGTCGAGGTCACATTCTTTCATGTGCTTATGGCAGTACCTGCTCCCATGTGCGTGGGTACATTGGAAGTTATTTTGCCTTGGTTTCTGCCTTGTACTTCTCGCCTGTGATTTCCTCGTACTCTGCTTCATCAATAGTTCCCTTCTCCACTCTGGCTGCGATCTGTTCCTTTGTCAGCCTGCCTGCGGCATAAAGTCTTTTCAGACTGTCGATTAATAGTCTCATTATAACAATCCCTCCTCGATAAGCTGTGCGGTGTAATCATCAATCGCCTTGTCGGTGTTGATCTGCTTGATGGATTCCAACATCTGGTATTCCGATACAGTGATTTCCCTGCTATCGCACTCCCAGTCGGCGTAGGCTTCCATGCCCTCGGTTGCTTCGTGCTGCACTCTCTCGATGTTCTTTCTCTGGATGTAGATGCCGTCAGCCACAAGCTGCAGCTCCTGCGGCTCCTCGGAGCATCTTTCCTTGGTCCATTCCTTCATGGTTCTGCCTCCTTTTGATTTTTGATATTATTTTCTTAAGCCGGCCCACATGGATATAAGGTTTTATCCTGCTCTGGTAACAGTCGTATGTGTCCGTGCAGGTAAACCATCCCATGTACGACAGCATGGCTTCGATGTGTCTGTGAAAGTATCCACGGTTTGCTTCCTTTGACCTCTCCATCTTCTTTGCCAACCGTGTTGCGGATAGCATGATGTTCTTTCTGATCAGCGTCTTGTTTCTGTAAAATATAAAACCCATGAAGTCCAGTGTCCTACCTATCTTCCGCTTGCCCTTCTCGTAGTAGAATTTGCATACCTGGTAGTTGTGCTTCAGCTTTAATCTGAAACGCTGACCGAGCATCTTCCTTATCTCCACGATGGCTCTCTGGAGGACTTTCTTGCTGCTTGCGAATATGACGATATCGTCCATGTACCTTTGCAGCTTTGGCAGACCGAGCACCTCTGTAATCAGTCGGTCGAGTGGTTCTAAGAGGTAATTTGCCAACCACTGGCTGATGTAAAACCCGAGAGGGATTCCTTTATTAAATCCCTGTAGGCATAATCCGATGATGTATAAAAACCAGTCATCCTTGATTCGGATTGCCAGTTCCCTCATCAGAATTTTCAGCCGGATACTATCATAAAAGTGCCGGATATCCATCTTTGCGAAGCACCGTGTTCCCTTCGGGTCATGCAAAAGCCACCGCTCTATCTGTCTCTTTCCGTAGTGTGCTCCACGCTTTGGGAACGAACCGCAGGAGTATGGATAGGCTGTGGCTGTGATGATTGGCTCTAATACCAGAACGATGATGTGGTGCAGCCATTGTTCATGGATTTCCGGCATATAAATTTTTCGTCTTTTCCCATGTTCGAAGATGATCTTCGGGGTTCTTTTCTTTGGTTTGTATGCCAGTTCCGGGTGTGGGACGTCCACTCCCTCCGGCTTTGTGTTTAGGATCATGTCGTACATTTTCTGCACCTCATCATCGAGGTGTGCGTCTATATACTGGATCTCTTTTCTCTTGGTTTTTCCTTTGCGTAATTTCTTATATGCCTTCCGAATGACATCATCCTTCAGCATTTGTTGATACAGATATTTGTACTCTTTGTGACCGTGTTCCGGTTCATTACGCAGATGGATTTCTGTGTGTGTTTTTCTCATTCTGCTGAGTACTCCTATAAGATATTTTTTCTTCTATCTCCTACGCACGGCAGGTGCGACCGCTTTACCGTGCGTCCTGTGTCGGACTCATTTCCACTCATCTTCCCAGTAATGGTGAGTAAACCTTGTTTCAAAGGTCAGCGGTGTAGGAAGCAGGACTGCTTTGGGTTGTTATTCCGTTTAAGATAGAATAAGGCGGCCCCGATGTTCCAGTTGGCATTCCCGGCAGTGTTGTTCACATTCAAGTAGCGCAAACCATCATTCGTACCGTTGTTGCAATTACCGAACCGAAGGGCGACCGCCCGAGGTGACGCAGTCCTGCGCCCCTGTTATTCTTCCTTACGCTATTAAAATCCGATTTTGTTCCACTGGGGGAATTCTGCTGACGCAGACCCCCAGACCCCCTATCACGGTGTCTTGCTTACGCTGCGACCCCGACAGGTGGTAAAAGAAGGACGGCGGCCCCGAAGTTCCAGTAGGCATTCCCGGCAGTGGAGTCCACAGCCAAGTAGCGCAAACCAGCATTCGTACCGCTGCTGCAATTACCGAACCGACGGGCGACCGCCACAATCTCGACATTCTGCCATAATCCGTCACAGCCGCCAGTGGATGTGCTTCCCTTGCACGGATGAACCGGAACTGCTCCGAAGCCGGGAACAGTCTGGTACTTATGCGGATAGAAAATACCTGTTTTCTGTGTGCTTCCGTCATCGTTAAGCATCTTCGGAAGGCTGATGCCTGTATCCTGGTATTTTGCTCCGGTCACATCGTAGGTGTAGTTCTTGCTGACCTTGTATCTGCCATTCACGAGCAATGTGTACGGGTCACGCATCCACTGCTGATATGTTCCAAGGACGATGGAGTGGAAGATCTTGTTGAGTGACTTCGCATCCTTTGTTCCGTAGAACTGTCCGCCACCTACGACTGCGTTCTGCTTCACTCCGTTGGTCGGCGCAAGGCTCGCATCGTATCCGCTTGAATTTCCATAGCCGTATGCTTCCTGTGAGTTCGTGCTCTTTGCGAACATGATCAGAAGGTCAGTGATTGTCTGAACAATTCCGCCACCGAGGAATGCTGCACGGCTTGAGAAGTTTACGATTGCGGTATGCTCTTTGTCTGTGGTGTTATTGTAGCAAGGCTGCAATCCTGCCAGAGACACCATCTTTGGTGTGGAGGTATCTGCTCCGAGGATTGAACCGTAAAACATCGGAATCCATACACCCTCCAGTACATTGTTGTTCGGGTCTTTAAATCCGACAGGCTCGAATCCGTCTCTTTCCCTCATGGAGAATTTAACGACACGATCATTGCCGAGCATATACTCCTGCTTGTAAATCTTGGCAAGCCACGAGAACGCTCCGCCGTTGTAGCTTGTGTTGGAAACATCCGAAGCAGTGCCGTCCTCTTTCTTGGTGTAGTCGTTCTCATCCAGTCTGTAGTCCGGTGTTCCGTCTGCCCTTACCATCCACGGCTTATTTGCCACGATGATCGGGAAGTCCGCCCAACTGTTGAGTGTCATTGTTCCGGTGTCCTTGTTGAGTGAAATCGGAGTAAAGTCTTTGTTCTGTCCGATGTATTCGATTCGTGCTGTCGGACTTAAAACATCCATGTGCTCAATAAAGCCATAGATTCCGTCTGCGGATAAAATCGCATAGCACTTGTCGAGGGTTTCCTTGTCTGCGATGTATGTCTTTCCCATTATTCCTCTACCTCCTCGTAGTATAAAAGTCCTTTATCCACACCAAGCACATACTTATCCCCAGTGGTCTGGTCGTAAAGGTACATACTATTTGGTGTTACGATAGTTACATCTGTTGCGTTGGCGACCTCGGTTAAGAAGTCCATGGTAATCGTGGACGGGAGGAGGTCGTTGTAAGCGGGCATATAATCCCACTGGTTTGCGACTCCGACTGCCAGTGCGTAGAGGATTTCCCCCCCGTCCGGGTCCTGTGCATAAATGCCGACCTCTTTCACGTAGTAGCCATTCTTAAGGTTTCCGGTGTCCTGCTTATTTGTGATGATAAATTTCACATATACATTGGACTGGTTCTGGGTCGTCACTGTGATCAGTGCGAACTCCTGCTTCTTGGATTTGAGAGCAGTTCTGTTTGTGAGTGCTTCGCCATCTGAATATGATCCGTCTCCGGTTGCGGCCTTGGTCAGCTTGATTGTGCATCTTCCTGCCTGTGCCTTGGCGAGCAGGGCGATTCCTTTGGCTGTCAGCACTGCTTCTTTGAATACTCCTGCCATCGTTGTTCCTCCTTTATGTTGTTATTTTGGAATGTGATGCCATTCCCACTGCCACCCTCGGCACAGTGCCGTGTACGCTTGCCTGTGTTCGCTGTGCTCCGTTTAGAATTGTGGTCTTGGTGTTTCTTACCACTATCGCTGCAAAACCGCTCACACCGCCCAACAGCGTGCCTGTGCGTGGGTTGACATTATTCCCGATAGTCTCATGCGGGGAACTTACTGCACCTGCGGCAGCGTTCCCTTCCATGCCAATATCTCCAGTGCGTCCTTCCGGGTGGTTTGTTACCGTTCTGGACGGTGCGGAGGTTACGGCTGATGCGGCCGTCTCCTGCATGGTGTAATCGTTTGTGGTCTGGTGGTGGTTCAGCACCTGTTCTTTCGGACTGCTGACCACCCCGGATGCTACTGTCTCATGCATCTCCATTTCTCGCTCCACCAGTATCCTGCGGATATGGGAGCGGGTGTTCTTTACTCTCTGAATGATGGAGAGGAAGTAATTTGCCATTTCCTCTGTCATTCTGGCATTGGTTATGATGTCGAATGTTCCGGGGGTGTATGGCCCCTCGGTGTAATCGAACCATTCCTCTGTCCTGCCTTCTCCGAATACAATCTCTATCAGTTCTGATACCGCACTCGGAGTTCCTGCCTTGGTGTGCCACAGGAGCGTCCTCTTTATGATATTTCGCTTAGTTTCCAGATTCATACTCTCCTGGTAGTATGGTGTCCTTAGTTCCACCGCCAGTACATCCAGTATCCGCTCCGGCAGTTCATCAATGACTGCCATGGTTCTGGTATGCGCTGCCAGTCGGAGCATCCTCTGGTGTTCCTGCTGCACTGCGTAGGATATGCAGCGCACCTCAGTGCTCTGTGCTATCTTCCATTGTAGGAGGTCTGTGATCTGTCCGTCATATAAACTAATCATTCTCAACACCTCCGTATGTCACGGTCTGCGTTCCTATCCTTGCGACACTGGTATCCGGCACGGTCGTAAATACTGGGGAGGTTATCTCCGCCCTCTTTGCTCCGGCTGCCACGATCCGCTTCATGAGTTCTGAAGGGTTGATATCTCTGCCGATGGTTCTGGTCTGCCATTCGATGTAGTCAGCCACCGCCTGCGCCACCTCCGCCTGTATCGTTCCTGCCTTGGACTGGTCACTCAAATTTACATAGTATGTGAATGCAATGTTGAATTTGACCGTCTCCGGTGCGAGCACGGTTACCTTGTCGGTAAGTGGGCGGATGTTTTCATCCTGCAGGTATGCTGCCACTCCGTCTATGACAGTCTTGGTCGGGAGTTCTCCGTCCGTCATAATGAAACGGATTTCTACCTCTACCGGGTTCGGACTGGTTACCTTTACATCTCCGATGGTCTGGCTGTAGGTCTTTGTCCAGTATTTGTATGCATCGTCCGGTCCTGCGACACTGTATCCGCTTGGTGCGAGGAATATCCTCTCTGCAAGGCTCTCGTCTGATTCGAGGTCTGCTCCACCGCTTGTCTTGGTCGTATTGCTTACGCTCTCCACATACGGTATCAGATCAACCAGTACATTGACCTGCCCCGGCAGCAGTTCGTTTCCGTCCACTCCGTTCTCGGTGCAGAGTGCCCTCACATCTACATAGGTTTCCCCTGCGGGGATTTCCTCGTATCCTACCGTGGCGAAGTAGTTGAGGTTGCCGTCCGTGACCTTTGTTCCTTCCGGTATGCCTACGGCTGCAGGTCGCTTCTCTGAAAGAGTGAACCTCAGTGTTGTTTCCGCAGGGGCCGGCTGCTTTCTGGTTACTCCCCTGCCTGCTCCGAGGTTGTCGAGGAATTCGCCGTAGGAGTATTTGATTAAGTCCTGCTTTCCGGCTCTGTCTATGTACTGTTCGTCCTGGTATAATTCCAGTGCGATGGCATATAGCATGATGCGATTCGGATCTGAAGGAGAGAGTGTTATCTCCTGTCCTGTGATGCGCTTCCATTCGCTCTCAAAGTTTGCCACCATTCTTGTTTTCATTGCTTCCAGTGTGTCATTGTCAATGAACGACACCTCCGGGAGGTCTTTTACGCTTTGGATTGTATCAGACATTTGTTATTACCACCTCCGCCTGCAACTGCCCATCCTCATTGAATGAGAAGTTGATATCTTTTACTGTTGCCCTTGGCTCGTACCGGTCCGTCTTGTCGATGATCTCCACTGCGAACTGGCTCTTTGCCACATCCATCGGCATTCCTACAAAGTCCGTATTCAGACCGAATTCCCGGTCAAGCGGACACGTTCCCTCTGCCGTCTGGTATAAGCATTCCAGACACCTTTTAATATCTGCGATGTCTCCGTTTGTGTAGTCAAAGGCTACGGTTATGTTTTTTAGGTCTATTGTCATTCCGCTGCCCTCCCTACAGATATTCTTCCAATGAAAGATTGACATCCATCTTCTGGATTTCCCCTGTTCCCATGACAACAAGGTTTGACTGGGTTGCCTGCGTGATCTTCCACTTATGCGAGCCTACGGCATGGTTTCCGATGACCAGTGGTTCTACTCTTCCCTGTTGCACCGCCTTTGTAATTTCATGGAATGTTTTCCACGGCTTCACTCCGTGCTGTGCGTTCAGCACGACCTTGAACTGTACTGTCATTAGTTCTGGGTTGAGGAATTCTGACTGCGGCTTTTTCCCGATGCGCTCATGTTTCGCCCAGTTTGCCGATATGGTTCTCTGGTAGTCCGTGAAGTTGAGGATTCTGCTGTCGCTCGTTTCAAAGACGATCAGTTTTCCGAAGTTTCCTATTCTTCCCATCTCATCAACCTCCCAGTGCCTTCACTCTTTTTTCCAGTGCGTCCAACTGCGACTGCAGGGACGGCTTTCCCTTTGTCTTGGCTGTGTCATCCTGCAGGTTGGATATCCCGGTCTTGTTATCATCAATATCCGAGAACGCATCATTTATCTGTTCCAGTGTCACATACGGCTTGTCCTCGTATCCATACCCTTCGAGTTCTATCTTCGGGGCACGCAGGATCATTGTCTGCTTCTTTTCTGAATAGGACATGACTGCTTCATTCACATTGTTGCTCATCTCCTGCCGGAAGATGCCTGCGCCACCCTCATGTGGTGTGTTCGCTGAATTATACACCGGTCCGAGTATGACCCCGGACACCGTGCCGTTGGAAAAGCAAGCCACGACCACGAGGTCGTCTACCTTTGGTATGTTGTACTGCAGGGCGAGGAATGGAAGCTCGCTTGTCACGGAGTCGTCTCTGTCCTCATACACCACTCTGGCTTTCCCCGCTGTGTAATTGATTGAGGATATCTTCCCCAGTCTGATTGTCGCTGCTGCCATGCTCTCCACCTCCTTAGTTTGGGTTTATCCATGACCCCGGCACTCCTGCCTTGGTCGTTAGATTCAGCATACCCTGTGAAATGTTGAATATCGTATATGTTCCAGGTCGTCTTGTACCTGTCGGGTGTCCTCCGGTTACCTTGCCTGCCAATGCTTCGGCTGCGGTGTAGTAACCCTTTTTCGTAGTGGTCAGTGTGTACTTTCCGCCCTTTACTGGTGTCTGCGTTCCTGTGGACTTCGTTGCCGTGGTAGTCGCTGTGGAGGACTTTGTCTCTGTCTTTGACTTCTTTGCCACAGACTTGGTCGATGATTTGGCATCCGTGAAGCGATCCGCCACTCTCCGAAGGTCGAGTTTCTGCTTACATCCGCTTCCGATATCCCATGTGACCTTTTCCACATAGTACTTGCCGTCCAATTTTCCGAAGCCTTTTATGGTCACGCAGGCGGTCGCTATGATCTTCCTGTTGGCTCTGGTCATTGTTACCGACATGGTTGTGTCGCCCTTGTTGGCTTCATTGATTTTTGCCAGTGTAATGCGCTCTGCTTCCGATGCGTTGCTCGCTGCATCCGTGACCTTTAGTATCCTGTTTCCGCCACCGACCTCGACCTTTATCGTCTGGTTCTTATCATTGTTGGTGTACTCATATTTCGCCCCGGTGTAGGTTCTGCACAATTTTGTGTTCCATGACCAGTTCGGTTCTATGTTCTGTTCCGTCAGCGTTGCCACTGATTTCTTTTTCTCATAGGTGGCTTCGTTAAACACCACGATTTTGTTTTTATATATCTTCATGGCGAAGCCGTAGAGTTTTACCAACTCGTTATAGAATGAGCAGTCATCCTTCTCGCTCTGCTCCACCTTTTCTATTGGTATCCTTGGTGCTTCATAGTACAGTTTGATGCCCGCCCGCTTTGCGACTTCCTGTCCGATATTCTCCAAGGTTGTTTTCTCATATGTTTTGGTTCTCTGTGTTTCCTTGAAGCTGCTGTCTGCCGGAAGTGCCAACGCTTCCAGTTTCAGCTTGACTGGTGTTCCAGAAAAACTGAAATCATCAATCACAAAAGACCCGCAGCTTAATTTCTGCGTATCTCCCTCTTTGCTCCAGTTTTTCATAATAATCGTGGCCGCCATGGTGTCTCCCTTGCTTGGAAACCATGACTTGATCCACTTCCTGTCTCTGTCATTGATGTTGAGGGAGAGGCTGTCGCTCTCTCCCGATGCAACATCTGTGTAACTGAATGACTGGAGGTACTCTGCGAGTTTGGTATCGATCCGCTTTCCATTATATGAAACGGAGGCGGTTGCTTTCCTTGGGTCCATGCTTAATCCCTCCATATTGGCAGATCTTCGTCTACCTCATCTGCCAGTTCCGGTGTGGCGAGAGTGACCCCGCCCGGGAATACCAGGTATTCCAGTAACAGGCGGTTGTTCTCCATGAGGTATCCTGCGTACTTCTCATCTCCGTAGACCTGGTACGCTATCTTATCCCATGTGTCGCCCTGCACCGTTTCGTATGTGCCTGCCATTCTCTCGCCTCCTTAGAACCTCTTTCTGTCGTTGTCACGCTGCCACTGCTCCATCATTTCATTGAATTCTGCCTGTGACATACGCTCTGCTTCCACCAGATCATCCTTCGTAGGTGCTGCGCCGTTGAAGTTATATACTGGTGCGTAGTTTATTGGTGCTCCGTTTGCTGTCGCAGGTTGCGGTTCGTTTCCACCGCCACTCAGTCTGTCGAGCAGACCGGATATTGGTGTCTGCGTGCTTCCCTGCATTGCTGCCCCGACCTTATCCACCAGTGCCGACAGTGCGTTGCCTGCGCCACCGTTCTGGCTCTCTGCGAGAATGCCTTTTAGGATGGTCGTCATTTTCTCCCATAACTGGGAAAGAGGCACGATTGCTTCTGGTCCTGCTTCTCCGCCCGCCATTAAATTTCCGCTTTCCGGATTGATTCCGAATGCGGTAGGCTGCGTCATAATACCACCATTTTTGTACCATTCGATTGAGAACTTAGGCAGTGAGCCCTTACCTGCGATACCGTATGGTGCTTGTCCTCCGCTTACACTGATGTGCGGGAGGTTGAGGTGCGGCAGTGACCACTTGAAGTTAAATGCTCCCTTGATTTTGTCCAGTGCTCCGGTTACCACGCTTTTCGCTGCTTCCAGTTTGTCACTGAATGCCTGCTTGATATTCCCAAGGACATTCGTGACGGCTGTTTTGGCTGCGTTCAGTTTGTTTGTGAATGCACTTGTAATGGAGGATAATTTTCCTCCCGTCAATGTATCCACGGTGCTCATTACACTGGAGAAGGTGCTTTGTACTCCTGCCATTGCTCCTGCGACCACTCCCTTAATGCCTCCGCCTGCGCTGTCATACGCAGATTTCATGGCATCGAGTTTTGCCCCTACATTCGCTCTGGCTGTTTCCATGAGGTTTCCGGCTGTGTCCTTGACATTGTTTAATGCTTCCGAAACGCTCGCCTTTACCTCTCCCATCTTGGATGTGAACTTATCCTTGATGGCTGATAACTTTCCGCCTGTCAGATTGTCTATGAATGTGTATCCGGCTGTGTAATATCCTTTGACACCCTCGACCGCTGCGGCCGCTACACCCTTGATTCCGCCACCGTGTTGCTCGTATGCGGTTTTCATGTTGTTCAGCTTTTCGCTTACAGTGTCCTTGGCTGCCTGTAATACTGTACCTGCCGTCTGCTTCACATTGTTCCAACATTCGGACGCTTTTTCTTTAATTGCCGTCAGCTTTCCGCCTGTGGCTGTGTCTATGGCATTAAATGCTCCGGTTACTACACCCTTCAGTGCGTTCAAAGGAGCGAGTGCCAACGATTTCAGCGCATTTAATGCTCCGAGGAAGATGTTTTTCAGTCCATCCAGTGCCCTGCTCCAGTCTCCGGTAAATACCCCGGCTACGAAGTCAATGATTCCCTGGAATACCTGTTTCACTCCGTCAATTACTCCCTTGACGGTTGTCCACCATCCATCAAATACACCCTTGATAAATTCGAAGGCTACCGGGAATTTATCTTTGAAGCCGTCCACCGCATTGCAGACCGCATCTTTCAATGCGGAGAACTTTGCGGAGATCCACTCTCCGAGTTGCCCTGCCTTTTCCTTTACCGTATCCCAGTTTTTATACAGTAATACACCGATAGCGATTACTGCTCCGATTGCCAGAATTACTAAGCCAATCGGACTGGTTAAGAATGTAAACGCTGCACCCAGTGCGGTCGTTACCGCTGTTGCCGCCGTGCAGACCACGTTCCATGCGGTTGTGGCTGCTGTTTGTGCCCATGTTGCTGCTGTGGATGCTGCTTTCACGATTGCGTCCTTGGCATATAGTGCGTTCAGATACAATGTTTCCGCTTTATCCTTTATCTTGGCTACCCGAAGCAGTGTCATTGCCTTGGTAACCTTTGCGATCTCTATCGCTGTTTTCGCAAGTTTAAATCCTGCGATGGCTGTCGCCAGTGTGGTCACGGTAGGTATAAAACCTTTCCATTCCACGAATTTGTCGAGTACATTTGCCGCTGCGCCCAGTACATCCAAGAGTGCCCCGACCAGTGCCGGAAGTCCTCCGCTTACCAGACTGCTTGCATCATCACTTGCGCCCTCGAAGGCTTCCGAGAATTTCTGTTGCACATCTGATAACAAATCCATGATTGCCTGTAGCTGTGGCTCATGCTCTGCAATTGTATCTTTTAATCCGCCCAGTGTTGCTTTGGCGGTGCTTCCTATCCATCCAATGAATGACTGGAAATCATCCCACAGGTTCTGGATCACTCCAAGGAATGTCTGTACGCCTCCGGGCAGTTCCACACCGAAATCTTCCGCCAGTGTTGACGAGAATGCTTCGGATAAACTCTGACCGTCCACTATCTTTCCGACAAAATCCAGAACACCGCCTGCCATCTGACCGACTCCGTTCATGAATTCTTGGATTGGTAGTTTTTGAATGAGTTCGCTGAACCCTGCCGTAATATCCGGGATTTTCAATGCCACCGCATCTATGATCTGCATCGCATACGGTCCGAAGTCCTCTACCATGCTTATCTTTAGGTCGCTGATTGCCGACTGGAATCGTGCCAGTGCGCCTTGTAATGTTCCGGTCGCTGTTGCATCCATTGCATCCAGTGCGCCAGTCGAATTGTCGATTGCTCCGGCGAGTTCATCCCATGCTGATGCAGAGCCGTTTACTCCCTCTTTTACTCCGTCCAGTAAGTAACCAAACTGTGAGTAGTAGTTCGTTCCGGCAATTGCTGACATATAGGAGTTTTTCTGCTCCTGCGTCATTCCTGCCATTGCACCGTTTAAGTCCACGAGGATATCCCTCATGTTCCTCATTTCCCCGGAACTGTCGTAAACTGCGACCCCTAAATCCTTGAATGCCTTTTGCGCTACATCCTTGGTGCTGATTCGTACAAGCATTGAGTTCAACGCTGTACCTGCTTCACTGCCCTTGATACCGTTGTTCGCCAAGATTCCGAGTGCTGTGGAGGTTTCCTTGTAGTTCATACCTGCGGCTCTGGCTGCACCACCGCATCCGATGAATGCATCCATAAGGTCTGCCGCCGTGGTATTCGCCTTGTTGTTGGTCGTTACGATAACATCGAGGTATCCCTGTAAGTCATCTATTCCAACTCCCATGGCACTCATGGAGTCTGTTACCTGGTCACTGGTGGTAGCAAGGTCTGCCTGCGTTGCTTCTGCGAGTTTAAGCACTGGTGTTAAGGCTGCGGTACTTTCTTCCACATTCCATCCCGCCAGTGCCATATATCCCAAGGCATCGGCCGCCTCCGAAGCCGTGAAGGTTGTCGCTTTACCTGCTTCTCTGGCCGCAGCAGACAGTTTCGCATAATCGTCCGCAGATGCCCCTGCGATAGCAGAGGTGTTTGCCATTGCCTGTTCAAATTCCGCATACTCATCAACCGCACCGGATATGAAGTCTCCGACCTTAACGGCTGCGAATGCTGCGGCCGCCACTGCTGCGGCTTTCTTAGCAACGCTCGCTATTTTGTTTAATCCGTCCTCGGTTACTCCGAGACTTTGCTTGAAAGAGTTTTCGACCTTGCCTGCGATTTTAATGGCGAGTTCCTGCTCTTTGCTGCTGCTTGCCAATGTCTGCCACCTCCTCGGCTATTTCCCGCAATTCAAAAACGGACAGAGATAGAAAGAAATCTATCCCGGTCCGTAATGTCATTGATAACTGTATTGCGAGTTTCCGGAGGTTTGCACCGTCAGTTGGACTTATTCCGCTCCGTAGAAAAAAGCTGTCACACGGTTCTTGACCTTGACTGCTTCCTTCGGGTGTAATCCCTTGAAAAATTCCACCGGAAGTTTGGTTGCCTTGGCAGCGATGATGCACGCATACTCCAAAGACATTTCCGGAAGGAATGTGAATGATCCGGTTCTGTCCAGAATCTTATTTGCTGCGATCATGTCCGCTGCTGTCAGATTGTCCAGTCCGCTTAGATCGATTTTGTCATAGGTTTCGCCCTCGAATGTGTACGGCTTATTAAAAACTACCGTATACTCGTTCTCGATCACTTCTCCGTCTTTGTCCAATACCTCTACTGCTACCTCTGTTTTCTTTGCTTCTTTTTCCATCTTGCTCGTCCTCCTTAATTAACACTGCTTTCTGATTTTTGCCAGTAAGTCCACACCGTTGACCTTGTAGACATTGTTAAGCTTATCAAGTTCGACTCTCTGCTTGCCGTCAAGTTCAATCATGATATAAACAACTTCTACCATCACTGCTGCGTCCATCGCCCCGCCCTGCTTCACGGTGCCGCTTGTAAGTTTTTTCATCCGTCCACGGACAACTACTCTCATGCCCTTGTAGTCAATGCCGCCTGTGCTCTTGACTGTAAACTGCTCACTGGCTCTGAGTGTCAGATTCAGCGAGGTTGCAGGGGACATCAGCTTGAATGCGTCCTCATCGAGAATTCGGAACGGAATCTCCAACTCCATGCTTCCGAACTGTCCGATGATTACTTCCTCGATTTCTCCAAGGATACCGGGACCGCTCAGTGTCTCGGTCATTCCCTCGAAGTCCGGCAGGGAGATTTCCCCTGTCAGACCTACAAGTACTGTTCCATCGTTATAAAGGTTGAAGTTATTGATAACTCCCGGAATACCTAATGCGTTCATTCTTATTCACCTCCGCTTAATGCTGCCGACAGCATGGTCGGGTCAAATTCCAAAATATTGAGGATGTCCTCTGCGGGTACATATGGTGCGAGGTACTGATGGAACTGGATCTTGCCGTTAAGGATGTCCGTTACCGGATTTTCGTCCTCACTAAATTCAATTCTTGCCCCTGCACATTTACTCGGCACGTATGAGTTTCCTCTGATGTTTTCACTGTCCACAACAGACTCAATCAAGCGATAATTTCCATTGTCATCTACTTTCTGTTTGTAGGTCAAGATGAAGCTGTTGCCCCACCATGAGAAAAATCTACGGCAGCAGAACCATCTGTCTTTCGGGTCTGTATTCGCCGGATAGCACGCTGTGTTGTTGCCCCATGACTTCCATCCGGAATCATTGATTGCGGTAATGATACCCTGTCCGTTTAAGAGGTTTGCCTGTAATTCATCCAGAACCACCTCTGTTCCATCTTCCAGGCAGAGACCAGTAATTCCGATCAGCTTATTGGAAGGGGAGAGGTTCGGCACATCATCGTTGCTTGCGTCTGTGTACGCTGTCAACGCTCCGAAGATAGCGGAATATGCATACTGCTTCGTTCCGACCTTTACCTGCGGCCAGAGAAGTGCTGCGTGCTTGTTGGTGTATCCATTCTTATTCTTCCAGTCGTTGCAGTCTGTGTACTTGGTTGCTTCTGCGGTGTCGATATCGAGGATGCATTCGCAAGTGAATACTCCGTTGATTTCCTCGCACTTTGCTGCCAGGGCGATACCTACATTCGGCTTCTGCGTCCATCCTGGTGCTAAGAGCAGACCCGGTGTCATGCTGAATTTCGGATAGATGTGGCGGATTAACTCCATACCAGTCTCTGCTCCGGTACTTGCATTGTATCCACCGATGATGTCGCTCTCTGTTACAGCAGTTGGGTCGATGCTTGTGCTATTGACTGTGAGGGTCTTGGCTGATGCACCCTTGCCTCCTGCGGTTAATGTGATCACAAGGTATCCGTCATCATCGAATGTCGTGATGTAGTCCGTTCCGGCTGTGAGTGTGGCTTCGTTTGCCTTTACCTCTACGGTATCTGCGAGGATGCCTACCACCTTTACTGTTGCCTGCATCTTCTCCACATTCACGGTCTGTTCCTCGTTTGCTTTCTTGTGTTTCTTCGGGTCGAGCACATTGATTAAGATAATCGGTGCGATATTGAGAACACGGAAGCAAGCGTCCATGCTCTGGCAGAGCGTGTAATTCTTGAAATCGTCACTGTATCCAGCCTGCTCCACGGCTTCACTGAAACTGTAGGCGATCATCGGTACATTGGTTGCCTTGTACGGGTCGGCTGCGAGGTTCACAGGTGCTGTTCCGATGATTACCTGCAGTCCGGCTGTTCCTGTAACGGGTGCGACCAGGCTCGTTGCCTGCTCTTTTACCCTTACTCCATGATTGTAAGCCATTGCTTTTCTCTCCTTCCTTAAGCCTTATACTCGGCTGCTTTTTTATAAAATACATAAGCGGCACCGCTCTGTGATGCGATGTCTGCGTTCACGGCCGCCAGATTGCTGATCGGCACGACCAGATTGTAAATCGCAGGTTCTTTCTCCATTGCGGTTTTCAATCCGTCCGGCAGTCCGTTATTGAAGAACTGATTGTGTGTTGCCACTCCCAGAATTGTCGGGCCGGCATACGCCATCGTTTCCTGTGCCTTGGCTACCGTCTTTGCTTCCTGCTTGGTTTCCGCCTGCACTACTTTTGTCTTTGCTTCACTCATGCGAATCTATCCTCCTTCCTTATTGCTGCTGTTGCAAATGTCATGCTCGCTGCTCCGAAGAAGTAAGGGAATGATTCTTCGTCCTGCAGCGCCCAGTTGAATGGGTGTTGCTCATCATGCATAAAATAAAATTGCTTTGCGAGCATTGGTTCTTTCATGAACCGTTCCTGTATCTTCTGGATGATTCCAAGGACACCCTTGTGTCCGTTGTTTTCTGCGTCATCGTCAAAATATCCGATCCGCAGTATGACGAACACTTCCTGCGGTTCTACACCGCCATTGTCTTGCCCTGTTTCCAATCGGACGATCACATGCGGCATCGGGTCCGGTGCATCTTCGTCCTGTCTGATGGGGAGGTTCTGCTCATAGACATTCATCTTGATGTACTCCCCTGCGGAATCCTTGAAGAGGTCATCCTTAAAAATAATCCCGATTTCCTTTACAAGTTCTTCCTGTAAAATCTGCGCCGTCATTTACTTGCCTCCCAGTATTCTGTCGATCTGCTTCTGGATGTTCTTCTGCAGGTTCTCTTCTATGTTCGGCTTCACGATGCCATATACCTTGGCTTCGTTCCCTATCATGGTAGGAATGGACGGACTAAGTAATTTCTTAAGCGGCAGCCTTGATGCTCCTTTTCTCTGAACTACAGAAACATGACCACTTCCGAATTTGGTAATAAAAGCCTTGAGGTTACCCTTTTGCAGGCTTTTCAGTCCGCTTGCTTTCAGTACCTTACCTCTGGCCGCATCTGTTGAAGTATTGTCTTTGTACTTGAAGTCCGCCAACTCATTCACTGCCCCTGTAATTTTCAGAGTGGCTGTCGGATTGGATGCCGTTGCGTTCTTCTGAGCGATAGCCTTCTTAAACCTCGGACTCTTTACCGCATAGGTTTCCTTGGCTTTGTCAGCCAGATCCTTTTTGGCATCCCTGGCGGTAGCATTCACGGCATTCTTCAATGCCTGCGGCGCTTTCGCTTTCATGTCCTTCAGTTTCAGTTCTATCCTCTGGAGTTGAGTCTGGTCGACTTCAAACTCTATCATTCCGCTCTGCAATCCCATTACTTCGTCCTGTTAGCCTCCATGGTTATTGTGTACACTCCGCCCTCGTCTGTGGAATCGGTTACCATGTACCTCTTTCCATCAAAGACAATCTGCCGACCGATGGCGGGCAGTGGTCCGAAGTCATCCGCCTTGACATAGATTAGTTTCTGCTTCACATATACACCGTCCATGTTGGATTTCATCTTCTTTTCTCTTTCGATGATTTCATTGTCATCTACGAGAACCGGGATTTTTTTTCCGTCCACGGTGTGCGTATCTGCGAATTCATCCACATTCATGAAGGTGTTATTCACATCGTCCTTCATGACTTCTTTGAATGATTTTCTAACCATTCTTTTTCGCCCCTTTGCTTCGGGTCGGTGTCTTTGGCACTCTGCCGACTACATTCTCCGGGGTTTCTCCATTCTTGGACTCCCCTGCCAGTCCTGCTGTGGCGGTGGCAGGAGTCGCTTTCGCTTTCTCCTGCTTACCTTCGCTCCACACGGCTGTTCCTGCGTCAAGCCATGCCTGCACCATTGATTCATCGTCTGCCGGGAGGCTGTCTCCGACTTCATACTGGTGTGATCTGTAAAGGATAGGGTATGTTGCTACCAGTTCCATGGCTGCACCTCCTTATCCGATTTTTACAAGTACCTTTTTATCTCCTGCGGCCGCTGCCTTGGCTGCGAAGCCTGCAGGTGTGTATGCGTTGGAACTTCCGTCCTTGCTTGCTTCTGTGATGCCTGTCTTATCAAAATAAACAGGCTGTCCGAATGTGATCTCGTTCTGACTTGTCTTGTCAAACTCAAATACACCGCATACGTGAAGGTCGCCCTCTGCACCAGGGGCGATGTCTGTTCCTGCGATACCAACTCTGCCAGTCAGTTCAATGACCGTATTGGCTTCGATGGTAGTCGCTCCGGTGTTTTTATAATCGAGGGTTTCCCCTCTCTGCCAGTAACTTGCTTTGCTCATGGCTGCATCCTCCTTCTGTTATGCTAACTCGATCGGGTTCTTTACTTCGATACCAGGGTTCTTGATTGCTCCACGGTAATCCATGACGCTGATACCCCAGTCGAGGTAGATATCCCATACAAATCCTAATGTGCCCGGAGTCTCCATTCTTCTGATTGTCGGGATCTCCTGTCCGTTCAGATAGTCAACCTCGATGAAGTCTGTGTCGTCCTTTGCTCCAAGTAACCACCAAGGCATTACATTTCCAAAACCACCACAGAGTGCGTTGATTGTCGGATCTTCCACTACCGTGATGCTGTCCTTGTATCTGTAGAGCGGGTTCACTGCCTGCGTGTTGCCGGACGTGCTGATTGTCGGGCTGTAGAACAGCGTGTACATATCGAACATATATCCGCTCGGCACGATAATGATTGCAGGTCTGATGATAGTTGCTTCTCCGAACTGGTCTGTCTGGTTCTGGAGTGCGAGGATCATGCCCTGCACGGCTTCCTTCGTGATTCCTGTGCCCTTTGCCAGTAAGTTGGAGTGTGCGCTGCTGAATAATGCAGTACCGTCATAAATCGCCGGATTGTTTACGAGGATCTGGTAACACTGCTTGTTCTGGGTCTTTCTTGCGCTCGCTGCGTACTTGGCAGGAACTCTGGTTAAGAGATCGATATCATCGTTGATGAATGCCTGTCTTGTAAGTGTGAACTGGCGGCCGTATGTTTTCAGCTTTCTGGTCGGGAGTTTCTCATCTCCGAACACATCATGCTTTAACTCTCCGCCCTCCGGCACTTCGAGGAACTCGCCTACCGGTCCTGCTAAGTAGTTGTTGTCGTGGGTCTTGAAGTCCTTAAGAGTTCCCTTCTTTGTCCACTGGTCGAATGTTACGGCTACAGTCTTGTGTCCTCCCACATATGCCTTGTTGATGGCATTGTCGAGGATAGCAGGGAACGCTGCTGTCGGATTGTAGAACTGTCTCTGCAACATACCGTAGAGTTCGTCAGAGGATCTTCTGTTGAGTCCGGACTGTCCTTCATTGGTCAGACACTCAATGGCTAAGTCACGGAGTGTCATTCCCATCATCTGTCTTGCACCGTCTGCCGGGTTCTGGAGTTCCATTCCACTTCTCATCACGATAGCGTCCGCTGCTGCCGCTCTGAACTTGTCCTCTGCACTCTCAGTAATGCTTACTCTGCCGTTTGCTGAGATAGGAGCACCGTGCTGTCTTACGTGCTCCAGTGCTGCTTCTCTCACGGAGTCAAGTGTCGCACCGCTCTCGATGTAGCTTCTGGCTTCCATTCCAAATTCTCCACAGAGTTCTGTGATAGAACGGATTCTGGCTCTTTCTTCCTGGATTGCTCTCTGGGTGTCTGCTTCCGGGTTTGCCAGATTCTGCGGAGGATCGTTTGGCTGAGGGGTCATACCTCTCTGCTGCTGTTCCTCTGCTGCAATCTCTCCGTCCAGTCTCTCAATTTCTCTCTGAAGGGAGTCGAACTCTGTCTGCTCCTCTGCAGTGAGATCTCTGCCTGCATCTTTGGCGGCATTTACGATTTCCTGCTGACGGAGCATTTTCTGCTGTCTCTGCTGCTTTTTGTTCATCGTCTGTTACCTCCTTGGTTGATAATATTTTTATTTATTTGAAGTTGCCTTTCAAACCAGTCAATAGAGCGGCTCTGCGTTCCCTGCTCGGTTTCATCTTCCAGTTCCCTGCCTACACCGACCGTTGGGTCCGCAGGCACGCTCACGATACTGATTTCGTAAGGTGTCCACTTTCTTGCGATGTCTGCCGGTCCTGTGAACCTGCCATCTGCCGACTGCTTGTTTGGCATTACTTCCTCCCATGAATCTATCTGATAGCCTACGGAAGTGGTTTTCAGTGTTCCACTCTTGACTTTCTGATAGATAAGGTCTGCATCTTCATCGCTGTCGAATTCGACCTCTGCCATACCACGTAAATTCTCGATCCATGCACGATTGACTTTGCCAATCACTCTGTCTCGGTTGTGGTTATAGAGCAGTACCCCGATTTCATTTAATCGTGTAAGGTCTACCGCTCCCTCTGAATGGTCGAGGATTTCTGTTCCCCACCATCTCTCGTATGGTTCTTCAGACGAAAAAGAAAGAATGAACTTTCGCTCATTCCCCTCGCCCTCCATGGCTCTGATGGAATTAACCGTCAGTTCCCTGGTTGTCTGCTTCTCCTTCTTGCGATGTTCCATCGCCTTCGCCTGCTTCTTGCCCGGTTTCTTCTCCGGCTTGCTGTCCTGTTCCCTCTTGAGGAGTGTTGGCAGGTTCTTCGTCCTCATAGAGTTCTGCTGCTGTCTGATCAAAAATCACACCTCCTAAGTCGATACCCTTATCCTTTGCGTATTCGAGTACCTCTGCCATCTCATCGATCTGCTCTTTCCAGTCACGACCCTGTTCAGCAGCAATCTGCTTGAAGGTCTTTTGTCCGGTATTGAGAGCAATCTTATTTGCGTTTGCTTCTTTCTGCGGATCAATCCATTTCTTCGGTGCAGTGATCCATGCGTGCTCGAAGTATTTATCCTTATTCTCCCAGAAGTCCTTTGCCTCCAGTTCTCCCGCAAGCCACATGGAAATAACGAAAGTCTCATATATTTCGTCCATGACTTCCATCAGCATCTCTTTCTCCTCTGCATAGGTCATATCATCCTCGATGATGCCCTGTCTGGTTGAGGAGTAGTTGCTTTCCGACATATCACGGCTTGTGGCTTCATAACTGATGCCCTGTCCTGCTCCGACAAGTCTCTGCTGCAGTTTGATGTAGCTTGCTGCATCCGTTGCTTGTCCGGTCGGGTTTACTACCTGTATCTCATCTCCGGCATTCAGTTCCTTTATCATGCCGGGTGCGATGGATTTACCCTGGTAGTCCTGGTGCGGTCCCGGAACACTGCCGTTTTGACGACCGATTCCGGTTGTCGGTAATTGTTTTTTAATGAATACCGACAGGCAGGCCGCTATTCGCTCTTTGACCGATACGGCTATCATAAATTCGTTAGCGTCTCGGATTCTTGTGATTGTCGGACTCATATCGGACATCTCACGCACCTGCGATGGACGGTGTTTTGTGTATAAAAAAATGACATCTTTCGCATCCACATACACGGGATTTGAGAGTGCCATTCCGTCCACGGAATACTGTCTGATCCAGTACCCCATCGGCTTGTTATACTCATTCATTTCAATACCACCGACTACCTTGTTACCTTTTTTCTTCGGGAGCATCTGCGAGTTGTCCAATTCGTCCACCTCGAATGTCTGAAGCTTAAATGGGAGGTATCCGTCTTTGGTGTATCTCTTTACGATGAGGATTCCGCCATCGACCTTCTTTCGTTTCACGCACATTCTCATCATCTGCGTGAAGGACTGCGTTCCGGTCACATCGCAGTTCTGTTTCTTGCACCATTTCTTCCAGGCTGCCTGGATGAGTTCGTTGGTCTTGTCACTTCCAGTCTTTGCCTGCAGTGCATATCCGCCACCGATCACATTTCTCTTATATGCTCCGATGACCGAATTCATCATGTCGGAGTTTCGTTCCAAGTCTCTGGCTCTCGCTCGGACATTGTCACGACTGTACCGGTCCGTAAATTCTGCTGACTGGTTGAGCACCCTCCAGTTTGCATTACCCCTGTCGTAGTTGCCTGCATCGTAGTTCCTCATCTCAGTCAGACTCTGTCGCCATGCTTCCCTGCGTGCTCCCCATTCTGGAGATATAAAACCTATAATTCCGTCTAACCAGTTCATGTCCTACCTCCCATCAAATACTGCGACATAGGTATCGTCCAGTAAACTGGTTGAACCCTCTGCTGCAATCTGTGCTGTGAGGTCGTTCCTTAATTTGTAGAGCAGACTAAGGTCGGCACGGGTGAGCTGTCTCGTACCAATCTTGTATGACTGGCCGCCTACGAGCACTGCGTAAATGGCATTATTTACTTCGGTTAGCATTTCCGAAGCATTGTAATTGGATTCTACTGCTGCCATGCTCTGCCTCCTTTATACCCATGACCCTTCGTTCTGACTGATCCAGTGTTCTTCCGGGGTGTACTGGGTTGTTTCCTGTTTCTTTGGTTGCTCATTTTCCTGTATCTCATTCAGATGCAGGGTTCGTACTCCGAGGATATCTGCCGCTGCTGTTGCGTATACCTCGCAGTCCAAGTAGTGGTTGTCTGCGTGGGAGGTTTTCTGCTGCCATTCCTGTTTGACCTTGCCGTTTCCCATTTTGACATTCACTTTATGTTCCGCAGTTACCTGCTCTGCGTACTCTCTGTCGCATCCCTGGTAAACCATCCATGATCCACTGCCGTTCTTTTTCTGCATTCGTCCGGCGATCATGTCCTTATATTTTCCGGTGTCCACCAGTACCAGATTCATGCCGTATGCCTTGCTGTCGCTCTTATTTACCTTGGACAGTTTGTAGTGCGACAGCATCGGGTTTGATGAACCTTTGCTTGGCAGTGCCCATTCTGAATTGTTGGCGCAGAAATCGTACACCGTATCTGCGTCATTACCGGAGTCGATCAGTGCCAGTGCTACGACCAGTGGTGTGCTATCCGGCATCTGGTATTCGAGGTTCATGATTCTCTCGACTTCCTGGAATGAGAAAGCCTGCCCATGTGCTATGTTCTGGCTTGTGAGGTAATTGCCCCACGCTCTGATGCTCCAGTATAGGCAGTTCTCCTGTACATCGACTCCTGCCGTAAGCAGTTTTGCCCACTCCGGCACTACCAGTTCCTCGTACTCGGTCTGTCTTTCCATGACGAGGTCTGCGTTGGTCTTTAGCTTGGTATCCTCCCACGGCTCTGCAAGCCATGAGTTGACAAAGTTCTGCAGCTTCTCCGGGTCATCCTTGCTGTCCAGAAACTCCTTTACAATCTCTGAAAAGCGAACAAATGGAGAGTACAGGGTGTTCATCCAGAACGCTACCTTGCGGACGAACTTGGTGTTTTCCTTGACCGTCCGCCACTCTCCCTTGCGGAGCATCTCCGGCTTGTCCTGGTCTGTGATTACGCATCCGCACTCCTGGCATACATAGGTTGCGAATTCTGCACGGTCTGCGTAACTCATCCCCTCCTCTTTTGGGAAGTGTATCTGCTTCCACTTGAGTTCGATGTATTCCCCACAGTGCGGACATGGAACGAAGTAGTGCTTCTCTATGTCTGCATCTTCCTTGGCTTTCCAGATATGCCCTGTTTTCAGTGTCGGTGTGCTTGTGATGAATATCTTCCTGTTGTGGAATGTCTTGGTTCGTTCCCTTGCCAGACTGACCGGGTCAGCTTCCTTTTTGGATGCCCCCGGATATTTATCCACCTCATCGAGAAACAGGAATCGGATTGCTTTACTCGCAAGGCTTGATGGGGAGTTCGAGCCTGCCAGTGTCAGATACATTCCATCAAACTGTAATTCCTGCAACTGCGAGTTCTCATCAAACCTCTTTCGGAGTTCCGGTGCCGCTTTGAACATCGGCTGCAGTCTGTTCTCCGATATGGATTTGGCGAGCGTATCTGTCGGGTATACGATCATGGTCGGCGCAGGGTCCTGTTGGACGATGTAACCTACCATGTTCTGGAGGCACTCTGTTCCACCTACCTGCGTAGGCTTCACGTAGACGATTTCCTCTGTCTCATAATTGTTGAACTCATCCATGATGCCTTTAAGGTATGGGGTGTGTTCTGTCCGCCATGGTCCCGGCATTGCAGAGGTCTTGGCATCCAGTACCCTGTACTTATCTGCCCACTCCGATACCGTGATGTCCTCTGGTGGCTGTAGGAACTTTAAGGCTTCCTTCTGGTATTCTGTGACCTCGTATCTACGATACGGATTTCTTGCCACGCTTTTTCTTTTCCATTTCTTCCGGTGTGCAGCCTGCCACCACAAAGCTGTTTAATAACCGGATGATTTCTGCGTTCAGATCCTTTTCTATCGAGCGAATCTCCATCGGGTCGCAGTGACCGCTGATTCTGCCGGATAGTCGGCTCGGCAGGGATAATGCAAACTTTTTGAATGAAACAAAAAATCGGCTATAGTCCATCTTCACTTCCTCGATGTCGATGTACTTCCCCGATGCGATCTCTGTCTTTAATCTATGCATTTCTCCCTGGGATTCCTTGAGGGCGATCTCTGCCTGCAGTTTCTGTTCCCTCAGTTCGGCTTCCTTTTCGGACTTGCTTTTTCCGTATGCCTTGTCTGAAAGGTATTTGACATACCTCTGAATGGTAGGTGCTAATTCATACCGATTCCCCTCTTTGGTCTTGGTTGTTGATATGATGCCCTCTTGAGTAAGCTGCTGCACCCTTCGCACCGTTACTCCGAACAGAGAAGCGATGACCTCTACACGGTAGAAGCCGCCCTGCTGTTCCTCTGCCATTCTACTTTACATCCTCTGCCGGGATTCGGACTGCCTGCTGTCCGGTGTAATCTTCCCACCGTTTCACGATCACATCACAGAATCTCTCATCCAGTTCCATGATGAATGCCGTCCTTCCCAGTTGCTCTGCGGCCATGAGGGTGCTGCCGCTTCCACCAAACAGATCCAGTACATTCCATCCGGACTTACTGGAATTGGTTATGAATTTTCCGACCAGTGCGATTGGCTTCATGGTTGGGTGTATGTCATTCCTTGTCGGTTTGTTCTCGTAAATAACAGAGGTCTGATCTCTGTTTTTCCTGCGGAGTTCTTCCAGATATGCCACAAGTTCGTTTTTCTTCATGGCACTGAAATCTATATCATCTTCCAGAATGACGGTATCCTGTGTCCTGTCATTGATGAAGTAATGCGCCGCACCCTCTTTCCATCCATACAGACACGGTTCGTGTCTCCACTGGTAGTCCTGTCTGCCGAGGACGAATGCGTTCTTTTCCCAGATTAAGCACTGGGCGAGTTTCAGTCCTGCGTCAAGAAATGCCTGTCTGAATATGTGTCCGGTACTCTCTGCGTGGAATACATAGATTGCTGCCCCGGCTCTCATAAATTCATAAGCACTCTGGTAGGTTGCCAGTAAGAACGAATAGAAACTCTGGTTGTCCATATTATCGTTCTTGATGTGGTTGATGTTGCGGTGTCCTTTGGCAGGGAGGTACTCATCGAGCATCTCTGCCTTGTCTCCGTAGTTGACATTGTATGGCGGATCAGTGACGACAAGGTCTGCGATTTCTCCATTCATCAGAACCGCCATGTCATCCTGCGATGTACTGTCTCCGCACATGAGCCTGTGTCTGCCCAGTAGCCACACATCTCCGAGTTTGGTTACTGGTTCGGCTTCCGCCTGCTCCAGTGCTTCGTCCTCATTGAAGTCATCGTCCACTGCTTCCGGCTCGATAGCGAGTTTGTCCACCAGTTCCGTGAGGTCGTTCTGCTCGAAGCCTGTCAGTGATATGTCGTAATCTCCGAGGTCGAGGTCAAGCAGCAGATCTTTTAACTTCACTTCATCCCATTCGCCTGTAATCTTATTCAGTGCGATGTTCAGAGCCTTCTCTCTCTGCTTGTCCAGAGCCACCACGACCACATCCACTTCCTGGTATCCGAGGTCTTTGAGGACGGTTGCCCTCTGATGGCCGCCTATGATAGTTCCATCCTCGTTTATGATGATGGGGTCAACGTATCCGAATTCTTCAATGCTCCGCCTTATTTTCTGGTATTCCGCATCGTCCGGGGTCAGTGCTTTTCTTGGATTGTATTCTGCTGCCTTTAAGTCAGCCAGTTTCCTGCGCTCAGTTCTCAGTTTCTGGTCCATTTCCAAGCCTCCTTCCCGCTTTGCGTAACGAAATGGTTAAAAATTTTTTTATTTTATCGGCAAAAAAGCCGCGCCTTCCTCGCCCCGCATTGCATTTTGGGTCTGGGTAGTACCTACGGCGATGCCGTGCCCCGCCTGCACGCAAAAGAGGACACAGCGCAGGCTCTGATGCCTTGTGCCATGTCCTCTCTGAGGGGAGCAAGTGGAGTGGTTGGGTGTGACCGTGTGGTCTGTCCCCTTGTGCTCCACGCTACTACTATAGCACACCTCGATGTACTCTTGTGTACTCTCTTGTGCTTTCTTCTGTGTGCTGTGCTTCTGTGTGGTGCTGTGCCCCTGTCCTGTGGTGTGCCCTGTGCCTTGCCTGCCCTGCCTGTGGTGCGTCTGCGTAGTGCTGTGGCTGTGGTGTGTGGGTGCGTCCTGCCCCTGCTCTCCCTGCCCCTGTGGGTGTGTGCTACGGTGCGCCCCTGTACCTCTGTGCTTTTCCTGTCTTTTTTCTGGGCATAATACCTGCCCCATATATGGGTGTGTTATATGTGGGCCTTATACACTCCCTATATGCGTGCCCTATTTTTTAGGTTTGGTATTTATAATCCGTTCTGCACACACAGTAAAAGCCGGCCCTTGGATTCCGAATGTGGATTTCCAAAAGTCGGCTTGAATTTTCGATGTTCTTTTTTTCTTTTGCGGAATTTTTCCCAGTAAAATTTCCAGCTTGATATTTCCGTGATTATTTTTACTGATTTTTTCTACGCTCTATACTGCGTGGGTCTGAAAAAGTCGCCAGGATATACCCGATGATTTCATTCTGGACATGGTTCGTAAATACAAAATATCCACGATGAAATTCCAGTAGTCCTTCTCTGGATAATTCGCTTTTAATCTTCTGAGTTATCTTTTCCCATGATCCATCTTCGATGTCTCTCTCTTTATCGTAGTATCCGCCATACATTGCGCTTTCAAAATAGGCGAAGGCTTCATCACTCAGTCCTGCCAGTTTTCCTGCAAATCCTCGTTTCTGAATGTCTTTGTACATTCCGTACTCCAATGCCAGTTTGTACATATGCACACATGGCAGCTTGTTTTTCTTATAATCTTCACAGTCGCATCCTGCCATGGTGCAATGATGCACTTCCTTGGTATGTTTGTCCGTCATCGTTCCTTTGAATTTTAGGAAGCCTTTTTCTATCTTAACCTCTCCGATTCTGTCTCCGATGACTGCGTGTTTTAATACCGCCAATTGCGGCCCGTTTTTTGTATCTGTGTAATCTTTCAATCCCATATTGCTCCTCCTTTTAAGGGGTAGAATTTATCATCTGACAATAAGCTATTTTGTCAGTACAATTCTACCCCCCCTACTCCGAAGTCAAGCAATTTCAAGGCTTTGAGGGTTCTTGGGAGGAGGCGAATTCCTGTAAAATTGACTGTACTTTTTTGTATGTAAGCAGCTTGTCAATTCCTGCGTTGTAGTATTTGTTGCAAGGAGTCCTTGTCATGTTTGCTTCCTTGCACACCTGCTTCCAACTCAAACAGTCAATGTGTCTGTATTCCAGTATGCTTCGTTCCGTGGAATCCGTTGGTAAAAAATCCATGATCTTCATCACATTCAGCATGGTCTTTGCCATCTCTGCTTTCTGTGATTCGATTCTGTCCTCGATCTCCATCGCGCGGATGACCTGCGTTGCCGGTCCGTCTCCTACGCTGTTGGTCTGGCTGCGTGGCACTGGGGAGTATTGCATCCCCTTTGTGCCGAGCATATTTTCTCTGAAAGTACGAAGTCTGGCTTCCAACTGCTTCTTTTTCATCTTGGCATAATAATATTGTCCGAGGTACTGTTTGAGAAGCAGTTTTTGTTCTTCTACTTCATTTGCCATGCTGTCTGGTGTCATAGTTTTCCTTCTTTCTAATCCCTGGGTTTGTCCTCCGCAAGGAAGTATGCTTTTCCGCCGAGTATTCTTACCTGCTTAAGTACCCGGTCTTTGTTCTCCCAGTCTCGTATCTCTACTCCACGCTCCTGCAGGATATTAATCTGCATTTCAATGGACGATAGCATTGCCGACACCGGAAGCTGTCTCATTACCTGTGTTGCATCCGCCAGACTGGAATTCATCCCGAATGGCTTACGCTTTGGTTTACCTTTTGCCATTGTCTCCACCTCTTTTCCACCAGACTCCCCTTTTCATGCATTCACATCTCACGATGTAATACCAGAGTAAAAATCCGATGATTGTATCCTCGTTGCTCGGTCTGGTTGTTCCGTAGAACCACAATTCCAATCCCTGCCATAACATACCAATCAGCAACCACTTAAATGTCGCTTTCATGAGTGCGTACTCACGGATTTCGTTCTCGCTCATTTCTTACCACCTGCCATTTCATGGATTATTGTGCGAACGATATGACCGATTACCTTTGGCTCATCCCAGTCGTCCGGTCCGCTTAATATGCACCCGCATATCTTATGCTCTCCGAACTTCTCTACATTGAATGGGCAACCATCGCATGAGAGGTGTGTATATTCATAATCCGTTCCCTTGCCTTCGATTACCTCATGCTCATACTTCCTACAGATGGCCGCTGCTTCTGTCATGAACTTTGCCCAGTAGAATGCCCACTTTGCATTGATCGCCTTTTTGAATATCTTACTCTGCCTGCTGATTTTCTTTTTCAGTCTCATCCTCTGCCTCCTTTATTTCTTTTCCACACCACGGACAAAATTCCAAAGGTATTATTGCTCCTATTGTTCTATTTGGATCAATCGCTGTTTCGTGTCCGCAGTTCTGGCAAATCATTACACAACTTTCAAATTCGTCATTCATCGTTGCACTCCATTTTGAAGTTCCATTATCTTCGTTGCCAATGACATAGATTCATGGTCTTTCTTTGGATACTGCTGATATGTGGCATTACATACGCTGCTTTTCACATATTCTCTGTAGTATTTGTTTGCCAGTTCTACTGGGATATCCTTGTGCTTTCCGGTTATCGTCAATTTGCTTTTATCATCGTATTCTATAAAAATCTTCCACATGGTTTACCTACCTCTTGCTTTCAAAATCTGGACATTCTTCTCCATCATCGTACTCTGTATCACATCCGTATGCGTCTGCCATGAAGTTATCGCAGTGCCATCCGCTCAGATGTCCTGTTTCCCATGATGGTCTGTGGTGCAGGCAGTTTCCGCAGCAACACTTTTCATCATCGTTCATCCTGTACATCTCCTTCCCAGTTCCACAGTCCTTGCTTTCCCTTTGCCGGAATTGGCTTATTGAATAATATTGCATCTGCCATTACCCATGCGTATCTGCCGATGGTATAATCTCCGAATGCTAACTCTGCCGGATTCTCTCTTTGCAGTTTTCTCCGATAGGCTTCATCGATCTGGAAACAATCCACGAGATTTGCTTTCCCGATGATTGCTCCTGTTGGTAGTTTATTTACTACACCTGCGTCCTGGAAGTGCTTCAATTCTTCCATCGGGATATGTAGCAGGATTCCGCTGTGGTCTGTTTTGGCTGCGTGGATGAGGATTTCTCCACGATAGCTTGTTTTCCATGACCGTGTTTCGTTATGTTTCTGCCCAGTCGCCAATAGCGTTGCCCATGGTTGCCATACTGTTATTGCTTTCATGATTCTTTCACTTCCTTCTTCTGCATTCTTCTGTAATATGCCTTGATAATCTGTCTATATCTGCGCTTTGGCTTTTTGAGGATTATGATGTTGAGGTGTTCGTCAGACACCGCCATATCATTGACTGGCTTTATTTTTACTCTCATCTTCCGCTCACTCCCTTCTTTAAAGCGCACATGGTGCAGAGTCCTTTTGCTCCCTGCGCCTTGGCTACTTCTGCCAGTGGCAGTTCCCAACACTGTGCACCGCACTCCGGGCACTTGGTCAGCTTCCAGTCCTTGCGTCCTGTCGGCACATTTACC
Source organism: Roseburia sp. AM23-20 (assembly GCF_003470905.1). Lineage (NCBI taxonomy): Bacteria > Bacillati > Bacillota > Clostridia > Lachnospirales > Lachnospiraceae > Roseburia > Roseburia sp. AM23-20. Next base: position 51,718 of record NZ_QRHS01000006.1, read on the forward strand.
TTCAGCGGCATACAGTAATATCCGCCACGGTCAGTTGATTTTCTCGGTTCGATTGCTACTCTCATTCTGTTTGCTCCCTTGCTATTTCTGTGTCAGTTCCGGCAGCAGGATTTCTGCTACTTCCTTTTCTGAAGTGACAACTTCCGCCCTTCCGCCTGCCCTGCGGATCTGCTTTATGGTCTGTTCCTGCATCTTACTCAGCACCCCGATGAATGGCCGCTTGACCTCGAATCCGTAATACCTGCCATTGATGATGCAGGTAATGTCTGGGATTCCCTGTCTGGAGTACGGGCCGGCTGCTTCTTTCCATGCGATGGCATTTGGTGCGTTATCCTTTATCCAGTCAAGGATTTTCTTCTGGAAGTAACTTTCCTTTGGCATCTTCTCCCGGATGAATTTGTCGGCCGCTTCCCTGGTGCTTATGCCTTTGTTATGCTCTATGGTGTAGTCCTGCAATTCCTCATAGGTTCTGAAGGAGGTATAATCCAGTTTTCCTCCACGCATTACATGGCGGATTGCTTCCTCTGCTGTTGGGTCTGGATACCCTTCTGCGTTCTTTGCTGTCATTGTCTGCCTCCTTAAAATCTGGCGGACACTCTCCCTGTGATGTGGAGTTTTCCGTTTTTCTCTACTGCATTGAAGTATCGGTGTCCTTTTGCCACCTCTGCCGCCAGTTCGTCTGTGAGTGTGACGATTCTGCGGTAATTGCCGCCCTTGGTTGTGATAAGTGCTCTTTCTTTATCCCGCACTGGCTGATTGTTTGCTCCCATGACGACTTTCTCTACTCCATCTTCCACTATCAGTTTCGGTACTGCTTCAATTTTGATGATCATGTCTCTCCATCTCCTTTTCGATTTCTTCTTTATGTTCCTCGTAAACCCTGCACTCAGTACAGGGTTTTTCCGGTTCTACGCATTTGTCCGAAAGAATGATACAAAACCACGGCAGGCTTCCTTTGCGCTGCTTCTTGGCTCTGGCTTGCTCTCTCATCTGAGACAGCAGTTCCATCATGCTCATACTGGTGTCGCCTCCTCAAATACCGGGGCGGTTGCCTCCTGCATGGTCGGCTGATCTGCGTATTCCGCTGATCCGTTGTCTGCGTATGCCAGCTTGTTCCCCTCATTGTTTTCCATAAAGTGACTTGCCTGTGTGTCTGCGGAATGCAGTGCCCAGATCATCGGGTATCTGTCGATTGCATTGTTGAATGATAAGGTGTCGGCTTCGGTGTATCCCATGTGCCATCTGATTGCATATCTTTCTACTGGCTGAAGCTTCATATATTCCTCGATCATCATTACAGACTTTTCTCCGTGACCGTATGGAATCTTGTCGTCCACTGCGAATGCTTCGTACTGCTCCCACTTTCCATTGACCTTGCGGTTTCTGATTTCCGTTGTGTAGAAGTAGGTCTTGCAGATGTCATGGAGTAGTGCCATGATGATCACATTTTCCTCTGTCACTCTGGCTGCCGGAACTCCTGCGACCTCGTATGAGTATGTGCCGTCATCGTTCTTTGTGAGGTTCGCCCTCAGTGCATCCAGTACATTGAGTGAGTGCTGCAGCAGTCCGCCTGTCACTGAAAGGTGGAATCTGGTACTTGCAGGTGCTGCGTACATATCACTCTTTCTGATAAATGCCATCAGCTTGTCCACTCCGTCTCTTGTTACCTTTGTCATCTCTGCTTCAAATCTGTTGATGTTTGCCTGTCTGTTATCCATTGTTTTGCTCCTCCTGTTCTACTGCATCTGGTCCTTCGCCGTATTCTTTGGCACATCTTTTACTGTCTGGGTGTAAAAACATACACGCTCCCTCTGTTATTTCGCACTCCCATCCGTGGTACTCATCTGTTGGTATCGCTGCTTTGCATCCCATCTGCTTCCTCCTTATTCTTTAATCCCTCAGCCAGAATGTGGCACGCTCCGGCTGTGATGATCATTCTCTGTTCTGATTCCCACTCTGGTTTCTTCTCCCAGATGTTCTGTTCCTGGTCTACAAGGAACTCTTTTGTCAAATCGTTGTAAATCTTCGGTGGCGGTCCGTTTTCCTCGAAGCATTCCGGTGCTGCATATAAGCAACAGTGCTCCTGCCAGTAAGGTATCCACAGATTCCAGATTGCGGTTCTGATTTCTTCCACAATCTGCAGGAACTTTTCCAGACTGTATTCTTTGTAGAGTGCCCTGCCGAGTTCTTTTCCTGTTCCTGCATTCCTTTTCTCATCGAGCGTTGTTTGGATCTGCTTAATGAGAACCTGTCCGGCTTCATCCGTCTTTATGACGATTCCCTCTCGGATTCTGCCGTTCAGCATCCGGTCTGCCACTTCCTTGATGCTTTCCTTCAGTTCCCGGTACGGCTTTTTGTACTTTGTCCGAAGGAGTTCCTTTGGCACTTTTTCATCATTCTTCCTCAGTGTCTCCAGTAACGATTTCAGTTTTTCTTCATCGTTTGGATTGCTCTCGTTGTCCATTCGCACCACCCTTTCTTTCTCCGAACACCTAATGCCCCGATTTTTCCACCGCACACCTAAGTGTTCATTTAGGTGTTCACTGTGAAACCCTTGATTTTACTGGCTTTGTCGGGGTTACTAAACACCTAACACCTAATTTTTGATATACACCATGTTTTTTTAGTGATTTCTGTGACTAACCCTTCATGCAGTCACACAATTTTCCGTAAATACAATAAAAATAGTGATTTAGGTGTTTTAGGTGTTTAGATGTTATTAAAAGCCTTGATTTTACTGGGTTTTTTACTAAACACCTAACCGAACACCTAACTAAACACCTAATTTTAGGTGTGCGGTTTTTTAAGGTTTTTTATAACTTTTTAGCGATTTTGGTCACATAATTTCCAGTCACACAATTTTTTCTGCTCCATGGTTTTTGTGACTAAATCGCAAATTCTGTGACTAATTGAACGGCAGCTTATCTGCTTCCTCATCGGGTATGGTCTGCCATCCATCACCCATTCCCGGCAGATTCATCTGCTGCGGTTTCATCTGCTCTGCGATTTCTTCCTCCTCCAGTAATGGGTCCTTTTCCTCTGCGAGGTCGCCCAGGTGGAATTCCACAAAGCGGCAGTTTCGGTTGTTAAACCATTTTGTTACGGAGTTCTTGGTGCTGCCATCCTTAAGGACTGATACTCCGATCAGACCCTTATCTGCGAGGTATTTCAGTGTCTTTCTGGATGAGTACCCTGCTTTCGTGAGTGCCTGCGTCAGCATGGATGGGAAGATGTATGCGTTCTTGTTCTGAATCATGCCAAGGCACGTTCCGAAGGCTTTCTCCCCGAAGCTGTCCTTGTTTGACAGTATCCAGTCCACGATGTACTGCGTGGCATTCTCGTTTACATCTCCGGTGTCTGCGTTCATCTGCTCCTGCAGGATGTTCCTTGCCATCTCTTTGGCTCTTTCCCATGATTCCGGGTCGATTTGCAGGTTTTCCGTGTTTGTTTTGGCTGATTCCGTATCAAATTCTCCATTTTCGTACCGTTTCAGCCATTCTCCGTTATTAAATACCCATGTGTCGATGATTGCGTCCGCCAGTGCCACCGCTGCGATGCCTGCTATGTGTGATCCGCTCTTTCCTTTGCTGATCTGGTATACATACTGCATCATTTCATCGTATTTCTCCGTGATGCTTCTCTCGTCTGTGTGCAGGAGCATTCCGATGTAAGCCGGTCCCGCCCATCCGCAGTTCATTCCAGACTGCTGATGCATGACGGAGGCTTCCCTCTCATCGTCAAATGGTCCACCGTATATTTCAAGCACACGGGTGCTTACACCTGTCTGCGATGTTTCTGTTGATAGTGGTTCTTCTCCGGTTGCCAGTGCCACGGTTCTCCATGTCTGTGTTGCCTGGATGCCACCGCTCTTTGCACCTCGTATCTTTCCTGTACCACTGGCGATCATATACACGATTTTTTCCAGTGAGTTCTGGTTGTTGCCTGCAAGCTGACGCTCATCAATTCCCAGTGGTAGGTCGCAGTAAAAGGATGCGGTTCTTTCCAAGCCTACCTGTGTTGCGTTGAAGTTTACCATCAGCCTTTCCGGGTCGCCCCATGCGGAGAGTGCTGCTTTTAATGCTGCGGTCTTTCCGCCTTTTGAACCGCCCCAGTTGTAAACGAAGAATATTCTCTGTTTTATAATCCGCAGTAACGGTGCTGTGAAACTGGCCGCCAGTATGAAGCGGAACTTATCCCTGCTCCTGTGTGGCTTTATCATTTTGAGCCAGTCCGCCATTGTTCCGTTCTGGCAGTATGCCGCTGCCATTCCTCTCTGCGATGGATCAATGTCCAGTACGATATCCTTATCGTGCCCCGGTACGAATCTCTTTCCGGATTGCCATCCGAATGTGCTTGTGGAGTCTGCTTTTTTTATGATGTCTATGTTCTCTGCTTCCAGTGCTGCAAGGAACTTTACTACGTGCTTTGCATTCTCCGATGTAATGGTGCATCCTAAGTCTGCCAGTGCTGTGATGGCTCTGGATGTGAAGATGGTGCTTCGTGGGTATATTGCCTTGTGCCACTGCCCATCCCTCTTGAATGCTACCTCTATCTTTTCCTCTCCTGTTTCCATGCTCCGCAGTCGCTGCGTGATAATGATCGGGGTTCTGCATACCATGACTGGTGCATACTTCTTTTCATCGATCACGCTGATTCCCTTTTCTGAATAAATCCAACCTTCCGGCTGCCTTAAGTTCACAGGTGCTCCCTCGACCGCTTCCGGGATGTTATCTTCCTCGATGTCTATCTGCTCTGCGTTGCTGATTGCTTTTCGGATCTTCTCGGCCGCTTCCTCTTTGCCATACTTCATATAAACTTCCGATGGGTCCTTGCATCCGAGTGTTCGACAGCTCCATTTGTATACTTCTCCTACGAACTTTCCTTCCCGGAGTGCCCTTGTGACTTTGGCGAGGAATGTCTCCCCGCCTTTGTCCGGCTCTACATGGATATATAATTTCAAATCCTGCAGGACTCCTGCCCAGTCCGCACGCATCATGGATGCCCCCGGTATTCCCAGTGTGCTGATTCCCATGTACCACATGGACTGGGAGTCGCTCTCGCCCTCTACCAGTGCTGCGTATCCGATGTTCCGAATGGCTTCTATCTGCCACAGTCCATACATACACAACTTCTCGGTCTTTCCGTATTCCCACCGGAACTGCTTTCCGCCATATCTCTTGCGGTGCAGTGCCAGATTCTTTTCTGCATCAAAATATGGTATGTATAAATACTGGACTCCGTTTCGGTCTTTCTTTGTCTGCAGACAGCATTGCTCTTTCAGCCATTCTTCTGGGAGACGCTTCTCGAATGAATACTGGGATACGGTGTAATGATCCAGTCCTGGTTTCTTTTCCTTTGGCTTCTCCTGCGGCTCACTCAATGCTCCATACTTTTCCAGTATCTGCTTATAGGCTTCCTTGGTGTCCAGTCCGTGCAGCTTTGCGTAGAATGTGACGAAGTTTCCGCCATCATTTTCTGCGAAGCAATGCCATTTTCCTGTCTTTAGGTCTACCGAGAACGAGTTTGCCCTGTCGTCATGGAATGGGCACAGTCCTGTGAGGTTGTCGCCTGTGATCTTATGCTTCTTGATAACGGAGCAGTATTCAGTTCTATAATCTACCAGTCGGTCTAAGTCGACCTCTGCTGTCTGCTGCATATTATCGCTCCAATCTACTATGTATTACCGTTTCCAGTCCAAGCCTTGTAAAGTTGATTGACTTGCCCTGCATCATGAGCCTGTTCGTCATGTAGTCGATTTCTTCATTCATCCCCTCGCTGATCACATTTTCCACGGTTACTACGAGGAATTCTTTGCACTGCATCATCAGACGCTTGCCTGCTTCCATTCCGAAGTACCGTTCTTCTGCGATGGAGTCATCCATAAATCGTGGGAAGTAAAGGTGCGGTGCGATCGGTATCTTTCCTTCGCTGACCAGTTTATTTGCCGCCCACTTTGCAATCATGATATTTTCTTCCAGTTCTTCCCTGGTGTCTGCTCTGTATCTGCTGCAGACATAGCACATCGGCATGAGTGCCGGATTTCTGTTTCTCAACTCTCCCGGATAACACTGTCCTGCATATCTCCATGGAGAGTATCTGTTTTCCTTGTATATGGTGTCATAGATAGGTGCGTTACCGACAATGTCTGCGACCTCGCTCATCTGGATCATGAGGTCGTTCTGGTTGCCCGCATTCTCTCTAAAGTTGTAAATCATGGCCGCTTCCACGATATCTCCCGGCATTAAGCATTCGTCATCGTATCTGCCGGTCCAGTTATCAAACAATATCTGCATACTGTGCCTCCTTTGGATAATGCCAGGAGCATTTCTGCTCCCGGCTTGTCTGCCTTAGTTGAATGGCAGATTTGCGTCTCCCTCCACATTCTGGAACTCTGACGCATCTACCGCTCCGGTGTTGTAGTCGGCTTCATCTACCTCTGTGAGGTTTCCTGCGAATGCCTTGGCGATTTCTACCATTGCCTTGGCTTCTGCTCTCTGCGCATCCGTCAGCTTTCCGACAAAGGAGAACGCTGCTCTGGAGTATGTAATTCCGTCTGCGGACTTTTCCTTTTTCAGAGTGATCTTGGTTACCGCATCATAGCAGCGGAGTCCTTTGAGCAGAATTCTCTTTCCGATGTAATCTCTCAGATACTTGAGGGATGTCGGAGGAAGTGCAAGGATGATCGGCACAGGGTTTCCTTCCTGCAGGATGTAACATCTGTGAATGTTCTTGCAGGCTTTTCCTGCTCCGGAACTTCCGAACTGGTTATGCGGGCATCTGCTGCAGTCGCAGATCTCTCCGGTTTCTCTCACGATTCCCTGCTTTCCGTCAATGCTTGAGCAGTCCGGCTGTGCATTTCCGCCATTGTACTGCTCTGCCCAGTAGGAATTCATTGGGTGGTGGTACAGGATGACTCCTGTGATATCCGTGCTCATGACAGGTTCGTCCTCAGTTTCTCCCGGCAGTTCAAATGCAAGACCGCCACCGCTTGGAATCTTTGCTCTGTCAAACGGAAGGTTGCCCAGTCCGTCCATTTCCTCTGCGACTGCTTCCTTCAGTTCTCCGGTCAATGTGACCAGATTAAAATTCTTTTCTGTGGTTGCTACCTCATTCTTTGCCATAGTTTAATCCTCCATTTCCTCTGCGTTTTCTTTGTTGTTGTCGGCTTCCTCGAAGCCATCGTCCGTCTGCTCTCCGGCTTCCTGCTCATCCAGATATTCTTCCACTGGTGTCGGCTTTCCGCTCTCTCCATAGTAGAGGTCGTCCATGATTCTCTGTGCCTGCGCTGCCAGTTTGATGGACTCCACGGCTACCTCGACCGCTGAGTTGTAAAGGCTGCCGATTACATTGAGCACATCGCCATCTCCATTCGGAAGGAGTTTCAAGAGGTCATCCATATCCGTCTTGGTGGACTTCATCTTGCCCTGCAGAGACGCATATCCCTCTGCTGCGATTCCGTATCCCTCATGGCGGTTCTTTACCTTGGTCGGGTGCTGATACTCCATGATCTGACCCAGTGCGAATTTGGCTGTTGCCTGCATATTCTCTTTGAGGTCACGGTCGCTTTCCAGTGTTACATCAATTTCCATCTGCTCATAATCTGCCATGGCTTATACCTCCCGTGCTTTCTTTGCTCTGCTTAAAGCCTGCTGTGCGTTTTTGCTTGCTTTTGTCTTATTGATTCCAAGTTTCGAGTAAATATTGAGACATTTTGCTAAATCCTCTGGTAAATCTTCGCCTTCTGGTAATTCATCATCAAGAGCCTTCATTGTGGACTGTAGTGTTTTCGCATTGACTGTTTCCTTTATGATTGAACCAAGTCCCTGCTCTCTCAATACCTCGAAGAATTCTATCCCCTCCTCTATTTTTAACTGCTCTAGCTTTTCTTCCGCCTTCTTGGAATACATTTTGGTTTCCTGTAAAGAGTAGGTATATCCATCCACGATAGTACTTGGCTTCTCGTTATCCACCATTATCTGTGCTATCTCCTGTTCCTTTTTCTCTTTTGCAGCATTGTTTTCTTTGGTTTGCTTCTCTAGTCTCTTTTTTTCTTCAAGAATTTTGTTATATTCTCGAATTTTTTTGTCTAAAATTTCATTGACTGACTGAAGCCGTTGTTCTGTTTTCATTGCTTTGCTCCTTCCTTCTTTGGTTTTATAATTCATTTCCCCACTGATCCCAACCGTCACGCTCCGCTCTTGCGAAGAGTTCCAGTTTCTTTGCCTGTGGGAAGAATGTTTCTAACATCTGATAGGCACATTCCGGCTTCTGGCTGTGATGCCGTTTGTTGTTCTCTCTGAGTACCGTGGAAAAAGCTCCACGCTTGTCCTTGTCTGGGAGGATGATATTTCCCTTCTTGTAGAACCAGAGCAGATACTCATGTGCGAAGCGCACCGTGTAGGCGGGTGCCGGTCCGTTGCCCTTATCCCATATCAGCCTTGCGTGGAGTTTATATCCAAGCAGGCTCATGATTTCCTCTGTCTGCGGCAGGTACTTGTCTATCGTCCACATGAATACATTGTGCTTTTTATTCATGAGTTCGTTTGTGACATAGCGGTGCAGTTCCATAATTCCGGGGACGTCCATTGTCTCGTATGGTACTGTCGTTCCGGTACTGTTCGGTCTGGCCGCTTTCTTTCCTCCCCTGCCTTGCTGCCAAGGTGGGTCCGTGTAGAGGATGTCGTATTTACTTTCTGGGTTAAAAATATCAATCTTTGCCATTGCGATACCTCTCGTCCTGCTGTTCCTGGTACTCTTTCATTGTTGGACGTTTTCCGTCTAAATCATCCCATGTGTATAAGCAATGATTCTCGTCCTGCCAGTTTGCTTTGTAACAATTCCTGCAAGTACATCTTCCCGACAGCCATCTCATTTCTCCCCAGTATTCTGGCTTACCGCACTGCTTGCAGATTACGATTTTGTCCATATCAATCACTCCAATTCTTCGATGAGGTTTCTGATTTCCACCTGCGCTTCTGGCGGAAGTTTTTCAGCGTAAATGTCATACCATCTATTGAATTTATCCTTTAAGGTCATAACACTGGCGCATGGTATTTCCATAAGTGTTTTAATACGCTTTTCCTTTTCCTCTTTAAGCAACTTCGCTACTCCGGATGGAACTACTACCGGATTTCCACCATATGCTTTGACTTTTTTCACATCTTCCTGTGAGTCTACTGGGATGGAGTATGGCTGTGGATTTTGACTATCAAACGATTCTATTAGCATTTCCTGTACTTTTTTCACATCGTTTTTGTAAGTATTGAACTCAAAATGATATACATCATCCGCACGTTCCTCAATCATTTTCCTAACCTGCTCTATTGGAATGTCTCCCTTTACCATTGCTTCAGCAATCATAAGAGATGTAATTTCTTCAACATTCCAACTATCGCAAGTCTTTCGGTCACGCTCCAGTCGTATGTATTTAGGCTTAAAGTTGTACCCGTATTTCAAATCACTGTTGCAATCCACGAACAATCCATTGACATATACTTCTCCGGCATATTCTTCATCCAAGATAATTTCGCCGTACCCTGTGTCGGCTTTGCTATAATCGCAGTTCTCCAAATGAAGCCACACCTTGTATAAATTATTGAATTCCTCGTGTGTAACATTTCCAACTTCGATACATAAACCAGAGTTATCTGTATCATGCTTGTACACATAAAATGCGAGGATCTTTTCCAACCATTTTTCAGAGTTTTTAAATCTGGACTCCCAGATTTCCCCCTTTTCATTGTTGTAAATCGTGAAGGTTTTCCCAAGTCTGTTCAAAACAAGAGCAGCAATTTTATACCCTTCTCCAAACTGTCCAACTGTGTCCTCATTGTTTGCTTTGCTGCTTCGTCCTAAAAGCAGGGTATTTATCTTAAGGACAGATTTTTGATTTACAAGTCTGAGTGTTTTTTCTTTTCCGTTGTAAATGATCTGGAACTTATTCTCCTTATCCAGTACTTCTTGGTCTGTGCCATTCTGGATTAATTCTCTAAGCGCATCATTAAAAGTCCAATCTGACACATAATTTGGTGTCAGTGTTAATTCATAGCATTTTGCATCTATATCTTTCTTCATTAAAAATAATCCCTCCATGTATCCACGACTGTTTTTGCCAGATCCTCTTTCTTTGCCAGTGCTTTCAGCACCACTTCGTCTATCGTTCCCTCTGTGATGAGGTGGATATAAGTGCAGGCATTCTTCTGCCCGATACGGTGGATTCTGGCAAGGCTCTGACTATATGCTGCATAGTTGAAGTTGACCGAATAATACACACAGGTGTCTGCGGCCGTGAGTGTGATTCCCAGTCCTGCAGTATCGATCTGTGCGAGGAATACCATCGTTTCCGGGTTCGTCTGGAAGTCCTTGACGATGTCGCCCCTGTCCTCCAGTTTCACATCTCCATAGATTTCTCCGTAGCGGAGTTTCTTCTTTTTCAGCATCTGCCCGATGATGTCTATCTCCGGTCTGAAACGTGCGAAGATTACCAGTTTCTTTCCTGCGTCCACCACATAATCGTCCACGATTTCTTCCAGTGCGTTCAGCTTGCCCTTGCTGACCAGTTCCGGCTTTTCCTCTCCGTCTGCCACTAAAAATCCGCCAGTGAACTGCTGAAGGCGAAGCAGCTTTGTCAGCACGGTCGTTGCGCTGATCTGCCCGCCGCTTTCCAGTTCTGCGAAACTCTCACGCTTGATGCGGTCGTAGATGTTCTTTTCCTTTGCCGACATCGTTATGTATCTCTGCAGGAATGTCTGCTCCGGCAGGTCGAGTGCTTCGTCCTTGGTCACTCGGTATGCGATGGAGTGCTCTTTCTGGATTAACTGGTCGAGGTCTTTGTATCCCACGATCTGGTGTCTGTTAAATCCGCCCATGATGGCATATCTGTTTCGGAACTGATAGAAGTTCGTTCCGAAGATTGTCGGGTCAAGGAAGCGGTACTGGCTATACAGGTCGATTGCATTATTCTGTACCGGAGTTCCGGACAGGATAAGTTTGTACTTTGCCTGGTCGCCCAGTTTGTGCATTGCCTTGGACTGCTCTGCATCGTGGCTCTTGATTCTCTGGCTCTCATCGCAGATGATCATGTCTGCGTTCCATTCATACAGTGCGTCAAAGATGCCTTCTCTCCATGTGGATTCGTAATTGATAACGGCTACCTTTAATGCCTTGAATGGGAAGTTGTCGAGATCGTTTAACAGCTTCAGCCTGCGGTTCTTGTCTCCGAGCAGTACCTTGATGTTTGCCTTGAAGTCTGCAAATTCTGCGAAGTCCTTGGGCCATACGGAGCAGACGGAGGTTGGTGCTACCACCAGTACCTTTTCCACCTTACCCATCTGGTAAGCTGTGCCTGCTATCATGATTGCTGTTAGCGTCTTTCCACATCCCATTTCAAAAAGCAGACCGAAGCCTTTATGCGTTTCTGCCATTGTTTTTTACCTCCTTCCTGTGATTTTCTTTTGCTTTGCGGTGCTCTAAATCTCGCACCATCCTGTTCCAACCTGCCTCCTGCTGCTTGGTTGTTGCGGGGTTTCGACAGGATATGTAATCTCTATTATTGCTGCTCATCTGCATCCTCCTCGCTTAGTATCATGGCGATGCCTTCCATCACAAACATTGCACACGGAAGTGCTATGCCGTTGCCCCACATCTTATATTTGGCTGAGTCGCTCTCCGGGTCTTTCAGCCATTTGCGGATCTGGTTGTCTGTCTTTTCCTTTTTGCTCTCTTCCATGGCTTCCATCTGCGTTCGGAACACCTTTCGCCAGTGATTGATATCTTCCTGTGTTGGTTCTGGTATTCCCAACTCCTCTGCCCAGTTATCTGGGAAGCCTTGCAGTCTGCAGCATTCCAATGGTGTGAGCCTGCGGACGATGTATTCTGTTGCCACGAGCATATCGCTGAATGCGTCCTGTCCTGTATAACTTCCGGGATGCGAGTTTGCCATGAGCGGTCCACTCACTTTCTGGTATGTTCCTACGCTACCCATATTCTCCGTCATCGTTGCTACGCTCCTCTCCATCTGCATCTTGTGGCATACCCCCCCCGGTCCTCTTGCGACCAGAGTTTGTGCTGTTTCTTCCTGCACGCTGATATCGTACTGTGCATTCATTCCCTGGTTGAATGCTGCACGGTCTATTGCGTATGCCACTGCGTGCCTGTCTGCGGCCGTGAGCGTGTTTGCGGGTGCTCCCGGTTCTCCAATGCCAAGTCCATTTGCAGAGCCGTCATTGTTTCTGGTGCTCCCACCACCCTTGTATCGGGTCGCCTTATCTGCTATCGGAATAGCGACTCCAACTGTCGCTTGTCCGGTCTTTGGATTGCCCTGTGTAAGGCATGGAGTTTTTCCTTCGAATACAGTCGGGTCTTGTGTGATATGAAGTGCCATTGGCTCGATGATTGTTCCAACCGAACTCCCGTGACCGCTTCCATGGAGCGTCTCCGATTTATCGTTTCCCAGTGAGAGGTTTCTCTGATCCACTGCTCTAACTTCATTCATTATCATTGGCACATTGCCCCCCCCCTGTTCCCATTCGACTGGTCAGCGTTGGTACATTGCCGTCCTCTGCTATCGTCACTCTGCTGTCCTGTGGGTGGTTTTCCAATACAATGGGTACATTGTTACCGCCGGTCCCCATCTTTGTTGTGAGCGTGGGCGATACCTCGCTCTTATCAGCTACCCTGCGTCTGTCGCTGATGTCATAGCACTCGACATCATCTGTGCCTGTCTTATGAGTGCCAGTCTTAATATCTCCGGTAGTTCTTTGCCACGCTTCTCGGCTCTCCGCAAAATTCCCAGACAAGCCTTCTCGCTCAAATAATATTTTTGGTGCGGTGTTTCCTCCAAAATCTGCGACAAGGTAGATACGCTTTCTTCTTTGGGGCACTCCCCAGTATTGGGCATCAAGCACTCGCCAAGCGATGGAGAAATGGTCGCCCATGATGCATCCGGCTGTCTGCCATTTTCCCTTCGGAGGGAGAGGTACATTGGATTCTTCGTCTGTGATGCTGACGATTTCTTGGAGGACTGCCTGAAAGTCTTTGCCCTTGTTGCTACTGAATGCTCCGGGCACGTTCTCCCAGACCATGTATCTCGGTCTGATCTGCTTTCCTGTTCTGCCTGCTGCTCTGTCACTTTCTCTCATCTCCTTTATGATCCGTATCTGCTCACGGAACAGATTGCTTCGTGAACCGTCCAGACCCTCACGCTTTCCGGCTATGCTCATGTCTTGGCATGGAGAGCCGCCTGCGATGATGGTCACTGGCTCTAAGTCTGCGCCGTTTAATTTATTGATGTCTCCGAGGTGTTTCATTTCTGGGAAGTTCTTTGTGGTTACCAGTATCGGGAATGGCTCTATCTCGCTTGCCCATATTGGTCTGATTCCGAATATCGATCCTGCCAGTTCAAAGCCACCGCTCCCGGAGAACAAAGACCCCATTGTTATTTCCTGCTTCATCTGCTCCACCCCAGTTTCTTTCCGCACCAGTGGCAGTGCGTATGATTTCGGGAGGTTCTCTTTTCGCAGGCAGGGCAGCAGTAAAAGTCCATACCTCTCTTGATTACTGGTGCTTCTGTCTCGTATTTTTCGACCATCCGCTTATGCTCATCTGCCATGCTCTGGTAGTCGTACACGATGTCCATCGCCTGTGTGAGTGCTTCCTCTATTCTTTCTGCCATCTCCGCATCTTTCGGATCTCCCTCAGTTATCTTCTGTGAGTATTCCGCCTTTGCGTTCTTAAGAAGTGGGATGATCTCCGTTTCCTTGATATGTATCACTTCTCCGCCTCCTTTGGTTTCGGTGGGTCTACCAGTCCGAATGTCATGAGTGCCATGTTGTATCCTCGCACCTGGTGCGTGAATGGCGACACTTTGACTGGCGGTGGGATGAGTGGCTCTGGCTTCGGGTTCATGCGTTCTCGATCGACTGCTGCCATTACTTCGTTCAGCTTCTTCCGCTCTGCTTCGATGGACGGTGGCAAGTTTACCAGTCCTGCCAGTCTGTTCAGCAGTTCGATGTCAGCCGGTCCGCTTAGTGTCTGCGTCTGCCTGCTCCACTTCATCTTTCCCCAACTCTTTATGATTGTGAACTGGACATTGTCTGCTTCTCTTATGAGTATCTGTCCGTCCTTCATTGCCATTTTCATTGTTGGTTACTTCCTTCCTGTTAGTCCGTGTTTTCTTCGTATTCGTCTCTGGATATTACTCTTACCTTTTAAACCGGGACGTGGCAGAACTGCGCCATGCCTTCCTTCTGGCTCTCTGCGTATTTCGTGAAATCAGCCTTCTGTAATCCGCTGAGTGAAATATCTACAATCGTTGCTGCGTATCCGACTGTGCCTTCTCCACCATATATCTCTGCGTCCTTTACCTCGAAGTAAATTCCGAGCGACATTGTTATATTGTCCATGCTTGCTTCCCCTTCCTGCAACTGTTCATCTATTCTTCCGTGTAGAATGTGTGGTTACCGTGTGTGAATAATTTTTTCAGTGTGGTGTTGTGCCATGTGGTTTCATCCGTGGTTCTCTCGAAGTATGTCGCTCCCCGGCTCTCATCCCAGTGCTCTACCTGCACCATTTCCAGTGCCCGGTAGCAGTCTGCGTCTGGTTCTACCCTGTCGTATCTTCCATTTTCATATGCTGCGAACTGGGTATCCTCCGTGATCACTCCCTCGATGGTATCTGGGAAGTCATCGCTCCATACTCGGTTCAGCACTACCAGTATGACCAGTGCCTTGCCCTCGGTGTCCTCGCCCTCTGCTTCCGCCATGGCGATTTTCGCTAATCTGTAGGAGTCATCTGCATCCCAGTCCAGACTGCCGATTGCTGCGGTCGTTGTCGGTACTGGTGTCTCAGTACTCTGAAGGATTGCGTTGTAGTAGGATTGTTCCTCTGCCTGCTCTGCTGCCTTGTATGCGTCACGCTCTTTACACATCTGTTCATATTCTTCCTGCGTCAGCCATGTGTCCGAGCCTTCCACCTGCACCATGCCTATGTGGTTTTCCTCTATGTACTCGCTCCAGTCCGACATCGGTTCGTTTGCCCATGCGATAAACAATCCGACAAACATTCCCGCTCCCACTATTACCGCTACTGCATCCCCTACTATGCGCTTCAGCTTTCTTTTCAGAATTCGCTTCTGTCTCCTACTGAGTTTCAAATCGTCATGCACCTCCTGCTTACTTCTCGACTGCTTCCAGTCTCTTTTCCTTCCTGTTGTAGAGGATCATCTCTTTCTCATCCTCTGAATGGAGCATATAGTCATCTGGATTCATTCCCTTTTTGACCAGTATCTCTTTCTGATTTCTTGTCAGTTTTTTTGGCTGTTTCATATGCTCTCTCCTTTATACTTACTTGACTTTTACCAGTACCTCATTATGCTCTCTAGGCTTCTTGGGTCTGGCATGGAACAGGTTCTCCAAGGCTTTGAAGAGTAACTGTTCCGTTCATGCTCCCTGAGTATTCTTTGGGGTAGCTGTACTAGTCGCCTGCAGTGCGGTCTTTTTCATTCCCCGCTACCGAGTGTTAAATCGCACCCACGCATCCATGCTCTCGGTATTCTCTCTCTGCGTGTTTCTCATCTGCCTCCGAACCGTTGTTGTTTTACTTGGGTCTGCGTTCCCTACCCCAATTACGACAGCTATTCATGCAGGCTCATGTCCTGCTGCCGGAGCGATTTACTGCGGCGGCTCGCTCCTACCTATCGGTTTTTATCCTGGTCGATGCTTGCCAGTGTGTTTTTTCGGTATTCAGTTTTTAGGTGTGATGCATACGCATCGTTCTGTTTTTTTGGTATCTATTGCCTGCACCGGGCAGGTGTAGTTGATTTTGCCATTGTCAGTGCTGCTTCGGAGCATTCCGCTTTCGTACAGGTGCTTCCTTGCGTATCTGGCACTCACTCCCTTTGTGCTACAGAAGTGATTAAACTCCGGAACTCTGATGCGGTATTCTCCGTCCTCTAGTTCCTTACCCTTGGTCAGTTCTGTTACAAAGGCATCTGTGTCAATCAGTGCGGCCTGCTTGTCCAGTGCTCTCCATTCTGCCAGTTCATCAAGTCCGTTGATATCAACCTGTGCCTTGCTGAACACATCCAGTATCATGGGGATTCTTTCATCCGGGGCCGCTGCCAGTATTTTTGCTATCTGTATGGCAGTCTTGATATCCAGTTCTTCCATTCCACTTGCTCCTCTCTGTTAGATGGAATGCTGTGCGACCTCTGCCTTGTACGGTTCTCCACCTCTGGCGAGTTCACGGTACATGGTAGCCGAGTGGACACCGATTGCCATCGCCATCTCATCTACTGTTTTGCCCTGTGCGTTCAGTGCTTCGATTTTCTTTCTGTCCTCGAATCCGATGCGCTTATACGCTTTTCTCGGTCGCTTATTGGTTGCCATTGCTCTCCACCTCCTCTGTTTTTAGGCAAAAAAATAAATGCGCCAGAGTGATTATTCACTCTAACGCATTTATCAATTTCTTATAAAAATTAAAAATGCGAAGTGAGTTATATCACTCATTTCGCATTTATCTTATTACTTCACGAGAGCAGCCAGTAAATAAGTCCCAGAACCCAGCTTGAAAAAATACCATACAAAATAACAGGTCCTGCGATTGTAAATATCTTACAGCCAATTCCAAAAACCTGTCCCTCTTTCTGAAATTCAATCGCCGGTGCTGCAACACCATTTGCAAACCCTGTGATCGGCACAAGTGCTCCTGCTCCTCCCCAGTTCGCAAGTGACGGATACAGATTCAGTCCGGTTAAGATCACAGATAATAAGATCAACAGGATGCTGCACCAGCTCCCTGACATTTCTTTATCAAGTCCTAAATTTTTACAGGTATTTAAGATCAGTTGTCCGATGCAGCAGATAATCCCTCCCATCACAAATGCTTTTGCCATATTCGCAGCAAGATTATGTTTGGGTGTTACTGATTCCACATACTCATTGTATGCCTGATCCCTTACCTTTTTATCTGCACCGGCTGATACTTCAGATAAGTTTTTCTGCTTCTCCATGTTTTTCTGCTTCTCCATGTTTTTCCCTCCCGTAAAATAATCTGAATTTTACCGGATTAGTATGACACGGTAGTCTGTTTTTTATGCGGATCACGCACTTCTTTCCGCTAAAGGTAATGCATCCTCCGCCAGCAGGAACCATCTGCTCTTGGTCTTGATGATCTCCCGCTGAACATTTGTAACCTTCACAGGTACAAGCTCACTGATACCAAAATTAACCATATCATTTCTCATCCCTTCCATCTCCATTACCTCCTGTAATCGAAAAACAAACCATCAGTTTCATCCAGCATTGAGAGAAATAAGGCTATGCCTTATCCCTCAAAAATATCGGCAAAAATGTCGACAAGCACATGACCTAACACTCGGAAATCAAAATCCTCCATCACTTATCACCTCCTCACAGTCAAAACATTCCTGGCAGCTGCTACTCATCAGCACTGGCAACAGCTTCAACCAGAATATCGACTACAGCGTAACCGATAACCTTAAAAAGCTCTTCCATACTATCACCTCCCTGCGAATCTGTTCTTTTTCCCCTTGACTGAGTTTATTATAACTCTTCATATGGCAATAAACAACGGAATCATTTCTTCATCAAACTGTTACGAAATTAGCTTGTATAATTGTATTTTTTTCAAAAAAATGTTACGATGATAGGAACAACAAGAGTTTTTATATAAAAAGGGAGATGGTACTATATGGGATTTACTGCTATAAATGATGCGCAAAAAATAAGAATTTCTTTTAGCGATAAAGCTATATTTACGATAGAAGACGATATGACTGTGTTTGGTGTTACATCCATGACAGCTTTCATCAATACCGTTATAACAAATTTCCATGATGAAGCAGCTTCATCCATATTTACCTATTTGGAAAAATACCGCTCAAAACTTACCGGATGTCTGAAAGATTCCAAATCTGGCTTTCCTGAAATTGAACTCAATAAAGTCATCGATATACTTGTTGCCCAAAAGGAAACTGAGCTTAAATGCCACATCGAAAAATTCAAAAAAAATAAGGCTCACTCGAAACTGTATTATATTAATGATGAAAATGCAGATTTTTTATTCGGAGATGAATGTATGGAATCAGTTCCATATGGTGATCGTTCA
Organism: Roseburia sp. AM23-20; assembly: GCF_003470905.1. Taxonomy (NCBI): domain Bacteria; kingdom Bacillati; phylum Bacillota; class Clostridia; order Lachnospirales; family Lachnospiraceae; genus Roseburia; species Roseburia sp. AM23-20. The sequence goes on from NZ_QRHS01000006.1 coordinate 69,844, forward strand.
GGGCTGTATATAAAATGCCTGATTGAAGAGTACGCATCTCTTCCATTTATAAAAAGAGAACAGATTTTTAGAAAAGATATTTATGACCAGATAAATATTGCATGTGAAAACAATTACATCTTAGATGTTATTGTTTCCATTAATGACACAAAACAGACTTTTTGTGTCTATCCTTATAAAATCGTTGCAGATCCAATGTCCACACAAGACTATCTGGTCTGCTATTCAAGAAAAAAAGAATACAGCGAAAAGAATAAAGTCATTGCTTCATTTTCCATGTCGAGAATTAATATCTCACGGCTTTCCAGAAGCCGCACTTTTCATCTGAACCAAAAAGAGATAAAGGACATTGAAGATAAACTGGCTAAATATTCACCTGCCTATCTGCTTGGTGAAGGGGAAGAAATACATGTAAAACTAACCGAAAAAGGAACGCAGACTTTCTTAAAAAAACTTCACTCACGGCCTGTAAAAAATGAAGAAAAATCCACGGAATACGAGTATGTATTCGACTGTTCTGAACTCCAGGCATATAATTACTTCTTTTCCTTTGGAGCCGATGCCGAAATTCTTTCTCCTCCATCCCTAAGACAAAAGTTCGCAGATTCCTATGCAGCGGTTTCAAAGCTCTATCAAGCAAAATAACTGCTTTCTTACTTACACAATCTCAAACATTCCAAACCCCTGGGAGTTTTTTGCTCCCAGCCCCGTCTGATACAAAAAATCCAGATATCTGCGTTCACCTGCTAAATTCAGCTGTACAAACCATGCTGTCACATAGCTGTTCTGATATCTTGTGACGATCTTTCTGGTTTTTACTCCTTCATTTTTTGAAATGTCCAGTGGTTTATACGGCGCAATTCCATAATATGCCTGATATTTACGATAAAAATTGTCATTGAGCCTGCCATAAAATTCAGCTTCATCCGGATCATAATAATATGTTTTTCCAGTAACAGGATCCGTTGCATAAACTGTTACCGGAGACTTCATCCGGATCACAAGTTCTGACTCTTCCACTGTATAATCAAATAGTTCCAGTTCCACATCACGATACAGTGTTTTTCCAAATGTGATCCCATAATAATGAAAACTGTCTGCCATGAGCCTTATCAATAGTGGCTCCGGGCTTCTTACCTCAAAAGATACCTGTGAATCAAAAATGATTTTCCGGGCTTTGATCTGATAGGAGCCATTTAACTGTCCAAACTGAAACATCTTATACTGACGACCACCTCTGTTGTACCCGCAATCATGAACAAAATCACCAAAATCCGGCACAATAGAGATTGCCCGGTAAATAACCGACTGTAAAATATGATTATAATTGATCGGCAATACAAGTGGTCTGTCAAGCCGGATATGTACTAATAACTGCATAATTATCCTATTCTGCCTGCTGGCCGTGTACCATACTTTCCGTTTCTTCCATTATTTTTATAACTATTCTTTTTCACTGGTTTGTCATTATACGGCAGCGAAAAGTCCTGGTCGAGAATCTGTGGTAATGCTTCACTTATTTTCATACTCTCACGATTTCTTACCATTCCACCTTTTACAAATGTAAGGTTATTCGTAAACCATTTATACCCTTCATCTAACAGCTTACCTTTTTGTTCATTTTCTTTCGGATAAGTGATCTCCACATCAGCAGGAACAGTTTTTAATCCTGCGATCTTATAAAACTCTTTTTTTACCGTATTGCTGAAGCCAACACTTTCATATGTAATATCATCAAACTGGTCTGCTTCATCCAGTATATATTTTATTTTTCCGTCATCCACTGTTATCCTGCGCTCTGTCACTCTGTCAACGGAACACATAATGCTTCCCATTCCAAGCGGCTTTGCTCCACCAAGTTTCAGTCCAAGTTCCTCCGTACCACTGTTTAAGATCCAGATCAGCTGATCTAACTGCTTCTGCGAGATTGATTCAAAATATAGTTTTCCTGAAAATTCAATTCCCTCTTTTACCATCCGCACCGTTTTATTCAGATTTACAGGCACTATATTTTTTGGCAGATTGACCTTCTGGTGATGCCAGTAAAACTTACGTCCCCGCAGTTCACCCGGATAAACGCTAAGCTTCTGATCTGCATAGTAATAATCGTATGTCCAGAATTGTGCCCCTGCTGGTCTTTTCAGATAAAAATCTACATTTCCAAGCTTAGGCTCTCCTAAATTCTGCAAAGTGATCCGGGAATTGAGATAGTATTCTTTCACATCCAATTTTTCTCTGACATACATATCTGAAAATCTCACTTTAGAACCCTTGCAATTTTCATTATTTTTTCTCACATATCCGAAAAGATCACATGCAGGACATACCTCTTCCTTACATGGTGAAAACGAACCTGCAAGTGTCTCAATGTTATGATCTGATATTTCCTTGGAAAATACTGCAGGAGCTAAATACAGAATTTCATTCCCCAGTTTTGAATAGCAGACAGGAAAATACCCTTCTCCTTTTTCCTTCAAAAAAAGCTGCAGATCCTGCTTGTATTCCTGATATGCCTTCTCATTCAAAGAAGATACATTTGGCTGCGACAGATATGACTCTATCACTGGAAGCAGTTTTCTTTCGATCACATCCTTCGATAACGATCTTTCTTCCGGACTCTGTGCGTTTTTACCGGCAAAAATATGATACCGCTTCTTTCTGCAGCCCATTCCCCATTTGATCAGACAGCCGCTGCCGTTAAAATCTCCGTCCTTTGAAAAGCTGTAATATTTTATCAATCCACCCGGTCTTATCCTATTAAAATATACTATCGTTCCATTACTGTATCTTTCAGACCCGTCTTCTTTTTCTCCACAAGCCATTTCGATACGATAAGAATCTGCATTTAATAGTTCAAGTTTTCCATTGATCGTACGGTGGATCAAAGCAGGCTTAAACTGTCCCATCGTTCTTTTTACCGGATACGCATCTACATTTAATATTCCCATACAAGAATCCGTCAATGTCTCATATACCTGCCTTACAACACCGCGGATCTCACTTCCCGGTATTACCGGAACATGGTACTCGTTATCATATGTGCGATCTGTCTCAAGCTCCGTATAAGAAAAGAAGTCATAAGATTTATGATCCTTTACCTCGGATTCCTTAAAAGCGTGATCCGAACTTGAATTTGGAATAAACAATGGTGTTTTGGTTGTAACCGTATATTCTATCACGCCAGTATGGATGTCCGTATCTTCATATGCTTTCGCTTTTTCCTTTGGAAAACGAATAAAATTATATGGATTTACAAATCCCCTCATACTTATCTCACCTCTTTCAGCCTATAATTATTTATAGTCATAAGATCGTTTTCATCATAAGATATATAATTTACAATCTCCACATAATCCTTACTCTCATCCGGTGATTCCTGTCCCTTTGTAAGCGTGATTATTTTTCCCTCTGTGTATGTATCCGAATGAACATTTTTTTCATCCCGGTCACAATAACTGATGATTTTATCATCCACACACAATTCGATATCCCCGCGCGCTGATCTGATAAACCGGTATTCTTTGTACTCATCAAACAAATGCAGTTCTAAGAGTCCCTTTTGCATCTCTTCTGCAGATGGAAGACGGTCGCGGTCATATGGTTCATAAACAACCCGCCCTGTATAAAGAGCATACATTATCCCATGCTCCGGTGCTTTTGCTAAATTCATGCTCTCATACCTCCATCTGGACTCATATTTTTAAAAATATCTGCGATATATCCATCCTCTTTTCCTGCTTCACCATTGATCAGAACCGGACCATTTACGCAAAATATGCCACGCCCGATAGAGGTAAGACCACCAACTGCCAGAAAACCATTTTGCAGATCTTTGACGGCAAGCATTAAAATACCCATGATCCATCTGGCATCTGCCGGATTTTCTTTGATACGGACAGACATCTTAAGTGTAAGGTCTCCATCAACATAAGTTCTGTCTGTATATAATGCGCCTTTTTTGACTGCTCCTTCAAAACGGCTTACTCCTGTCCTTGTCATCGTAAGCGGTCTGGCATGCCAAATAACCGCTTCATTGATAATGATATTAGATGCGCATGCTTCTTTTTTATCCACGAAACCGAACGCATAGTCCATGATACCTGCGATATTTAACGGCATTTTTGTACCATTTTTTTCTAACTCCCATAAAATTTCTTTTACCCTGTGCCGTATCGCTCCTGCAAAACTTGTTCCCGGTATGACCGGCATACCATGATCTGTCAGATGTACATAATCCGGTTCTCCCTTTCTGGCAGCATACTGACGGATACTGATTCCTCCTTTCATACGCAGAGGAATTTCAATTTTTATCGTCTTTGCATATAGAGGATCAACAGACATTTTATATTCTTCAATCTCATTTTGGACATCAAGCCATGTCTTATCATCATAAGCCTGTGCATATTCCAGATAGTTTGTTTTATCATAGCATCTGCTGTTTACAACTGTTACTTCAAATGTACCAAACCCTCTGGTCTTTTTATTTCCAAGACGGATCTCTGATTGATCGATTCCATAAATAAAAGCTTTTATCCCACCTGCCATTTCAGGCTCGTCATCCGCTTCGCGAATTACAAGTTCTATAAAAAAATATGCCTCCGCTCCGGTCTCCAATATCTCTGTATCATATTTACTCTCCGTTTTCGAAGTCTTATTATCGTTTAACGAAACACCATCGCGAACGGAAAACGCGACTGTTTTTTCGTCAAAAACCATATCTGATATATAGACAGAACTCATCCTGCCATTTCCATCCGCACTTAAATACCCCATCATACACGGAGAGTCTTTTTCCTTTTCCAGATATGCCCTCATAGCACCTGCAACAGAACTTCCTGCGACAAACGGTCTTCCATCTGCATCTTTTAAAACATCTGAATCCGTCCACTTTTCTTCTCCTGACGAAACACAAAGCGGAGCGGTAAACCGTACTTGTATTCTTAGAACTTTTCTTTTTAAAATCCTATTACTCATGCATCCTGCTCCTTTTGCAATATCTTTACACAGTATTTCAGATCTATGATGTAACTGCGATACATAAACCTGTACTTCTCATTATCATCCATGTCACTGTGGAACTCTATTCCATAGTTCTTTTGGATTTCCCGTTCTGTTTCAGCTGCAATACTCTTCGGATCTGCTTTTTCCAGAATCTTAATGCAAATGTTCTTTTTCTTTTCATCTTCAATCTGTCTGATCTGTTCTGACATGGCTTCGTATGATTTTTCTGTCCGGAAAAGTACCCTGATCTTTGCCACAGCTGCATTCAATACCGACAAATTTATGCCGGATTCATTTTTGATATCACTGGTAAATTCCCCAGCTTTCTCACGGATATTTTTTTCCGCTTTTTTTTCAAAATCATCCTGCAGCAGTGTATAAATAATTCCTGTTTTACCATCCAATTTCCGATGATCTGCTTCATCAGAATACTTCGATATATATATCTTTCCTTCCGAAGCGGATTTTCCTCTCAAAAACTTTTCTGCAATAATCTCACCATAACCTTCTGTGGTGCGTTCACCAATAAAACAGTTCTTTAACAGCTGAATGTCAAATCCACACTCAGAATGAAGGATAAACGAACTACCTTTCCCGATCGCATAAAAGACAGGTTTGCGACGCTTCCAGGTAACATTAAATCCACCGACCGTATCAAACTTAAAAAAAGGATTCCTGATCTCAAGATCTGATACCGAAAGTATATCTTCCAAATACTGTTTTAAGACCTCTGGCTCTGCTGTCAGGATTCCCTGCTTATTATATAAAACCAGATCAGACAATACCGTTATGACGGCATCCTTTACCGTATCCTGCGGATTTTTATCGCAAACTTCTTCCAAGCTGTCTAATGTAAAGTCAACGTCTCCAAACTCACCGGACTTTCCATATCCCATACGGACATGTTTCAAAGTTCCGACAGCTTCAATGATCTTTTCTGCAACCTCTCTTCCAGCATAAATAAAGCCTCCGAACGACTGTCCCTCACTGATGCCTGCCAGCTGATAAAAACTTGATCCATCCTCATTTCCGGTTGCCCTTCCGATTGATTTATCCTCCGGTCTCTGATGATGGTAGCTGATCTCTGTATCAACCGTCATAACCTTTTTATCATCTGCTATATAATCAATTCCGGAAGATGTCATCTGACGGCTGCCACAATCCGGCTCATACAACAGATCAAATATCATCATCTTTCCGTCTGCATCATAGGACTGATCTTTTTCCTTCTGCCAGGATGCACGCCCCGGTATACATCTGGTCTGACCGCACTTAATGTAAGCATTTGAAACTACCATATTTTCTTTTGACATCATCTCGCGATATGCAGTCTGTCCCATCGCACCTGCGATCAGTCCCAATACTTTGCTTCCCGCAATGTAATCTTCTGTTTCTGCCTGATTACCGTTTTCCGTTTTACATATCAGCGTAGAGTTTAAATGGATCGTGTAAGAGATTTTATTTCTGTCATAAAACTGCTTTGAAGGAAACATCACATGTTTACATTCCTGCTCATCTCCATCTTCCAAACGCATGGTAACGAGCCCGAGTCCCCTTGTTCTTGCCATACCAATATGTTTTACCAAAGAAACTGCACTTTTCAAAATTTCCTCATCTTCCCTGTTTTCCATTCCGCAATCCGCTTCAAAAACAAGTCCTTTCCGTACCACTCGTATTGTCCGCAGCGAATTTTCATCCGCTACACCGGTTCTCTGGTCAACTGCTGTCTGCGTCCTTGTATATGCATACTGTGCAAGCACATTCTGAGGTGCCGTAAGCTCGCTTTCAAATGCTTCCAGATCCTCTACCGTCTTTTTATAATCCCTGATATATGCATTCGAGAGCCAGAACTCACAAGACTGATAACCTGCCTCCCCAAAAATCCTTGTATACTGTGATTTTTCCATGATTCCCATCTCACACATTTCAAGTGCAGCCTCTCTGATGCATCCTTTGATCCTCTTTGCCGGAATATAAGGAATACCATATTTATCATAAACAACATCCGTATCCACAAGACTATTATAAGTCTCTCCCGCCGTTGTTGACAGATCACTTAAAAGCCTGATCGTTATCTTCATTTTCATTCCCTCCTTCCATGACAAGATCCATAACCTCTAACACATCATACCAGACCGGATATTGATCTATATTGGCGCGGTAACTGCCGTACCCCCTTGATTCCAGAAAAGAAACATATTCATCCATAGCATTCTTTCCCATCGTGATCACATCACGCAGCTGCTTTGCCTTGCTTCTTGGCATGGACAATATCTGCCCCTTCCATTCATCAAAACGGCTGATACTGTATCGCTGGTTCTTCTGATTCAGTCCGTACCGGTCATTCTTTGCCGGTACATAATACGGACGTGCCATAAATGATCCGGCATCAGAACAATACTGTCTGTCTCTGTAAGCAGATAGATTGGCAGCTCTTATGTTTGAACACATCTGATAATCAAAAAAATTGCCAATTTCATCATCTACGCCATGGTTTTCTTTCTGTTTCGCTCTTTTCTTTGCACTGCCGCAGCATTCTTCCGCAGCCTGATAAGCATCTGAAAATGGAAAATGGCTGTTGAAAAAAGCGATACCTCCACACGCACTGTATTCGCTGTCATTACCGATATTCCCAAGAAAATACCGGACTGCCGGTATTGCCAGCTTCGGATTGCAGACAAATGTAATGTCATCTCCAGCAACAATGATCTCCCGGTAAAGCTTGTGCTGCGTTTTTTTAACCTCCGGCGACAAACGCTCCATATATTCTGTCATTTTATCGAACGTATGACGGAATGTATCTGCGATCTCTTTCGACAGACTCCGCATTGTCAAAATTGCTTCTCCATAGTATTCGATAACTTTGTGTTTTTTACCTTCCCCTCCCATGATTTTTTTTATACGTTTTCCCATACTGTTTCCATCAATATGGCATACTGCAAGCAGCGAATTATCCCCTTTTCCGGTCACCATATCGTCAAACACCTTTTCACGCTCGTCTTTCGGGAATGCCTGACGTTTTAATTTTGATTCCGTACAGTAATATTTATTATTTTCCATGTAAGTTATGGGATATCCGGTAATAGAATCGACTGCCATAAACGGCATTGCACCAACCGGCTGTGCAAGCGGCATGTATGCTTTGATACGCCGCATTTCATCATTGATATGATTATAATCCTTGTTATAAGACTCCGTCTTTTCGATGACGGCAACTGCAAGATTTAAAGAATAAGTTTCATCCAGAACATGCTTTGCAAGAAAACGGTTTACCTTCTGGCAGACCGCGCCATGCCGGAATAAGACATATGCATTGCCTCCCCCGATAAACATGACCTGCATCTCTATGGACAAATCTTTCAGAAATGCCGTCGGATCATCGTTCTGCCAGTCTGTCATATAGTGGGATTGTTCTGCAGTATCTAACTCTTTTTTGTATTTTTCCAATCCATCCGTAATAATGTTTGCAACCAGTACAGATGCCCCAATGATTTCTTTTGCCTTATTTGTCTTAAAAATATAAGACTGTATTCCCCTAACATCATACATTGCCAATACTTCTTTATCTAATAGTTCTTCCCTCATACATTCTCCTTTTGTATCCAGTGCTACGCTTGTATATCCGCATATAGTCTGCGGCCATTTTGAATGAATTCATTGATGACGGTAGTTAATTCTTTCCGTGTCATGCGCTTTGTATTCATCATATGATTCCATTTATTCCGTTCATCCTTAATAATCCGGTACATTAAAATCTGTTTCGAAAGTAACTTTTTATTATTCGCATTCGTACTTACCGTAATCACATACGGACTTCCTTTCTTCGGATAATCAAAGGTTGCATCGGATCCTTTTTCTATCTGCATCCATCTCATTTTAAGAATTTCATTCACTGAACTGATCAAACTGATTTTACTTTCAGCTTTATCCAGCTTACTGACATCCAGTAACATGCCTATGTAATAGTTCAATTCGTTTGGAAACGGGTTCGTATTATATTTCGGAAATACTTCTTCTGGTATTTCCTTATTACTTTCAAAATGTATGATATATTTTTCTTCCCATTCTGCCGGCACTTTCGACTCGATATAAGTAAGTGTCTGCTGATACAGTTTCTTTGACACAAGCCACTCAACAATATCCAGACTTGTGGCATTATCATCTAATATTTTTTTATAATCATTTTTAATCTGCTCAATAAAAACTGAAAATAGAGGGTCGCTTTTATCTGCCTTTCTGATCTGCTTTCTGAGTTCTATTAACTGTCTGTCAAATTCATCTGTATTGCAAAGCATGATCGCCTCAGACAGATCATTCATTGTCTGCACTACCGGCGGAATCTCTTCTTTAATACTCTTATAATAGGTCAGAAGCTGATCCGCCCGTCCATACTCGATAAACTCATTCATTCCGGAGACAAAATCAAAAATCTGATAGGTAACATTCTGCTTTTGAATTGTTCCTTTTCCACCTTCAAAATTGATGGAGTAGATTCCTTTTGGAACAACATCGCTGGTCTTCAATAATGAAAAAACCGCATTCATAAGTAATGAAATATCACGCAGCCCGCCCTGTGTGTCAATCCAGAGATTCAAATCTCCAGCCTCTTTTTTCTTTTTCAGAACATATTCTGCGATCTCTGCAATCGCCTGTCTTTTGCTTTCCAGATCGGTTGAATTTAACGTTCTTCGCTGGGGCATCGTTATATAATGGATCTCTTTTTCATTTTTCAACTGGAGATTGATCCGTTCCTGATAAAACTCACACGGAGACATTATTTTTTCCTCATCCTTAAGCATAAATGACACCTGCTCCACAGATTCCCGTGTGCAGAGCATGATCACTTCATCCGGTATCTCGCCCGCTTCTATCAGCATTCTTGTGATCGGTTCTAACTGACTGTAATATTCAATTTCATGCTCAGTATTATTTTCATCTGTCCATTTACATTTACTCTCTTCTATAATTCCCTCTCTTACCGACAGTTTGCTCATGGACAACAGCAAAATATTCATATTTCCACCCTTTATCTTCTCGTATATTTTCTGAATTTTTTAAAATTAAAATACGACTCTTTTTTATTTCCAACCTCTTTTACAATCCGTTCACTGCATGCAGCTACAACTGTTATATCCTGATCCAACAGCATATTTATGACCTGAAATGCCAGTGTAAACTCTCCCTGACACAACACTGCCGCCGGTGAGTATTCTAACACCTTCTCAACAATCTTTCTGCCTGAATCTTCAACCTGTGTTTCTGTCGCATATGCATCCACATTTGGAAAGGGGATATCTACGATCTTCCCATATTTCTGAGCTTCCACCCGCTGACTTTCTTCCCATTTTTCAGAAGGATGGTTTGTCAAATTAATAAATATATCGTCCATAAGTTTTATCAAAGCACTTTCATAAAAAATTATCGTCCGTTGTATATAGTCCTATTACCTCTTTGCTGGAATAACGCAGAGAATCAAACCTGTATATCATAATGCTGTCTTCCTCTTTTTTACAGGTACGTCCCAGTTCTGATTTAAGTTTGTTCAACTTAGCTTCTGTAATCGTTCCTTCAAAAACAGATTTTTGAACATGAATCAGATACTTTCTGCAGATTTTCAGTATCTTATTTGTCCTTTTTACATTTACATCATAGACAAGAATGACAAACATGCGGTTCCTTATCCTCTGTGTGGCAATGAACTGGTTAATAAAAATTCCACCTGGTAAAACATTTGTATTCATTTATTATACTTTAGTTATTCTGATCTTTCAAGGTTTCAACAGGTATAATCAGCAAATAAGCGCAACAAAAATAAGCCTTTATTGTGTAATAGTGATAAAGGCTCATCTTGTGTTGATTCCTTATAGGTAATGTAAAACAACTGATTTTATCAGCTTTGTTATATATCATACTCTTAAAATTCCTCTATTTCAACCCATTTTTCCCACGAAAATCAATGACTTTACACCAGAAATTTTCTCTTGATGCCTTGTAAACAGCGACTTTAAAGTCAACGGACTTTTTTGCTCATACATATTTATATGGTTTATACACCTCGCCGGTTTCAATCTCACGCTTCAAATTTTGTATTTCTCTTTTGATAATATAATCATACGTTCTATCAATTCCATCGATTTTTACTTTCTGATAAATTTTATTTTCAAATTCTTTGATAAATGCCTTTTTTCCACTTTTGCTAAGGTATATTCCATTATTTTCCACTTCAATAAAATCCGAACTGCTGATCACCTTACGATTTATCAATGTAAATATTGCCCTGTCAACAAGTATCGGTTTGAACAGATCAGCAAGATCAAGATTCAGACTTTCCTGTCTGCTTCCTGCTGCATGAATTATTCCAATTCGGATATCAAGACTTGTCCTGTTAATTTCATTGGCAATCCTTTGATAAAGCAACGTATTGCCAAAACTTATCATTGCATTGATCGAATCTTGTGGCGGACGTCTGGTTCTTTTTTCAAAATGAAAATCTTTATTATCCAATATATAATTGAAACACTGGTAATATCTCTGACGCGCCTGCGCTTCTATCAGCATCAGTTCGTTGATACTCTTTGCCTCATTCATCTGTTTGATACAGGCAGACATCACATCTACATTTTCCTGCAGTTCTTTTGATGTTTTACGTCTTTCATAGTATCTCAAATTTGCACGGATATTCGATATCCCAGCTATTTCAATTTTTCTCGCCATGGCAAGTCGTTCTGTTTCTGAGTCATATATCCTTAACTGTTTTAATTCTGTTTTGATATTTCTTCGATTATTCTGAGGGACAAAACTGCCTATCTTTTCCCCGTATTTGTCTATGAGACAGACATTAAGTCCCACCTGATTCATAAACTCCAGAAATCCACCGGTAATTATTACATTCGAATAAATAAACAATGCATCGGTTGCTTCTACCGGAATATATTTTTTCCCCTCATTACTTTCAAATAAGACATTAAAATCTCTTTTCGTAAGGATTCCCTCATTGATCAGATGGTAGTTACTATCAACCCTCTGTATTCCTGTCGTATACCAGTCTCTGTAAACACTCCGATACGCTTTCTTTTCTTTTTTTATAAGAATTTTTTTATTCTTTTCCTCAAACCGGTATCCTAAATATTTGCGGTTCAAGCCCTGAAATATTCCCGTTTTTTCTGATTCAGTGGAAGCATTTCCACATTTATAATATATTCCCTGACAGTATTCAGACAGGCAGCCGCCTCATCATAAGTCTTTACATACACATTAATATCATCTCCAAAGCGGCAAAAGGAATACTTCTTCTCTTCCATATAATGGTCAAGCGCATCCATGTATATGTTGCTGAGCAGCGGACTCAGAGGTCCACCCTGAAGTATTCCTTCTTCTTTCTGATATGTAATGTGATCATCCAGTATTGTACATCTTAAATATACAATGATCAGATTCATCACTTTTTCATCTGAAATCTCTGCCCGAATTTTTTCAAGCAGTAATTCCTGATTTATATTGTCAAAAAAATTGTGTATATCAAGTTCAATACACCATATATTCCCCTCTTCTATGTATTGTGCTGCCTGTTTTACAGCCGCCAATACCCCTTTTCCATCCTGATAAGCATATGAACAGGCAGAAAATTCATTTTTCCAAAGAAGGTTCATTTTCTGAAATAATGCACGGTAAATAAGACGGTCAACCGAATTCATCAAAGAAATCTTACGATGTTTTCCCTTTTGATTTATAATTTCAATCTGATTGATCATGCCCGGTACATAGATTCCATCCAGTATCGCCTTTTTTATTCTGTCTCCATTTGCGCTCCAATATACTGGCAATTCCGATAACTTTACCCCATCAACGCCACAACTATCTCTTTTTTCCATCAGAGATTCCATAGCAGTATTTATATTATCATCTGAAAGGACATCACCAATACTTAATTCCATACGTCAATCCTCCTTTGTTCAGGGATAAACATTAATTAGGAACGTAAAACTCGTTTCAATATTTTCAGTATCAATTTTGCTTATGTAATGTAATACATGTAAATATAAGATTGCAAAGGCAAAACAACCGTCACGGATTTATGTGCTAATTCCTCATAGGTAATGTAAAACGTATTTTAGGAACATTAAAGGGAATTTGTGGCATAGGGTGTCAATTCCTCATAGGTAATGTAAAACTCGTGGAGATTGGACGGATGATGATGTTCATAAGTGGTTATAGTGTCAATTCCTCATAGGTAATGTAAAACTTGAAGTGGCTGCGTCGAAAAATGCAATGCTGCAAATAATTGATGGTGTCAATTCCTCATAGGTAATGTAAAACTATTCCAATCATGATAACACAGTAGAAATATTAAATGTGTCAATTCCTCATAGGTAATGTAAAACGGGACTAGGTATGTGCATGACACCTATATATATGCCTCTAAGTAGTGTCAATTCCTCATAGGTAATGTAAAACACAACTTAACTGTCGATGTAGATCTTCAGGGATTGGCAACAGGTGTCAATTCCTCATAGGTAATGTAAAACGAGTTAAGATTCCATCTTGATGGAAAGATTGGAAAAGTGTCAATTCCTCATAGGTAATGTAAAACAAATTAGATGCTGCTAAAAATAGTATTACGAATCTGTCACATAAGTGTCAATTCCTCATAGGTAATGTAAAACGCACTTGAAATGTTCAATGAAAATTTGGACGCTGTAAGTGTCAATTCCTCATAGGTAATGTAAAACAACTGATTTTATCAGCTTCTTTACATATCATACTCTCAAATTTTCCTTATTTCAACCCATTTTTTTCAAAAAAGTCCGTCGACCTATTTTCTAAAAAACCATGCAATCCGCATAAATCCAATATTTCCTGCTCTTTTAAAAAAACCTACTGACATCGACGGACTTTTAGAACGATTTTTTCTTTTTTTTCCTGATAAATCCGTGATTTTACTTACAAAAAAATCCCCTCATGCCTTATAAACAGTGGCTTTGAGGTCGACGGACTTTTTTCTGTGTCTATCCCTGTTCCGGCACTGTCACCGTCCACAGATACTGCTCCCCTTTTCCCCACAGCAGCAGTTCTTTCATCTGTTCATCGTACTCTTCTGTCGGTTTGTAATCCTTCAACATGGAAAACAGATACTTCTCCTGTTCGTCCTTTGGTTCTGTCTTTTTCATTTCTTCATGTAACAAATTTGCCAGTTCAACCGGTCTGATATCCTCTGAGAACCCGATTCCGGATAACTTTGTGACAAGACCTGCCGCATAGTAAAATTCGTAATTACCGGTCAGGACAGATTTCTGCATGTTGCATTTTATGATAACACTCTGGCGTGCGATAGATGTAACCATGATTCATTTCTCCATTTCTTCATTGTAAAAATAAGCATCCTCCAAATGCTGGTTTGTGGTTGACATGCGTCGCCCGTCCAAATGGTGTGTCGCAGGTCTGTGAGTGGCATCTTGCGCAAAGCCGGAGTTAATTTTGGTTCCATTGTACGAAAATAAGAAAAGTCTAAGTGTGTCTGAGTTAGATTTTCTCGGAGTGACGTGACCGGCGTTCAACGAGCCATCCGTGGCTCGTGAAGCCTTGTTCTGCCATCCGTGGCAGAACATCACTGTGTATCTACAGACACACAATCTCAATCTGACCATTATCAGATTGAGATAGATTTTCTAATTTTCTCCCAAAGTCACAAAATCAGCTCAGGCTTTGCGCAAGATGCCAATCGTCAGGTTGTGAACACCATTTGGGTTGGCGGTTCATCTCAAAATGGGGGCGCGGGTGTGAATTTTTGACATTTGCACGAATGGAAATATGCTTAAAATCCTAATGTGCTGTATCACGGATATTCAGCCTGATGACTTGTCTGAAGTTTCATCTGCTATGTTGCATTACATTAATCATTTCGTAAATTACCAGACTAATAATGCAGATTATTATTCCAAGTATGTATGGTTAAAAGCATAGATATAACAGATTTCGTCGAGATTTTTCGACATTTTTAAAATGAACGTCACAAAAATTTACGCACCCCAAGGTTGTAAAATGAGTTTCCCGGCTAAGGGTGGCTCACAACTTAGTGGCTGGCAAATCGCATTAAGCCGGGACCTGTTTTGTGACTTTGGGAGAAAATTAGGCAATCTTAGTCTGCCTGTCCGTAACACAGTGTTGTGCTGCCACGGACGGCAGCACAAGTCTTAATGCCCCCGGACGGGGCGTTTAAGACGCACACGTCACTCCGAGAAACATTAAATCAGGCTGACTTAGACTTGCCTTATTTTCGTACAACGGAACAAAACAGTCCCGGCTTGATGCAATTTGCCAATCGTAACCCCCCAGAACCACCCTACACGAGGAAACTCATGTCACCCACAAAACAGCATTTGTCGATCATCCCATAAAAATAGCTCACACCTTATTCTAATCTGAAATCCATCTTACGTCAAACCTTCCCCGATCTTCCTTACAAAGTAATAAAGTGCCCCACAGGTCTTGCCGGCTGCCATTGCCCACATGATCCACCGCAGTCCGACTTTCAGCTTTGCCCGGCGGAACAGGATTGGGAATGTGTTCAGAATCTCAGCTAAGGCAACTGCGATACAGCCGACAAATATTCCCGCAGATAGTCCGTACAATCCAAGAAAAATATGTCCAAACACCTGACCAAACGCCAGATGCATCTGCAAAAATACAGAAACAATATTTCCAAGTATCCCACCAAGGATGATCGCCTGTTCAAAGCAGAGCGTTCCTGCTGCACGGTTACACTTTCCGATCATACGCGGCACCACACCGATGACGATCACAAAAGCAAATGTTCCTGCTGCAACTGCACCGCCAAATGCAAGTCCTAAAAAGCCGAGCAGAATATGTTTAAGAAACATCTATGCTGTGCCCTCCTCTTCCTGCATTTTCAATAAATGTGGTATCCACGTCTTTCTCATATTTACGCATTTCGATCTGAATTGGTGTCGGATCAGGTGTGATCTTCTTCCTGCCCACATGATTAAAAAATAAAATAATGCCAAGTCCGAGCCCGATGCAGTAACAAACTTCTAACTCTGTCACACCGCCTGCTTTTGTTCCCATCACCTGACCATATAATTTATCAAATACGTCCGTTACAGAAATATCATTATTAAATGCCATGATCGTAAATGCCGAACCAAAAAAAATGATAATGCAAAGTAGCACTGTTTTGACCGCGTTTATCACCTTTGGCTTTTTCGGATCCGGTACGTATTCTATGATAAAATCACTTTCACCCTCGTTGGAGATTGTCAATGACGGATAATCCTCATGAATCTGCTCAATGATCTTTAACACCGAAAAAACCTGCATCTGATTTTTCTGTTTTTTTTCATCTTTCCGGTCTGTAAAACTATATATTTTTTTCTGCTTCAGCTGACGAAGGACTGCCTCGTTCGTGCACTCCATTTTTGCAATGTCGTTTAACACAACATGCCGGTCAAAAACGATCGTGTTCTGCTCGATCTTTAAATAAAGTGTCTCGTTATTTACGCCCATGTTTCATCCACATCCCCGTCGTTCAAACTGTCATATACCAATATGCCATCTGTCGGTATCTCATTTTCTTTCCTGTATTTCGTGTAAAAACATACTCCGACCACCAGCGCCATGACAATCACTCCGAGTAATACAGCTCTGTATTTTTTACAATTCATCATAATCCTCCATTTTTCCTGTAAAATTTTTCATACTCTGCGTTCTTTGTGCAAATCTGATATTTCACCGACTATGCGAATTATTATTTCTCTTTTTTGGGATATTATGTATGGACATGAGTCGCCCGTCCAAATGGTGTTTCGTAGGCTTGTGAGTGGCGTCTTGCGCAAAATCGGGGGCGTAAATTGCCAGACCAAATAACACAGAATATTTTTTCAAATATGTATGGCAATAAACACGGGCATAACGGGATACATTGCGGTTTTGCCAGTATTATCAAACCAATAATAATCTATTAAACATAGTTATTTGGAAATATTTTTTTAATCAGATTCAGACACAAAACCCTAAAAATTTACGCACCCGCCAAGGTTATAAAATGAGTTCCACGTCAAAGGGTGGTTCACAACTTAGTGGCTGGCAAATCGCATCAAGCCGGGACTCGTTTTGTGACTTTGGAAGAAAATTAGACAATCTTAATATGCCTGTTCGTAATACAGTGTTGTGCTGCCACGGATGGCAGCACAAGTCTTAATGCCCCTGGATGGGGCATTTAAGACGCACACGTCACTCCGAGAAAACCTACATCAGGCATATTTAGATTGTCTTATTTTCGGACAACGGAAACAAAACATTCCCGGCTTGATGCAATTTGCCACTCACAAAACTGCGACGCCACCCTTCGCCGGGGAACTCATAGCCCAACAAACCATTATTTGGCGGACAGCTCATATATTAATCTGAATATATATTTTTTTCACACGACAGATTGCTTTTTACAAAAAAACATGTTATTTTTTCATGAGTGTTATTAAGAAAAAACCTGTTTTAACAGCTATCATTATCAGACCTATCATATAGTAGAAAGGAACTGCAACATGGCAGTCACAAAGGAAATTTTATCTTTAGCGGTGGAGACCGGCGATGCACTTCTTAGAAATGGTGCGGAAGTGTACCGTGTGGAAGATACCGTAATGCATATCTTAGAAGCATATGAAATCGAAGAATATGATGTCTATGTACTTTCAAATGGAATTTTTGCAAGTGCAAATGAAAATAAAGATGACGCGTGCAGTATGATCCGGCACATTCCGCTCGGTCAGACGCATCTTGGACGTATTGCAGCCTTAAACCAACTTTCCAGAGAGATCTGCTCTCATGAATGCTCCTTAAAAGATGCCTGGACGCGTCTGGATGAATGCAAAGCGATTCCTACCTGTAAGAAATGGACAGAAGTATTTTTCTGCGGGCTTGGAAGCGGTGGTTTTGCCTACCTGTTTGGCGGAACTCCGCTAGACAGCGTGATCGCATTTATCGCCGGTGCGCTTTTGAATCTGATATTAAAAAAATTTGCACAGCGGAAAACCTCAAAATTTATCACCAACATTTTCGGCAGTGCTTTTGTGACACTCGTCAGTCTGATTACATTTTCAGTCGGACTGCCTGTTTTATATGACAAGATCATTATCGGTGCAATCATGCCCTTAGTACCTGGAATTGCGCTGACGACCTCGATCCGGGATTTCTTCAACGGTGATTATCTCTCCGGTGCGATCCACATGATTGACGCTGTTCTTACGGCATTTTGTATTGCGGCAGGCGTCGGAACTGTCATGACGATCTACAATCTTGCAATAGGAGGTATTTTATGACAACCATGTTTATCCAGTTTATTGTCAGTATGATCGCAACACTTTCTTTTGCAGTACTGTTTTGTGCGCCAAAACCAGAGCTTATTTTCTGCGGACTTACCGGTGCGATCGGATGGATCGTATATCTGATCTGCCTGCAGTTTGATACCGGTACTGTCATTGCAAATATGGTCGCAACACTTGCTCTCACAGTCTTTTCAAGAACTGTCGCTGCCATTCGGAAAAATCCGGTAACTATTTATCTGATCGCTGGTATTTTCCCTCTTGTACCTGGAGCGGGAATTTATTATACTTCCTATTACTTTATCATGAACCAGATGAAAGATTTCTCCCGCTATGGCATGGAAACGATCAAGGTTGCCGGTGCGATCGTACTGGGTATCATTTTCGGATTCTCCCTGCCGCAGACATGGTTTAATGCATTGAAACACCGGACAAAAAGCAGACACACCTGACAACGCAGGAAGGTTCCGCTTACATCCCACACACTATGGATCAAAGCATTTGCAATTGTTTCCCGGAATACCTCTATGGTCTTATCATACACATCTAATATCAATATCTTTTCAGGTGTTGTGGACAACAGTTGACGTAAACAACAGTTTCGCTATAAAATAGATAACAGATGGGGGGAGCTGCAAACATGAAATTAAAACATAGTATTTTAGGGTTACTTTTACTTTTTACCCTGATACCGCTTGGTATCTTCGGAATATTTTCCATTTATGAAACGAACCGCAAGATTGATGAGCTGACGGAGCAGAATGTGCGGGCGATCAGCGAAAATCAGGTGATGAATATCAAAAACTTTACGCAGGACCGCAATAACGAGATGGACATGATCGCGAGTTATCAGCTGACGCAGAACGCGATCCTTTACAGTCTAAGGGAAAATGAAAGCCCTCTGGCACAAAACTATGTAGACAATCTGCTGAAGGAACGCAAAAAATACAGTATCTTTGTAGCGAGCATCTCTGTGGTAAACCGGAATTTTCATGTGGTCAGTTCAAGTGAAGAGTACGAACCGGGCACTGTCAGTGCAATGAAAGATGTCGATCCTAAATATCAGACCGGCGAATTTATTATCGGTGACGTGTATGAGCGTATAACAGATGACGGCAGGAAAAATGTCGTGCCCGCCTATACCGGCGTCTATTATAATAATGAACTGATCGGCTATGTGATGGAGGAGCTGGATACGGCATATTTTGACGACCTGCGGCTGAATATGGACACGCTTGCAGATGGAACTTTCTATCTTCTCGACGGCAATGGGGCGATCATCACGGCAGGTGACACAAAAAACAAGAGAAGCTTAAAGACATTTGTCTCTAAAAGTTCCGACCGCAATGATTTTCAGAAAAAATGGGATGCGATCGACCATGAGAAAAATCCGTCCGGTTATGTGCGCTACCGCTATCACAGACAGGATTATATTACATATTATTCCGATGTGGAAAATACCTGCTGGGGCATCCGTGTGACTGAAAATCTGAGTGCACAGAAGCAGACTGGAAGAACCTATGGCATGCTGATCACGCTCGGTCTTTCTGCACTCATCATCGGCGTGTGCTGTACACAGTATTTTATGACAAAGAAAATTTTCGCACCGATTACCCATATTCTGCAGGTATTTGCGCAAATCAGGGAAAGTGAGGATTATTCCCTGCGCGTTCACATTCAGGAAAAACATGAGACAGGTGAACTGGCTGCGGGTATCAACGAGCTGTTAGACTATGTGGAACAGGCAGACCGGAAAGAAAAAGAGCGTCAGCAGAAACTTTTACAGATGGCAGAGAACGACCCTCTGACCGGTATCAAAAATAAAAAAGCGATTGAAAAAGAGATGCTTTCGATGGTGCAAAGGGCGGTTGAAAGCCATGAACAGATCACATTCGGCTTTGTCGATATCGATGATTTCAGGGATTATAATACCAATTACGGTCATCAGGAGGGCGATGCTGTCATCCAGTTCGTAGCGCAGACACTTAAAGAAAACATACACGGTGCAGTCGGCAGGATCGGAGGGGACGAGTTTGCATTTTGCTATGCCGGTGAGTTAGAACCGGAACGCATCCGGCATAATGCCGGCAAAATTCTTGAGATTCTGCGCACGCAGCATGTAAACGAACAGACCGGCGAGGTGCTGCCGGTGCCGTGCAGTATCGGCATTGTCATGTCCCAGGGCGATACACTTGACTATACACAGCTAATCCGCAAGGCAGATCTGGCAATGTATCAGGCAAAAGAGAACGGCAAGAATACATTTGTCCTGAACGTGGACTGACAGGCAGGCTTTCCAGTGTACTGTATCAATGATTCAGTACACTAGCTCTGCTGCCCTGCGATCTTTGCCGCCAGCTCTTCTAAATACTCCCACCTGTCCATCTTTTCTTCTAACATTTTCTCTGCGTTTTCTTTCTCCTCAACCAGCTCCCGCAGCTTTGCTGCATTGGTGGCATTCGCTGCCATCTCGTTATCTAAATCTTCTAACTTTAGTTCGAGTGCTGCAATATCATCCTCGATCGTCTCGTATTCTTTCTGCTCTTTATAGCTGAATTTCAGTTTCTTTTCGTGCTTCCAGGTTGCAGTCGAATCGGCTTTCACGGTTCCATTTTCTCCCGATTCCTGATTTTTTGAATTTCCCGGTGTACTACCTGCTGCACCTGCAGACTGATTCAGTCCGGTTTCTCCCGGTGTCCTGCCCTCTTCTGCAAGACGGTTTACATAATCTGTATAGCCGCCTTCATATTGTTTCAGTTTTCCGTCTCCCTCAAAGGCAAAGATACGTTTCATTGTCCGGTCGAGGAAATAACGGTCATGCGATACCGTAACAACGATGCCTTCATAACGGTCCAGATAGTCCTCTAAAATCGTCAGCGTAGCTATATCAAGGTTGTTTGTAGGCTCATCCAGCAATATAAAGTTCGGGGATGTTGCCAATACCCGGAGCAGATTTAATCTTTTCTTTTCCCCGCCTGACAGTTTTCCAATCGGACTGTACTGTTTTTCCGGTGGAAATAGGAAACGCTCCAATAAAACGGTTGCGGATATCACTCCGTCCACAGTCTGGATATATTCTGCCGTATCTTTTACATAATCGATCACTCTCTGATCCGGGTTCATATATGACAGATCAATTTCATTTTCATCCTCATTTTTTTCTGAGGCTATTTCCTGCGCATAATATCCCATTTTCACAGTCTGTCCGATAATGACCTGTCCGGAGTCCTGCGGAATAATACCTGCAATAATTTTCATCAGAGTAGACTTGCCACAACCGTTTGGTCCGATAAATCCAACTCTGTCTCCCTTCAAAAAGATATAAGAAAAATCCTCGATCAGTTTTCTGTCTCCATAAGCCTTACAGATATTTTCCAGCTCCACGGTCGTTTTTCCCATTCTTGTAGAAATAGAACTTAATTCCATCTGTGAATCCTGCGCCGGATTTTCACGATCTCTCAGCTCTTCATAACGCTGGATGCGTGCTTTCTGTTTCGTAGAACGTGCCCTTGCTCCCCTTTGTATCCATTCCAGTTCCACACGCAGGATCGACTGACGTTTTCGTTCACTGGCTGTTTCCATTTCCTGACGCTGGGTTTTTAGTTCCAGATACCCGGAGTAATTCGCCTGATAACTGTAAATTTTTCCTTTATCAATCTCCACGATCCGGTTACACACACTGTCTAAGAAATACCTGTCATGTGTTACCATGATAAGCGCACCTCTCCATTTTTTCAGATAATCCTCCAGCCAGTCTGCCATATCATTATCTAAATGGTTCGTAGGCTCATCTAACAAAAGAATATCTGCCGGGGAAAGAAGTACCGATATCAATGCCAGACGCTTTCTTTGTCCACCGGATAATTGTCCCGCAGGCTGCATGAAATCTTTAATTCCAAGCCGGGTCATCATTGCCTTGGCATCACTTTCAACAGACCAGCGGTTTTCATCTGTCACATTTCCTTCCAGTACACATTCCAGACTGCTTTTTTCCGGATCAAATTCCGGATGCTGCGGCAGATAACGTATGACCACATGGTTAGCCGTCGTAACGGTTCCTTCGTCTGTCTCCTCTTCCCCCATGATCATCCGCAGAAGTGTTGTCTTTCCGGTTCCATTGATACCAATGATACCTACCTTCTCCCCATCCTGCAGCGAAAATGACGCGCCATCAAATAACTTTCTTTCGGTATAGACCTTTGTCAGATTCTCTATATTAATCAGATTCATGTATTTCCTCTTTCACTTTATTCTATGGCTCATGATACATCAAATAAATTTAGTACAGCTTCAATCCACTGCGTACCGGTTCACTTGTCAGATCCACACCCAGTTTTTTGAAGATTTTAATATCCACCTCGGAAAGCATAACCGACGTATGCACCTGACAGCCACGGAGTGCAGGGATCTGCTCAATGGCGCATTTTGCATTTTCATTGGAAACCGCCGCGAGAGATAACGCAATCAAAACCTCGTCTGTGTGAAGTCTTGGATTCTTTCCTCCTAAGAAACGTACTTTTAAATCCTGGATTGGCTCAATTGCCTCCGGGCGGATCAGCTTCTCGTCATGTTCAATTCCAGCTAAATATTTTAAAGCATTTAAAAGCAATGCCGCTGATGCTCCAAGGAAATCAGACGTTTTTGATGTAATAATTGTTCCATCAGAAAGTTCGATTGCTGCGGTCGGAACACCTGATTCCTCCGCACGCTTCTTTGCGGCAACGGTAACTTTTCTGTCGTCTGTTGTAATCTTCGCCTGTTTCATTAGAAGCTCGATCTTGTAAACTTCATTTTCGGTCGCTTCTTCTCTTACCAGCTTATTCACTGCGGTGTAATAACGTCTGATAATTTCCATTTTAGATGCCACGCAGCAGGCTTCATCATCGATGATGCAGTTTCCTGCCATATTTACTCCCATATCAGTCGGCGATTTGTAATAGGTATTTTCACCGTAAATTCCCTCAAAAATGGCATTTAAAACAGGGAATATTTCTATATCACGATTATAATTTACCGTTGTCTTTCCATATGCTTCCAGATGGAACGGGTCAATCATATTCACATCATTTAAGTCTGCTGTTGCAGCCTCATATGCAAGGTTGACCGGGTGCTTCAACGGAAGATTCCAGATTGGGAATGTCTCGAACTTCGCATAGCCCGCCTTTGTTCCGCGGATATTTTCATGATAAAGCTGTGAAAGACAGGTTGCCATTTTTCCGCTTCCAGGCCCCGGCGCAGTAATAACCACAAGCGGTCTTGTCGTCTCAATATAATCATTTTTTCCAAAACCATTCTCGCTGACGATCAGTGGAATATTCGACGGATACCCCTCGATCTTATAATGCTGATATACTTTGATTCCACGTTTTTCGAGTTTTTCCCGAAACTGCACTGCACCATTTTGTCCGGCAAACTGTGTGATGACCACACTTCCAACATAGAGTCCTTTTTTCTCAAACTCTCCGATCAGACGGACAACGTCCACATCATAAGTAATGCCAAGGTCTCCACGCACCTTGTTTTTCTCAATATCCGCCGCACTGATTACAATTACGATTTCTGCAACATCCGAAAGCTGCATCAGCATCTGAAGTTTACTGTCCGGTGCAAATCCCGGCAATACTCTCGACGCATGGTAATCATCAAATAATTTTCCACCAAATTCCAGATACAGCTTATCACCGAACTGGCTGATGCGTTCTTTGATATGCTCCGACTGAATTTTTAAATATTTGTCATTATCAAATCCTATTCTCATCTTAATCCCCATTCTTGCGTGTGAAAAATCTTATTTTTCACACGCACTATCCTCTTATGTTTTATTTCTCTCTCAGACACGGAATATATTATACTATATAATCCAGTCAAAATACACGTTTTCTTTTTCCTTTGTTCATTATAAAAAGCTGCCTAATGATATTATCACTATCATTGGCAGCTTTTCTCCTACACATTCATTTTCACTTTATACCTGTCTCTCTTATTTGACCACAACTTTTATTTTTTGTGCACATCCGTTTGTTGCATATACATATATAGAACAGGATCCTTTTCCTTTCGCGGTGATCTTACCATTTTTAGATACCACTGCCACTTTACTGTCTGATGTAGCATATCGGAATTCCGATATATGATTAATGATCGGACGTTTCTTATTCTTCTTGACAATCGAAGCTTTTACGACAGCTTTTTTCCCTTTTGCCAATACATAAGAAGTCTTTTTCAGTTTAATGCTTTTTGCATCTGTTACTGATTTATTCTTCTTTCCTGCTGCATGTATCGTGATCGATTTCGCAACTGTTACTTTTTTGCCATCAACCATCTTATATGCAAGAACATGACATTTTATATTTTTTTTCTGATTGATTCCTTTCTTTTTCAATTTGCTGATCTCAACAGATAAACTATCCGCTGCCTTTACGGACTTTACAACCTTTTCCTTATCTTTTCCGCAGTATGCCATATAAACATCATAACCATCTGCATCTTTAACTTTTCCCCAAGTTACCTTGACCGTCTTTCCTGCTTTCACATTAAATTTCGAATTTAATGCTGCGTCTTTTGCCTCTGTCCTTTTTACTTTTACCGGTTTACTTTCCGTATTCTTTTTATCTGCTGCCTCAGCTTCTCTTTTTCTTGTTTCACTTACATATTTGCAGACACTACAGGTATATCTTTCCACACCTGCTGTTCCATAAACATGAGCTGCTTCATCCTTTTTTTCTGTGGTGTGTTCACACGTGGCAGCATGCCAATGGGACGTATCATTGCTGCTCCACTCATCCTTGAATGTGTGCCTGTGTTCTACCCACTTTGCATAAAGAGTCGTGTCGGCAGTAAGTGCCTGTCCAGGCCGCGCAATCGTCGTAAAATCTGCATCTGTATACCAGCCGGCAAACTCATATCCATCTTTCGTCGCAGCCGGCAGCGGATCAGGCAGGCTCGTCTGCTTTTCTTCTGCTATCTGACTGCCACCGTTTGTATTATAGGTAATCTTGTATTTAATGTTTTTATCTGCAGCCTCAGCTTCTTTTTTTCTTGTTTCACTTACATATTTGCAGACACTACAGGTATATCTTTCCACACCTGCTGTTCCATAAACATGAGCTGCTTCATCCTTTTTTTCTGTGGTGTGTTCACACGTGGCAGCATGCCAATGGGACGTATCATTGCTGCTCCACTCATCCCTAAATGTGTGCCTGTGTTCTACCCATTTTGCATAAAGAGTCGTATCGGCAGTAAGTGCCTGTCCCGGCCGCGCAATCGTCGTAAAATCTGCATCTGTATACCAGCCGACAAAATCATATCCATCTTTCGTCGCAGCTGGCAGCGGATCTGGCAGGTTCGTCTGATTTCCCTCTGCTATCTGACTGCCACCGTTTGTATTGTAGATAATCTTATATTTAATGTTAGCATTTTCTACGATCGTATATGGCGTATTTTTTAACAATGGGCCGGAGCTGTCAAGATTAAAATACCAGTTAAACTCGCTATACCCCACCTTATCCGGATGATCCTTATGGGCTTCCGTAGCCACCACCTCAGAGCGTTTCATGTCTCCAGTACCGTAATCCGTGCCCGTCGTAATCCATATCATATTGCACTTTTTACAAACCACAATCTGTCTGTCTACCGTTAACTGAACCCCCCTGTAAACCACATCTCCAGCTTTCAATTCGGCAGGATCAATCGTTCCCGTTGTATATTGTGCTGCATGTACCTGTGTCGTTCCCATTGCAGCAAGCATCAAAAATGCCATCATCATTGATACAACTACATTTATGTACCTGCTTCTGTGTAACTTATTCATCCTTTGCATCTCCTTTTCTGCTAATTTTCTACCAGATAATCCCGTTTTTCAAATCCGAGCATATGTGCAAGTACACTGGTTGGGAAAATGTGAAGCTCTCTGTTTAATTTTGTCACCGAATCATTATAAATCAGTCGGCTGGTCTGCACCATTTTTTCATAACACTCTACCGCGTCCATACATTTGATGTATTCATTTTCATCAGTCGAACCCGGATATTCTTCTAAAACCGTCTGTGTCCGGAAAAGCACCTCGTTTATCACACCTTCCTGGCGCAAAACCTCCTCCGGTGTGGAAGTTTCCATAATGATACACCGTTTTTCATTTACTTCATCTGTAAGTGTCTGTGCCTCGTATCCTGCATATTTTTTTGTAAAATCAAGCAGGGAAAGTAACGCATCAAACCGTGACGAAAGCTGCACTCCGATCTGATTCATGGAATGATTGATATTTTCATCCATGATCGCTAATTTTTTCCGTACAGAAACAATCCATATGGCAAGCAAAATCACAAGCAAACAAACAATTACAGAGATTTCCATTCAAATACTCCTTTACTGTACAAAATATACTGCATTGTATCCGGAAGTATCGGACAATGCTACCATTGTCAGTCCGTCAAAATCTGCAAACACGCAGGCGTATACCAGATCTGTGCCGTTATTGTCAAATGTTAAACGCACACCTTCATCCTCATAATGATATTCACAGACACCGTCTAACGTTCCACCTCCCTGTACCATCTGTACAGTGGAACCATCATCGCTAAACACGATCTCCAATTTTCCGCCATACTGCTCTAATGCAGCATCATAATCGTCCTGTGTCATTTGCACACCGCCAATGTTACCCCCACAGAAACTCCAGGTTGTTCCTGCTAAGTCCGGCATCTCTAAAATCGGCACATCAAGCAGGCAGAATAAGTCTTCGGTAGAATCTGTTTCCACATCTTCGCTTTGTGCATCTGCTGCCTCTGTGTCCACAACAATATCTGCTGCATCGTTCTCTGCCGCATCGGTCTCCACATCAGTGCCAGTATCTGCCACATCTACATCTGCCTCTGCGTTTGTCACTGTGCCATCAGCAGTCTCCTCGGTATTCCCGCAGGCGGTAAAAGAGAATGCCAGCATTGAACTCAACATAATTGCTAAAATTTTTCTTTTCATAATTTTTCTCTCCTTTGTCATTTGTTTTTCATTTCTCTCTGTTGACATTAATGTACCGTATTTTGTGCTGCAGTGGATTAACTTGTTCTGAATCGACTATAATGTGCACTCAATCGACATCTTTTTATTCTTCACTTGTAGTTTCATTGTTTCTTTTAAAGTGCAGCATAAAGCTGCACCTTATAAAGAAACGCGTAAAATAAATTTATTATCTTCTACCAGAAAGCTGTACATACCGCCATACCGGTCAACAATTGCACAAATACTGCGTACGCCGATTCCATGCCCCGGCCGGTCGGTAACCGGAACACCGTTTTCAAATGCTACTTCTTTTCTGCATGGATTCGTGACTTGAAAAAAGAACCTCCCGTTCTTCTCATACGCTAAAATATCTATCGTTCCCTTCTGTTCCTGTGCTGTACACGCATGGAGTGCATTTTCTAACGCATTTGATAAAAGCACACACAAATCTGTCTCCGAAACCGGAAGAATATATGGTACCACCGCTTTTATGTTCATTGTAGCACCAGCACTTTCCGCCCTTCCTGCAAAAGAGGAAAAAATAAGATTGACCGTCTCATTCTCACAGTAATTTTTTACCCTGCCTGCCTCAATCTGCGCACATACTTCATGAATGTAGCCTTCTGCCTGTTCAATTTTTCCATTCTCGATACATGATAACAGATGCTGCATATGATGTCTTAAATCATGCCGGTAGGTACTGGCATCTTTCTGCGACTCCCTCAAAGCCTCAATCTCGCGGACCGCCTGGGAAATCTGGAGATTCAGACAGCTCTGCATCTGCTCAAGTTCATTTTTCTTCCGCTCCTCCTCTGAAGTACGAAGCACAAACACCAGATAAGCAATACAGCAGACGAACGGCATAAATTCCACTGCCGCGGGTATACCTTCTGAAAGTAAATCCGTATAAACTCTCGTCAGGTAATCAAAGCCGTATCCCAATGCCGGAATCAACCCGAACTGAAGCTGTATTGACACGGGATAATTTGATATTGCCCGCACCGAGGGTGCCACAAAGCGCAGTAAAAGAAATAATAACGGCAGTGTAACAATCAGTTCCGTCACATTTTGCACCGTTTCACTGTTCACAAACACAGCCATTATAAAAAGTGCCACCCACCTGCGAAGCTGACAGCAGAGATAAGCAGTCAGCACGGAAATCACTGTCCACAGACGTTTTTTCGTTAAAATGTAAAGGGCAATACACATCGGGACATGTGTGATCACAGGATAAAGATAACGGATCGTCGCTGCCCCGGCCAACAGATACATCACGCCCTGTATGGCAAGCAGCACAAAAATACTTCCAACAAGAAATTCCCGTTTTTCTTTCGTCCAGTGAATATCACAAAAAGCCCCGGACAAAACCATGCCGAATATCCCGACTGCTGCACCATTTGTTACATAAAGAAGATTCATGATAAAAATACCTGCTTTCTGTTAAACGCATACTCGAGATATTTATTCTTTATCTCCGAGCATTTCCCATGCGGGATTGGTATTTCTGCAAGACTTATCAGTTTAATTGCACGGTAAGAAATATTCTGTATATAATCCATATTTACCAGAAATGACCGATGTGGCCGTAAAAAATTGCCATAAGGCTTTAACTGCAAAAATAAATCGTCTAAACTGCCGACACTCTCAAATACTTTTCCATTTCCGAGATGAAAAAAGAGCGTCCGTCCTATCACTTCACAATATTCTAACTTTTCAAGGTCAATTCTTGTAATTCCTTCTTTGCTCCGCAGAATCAGACTGTTTTCCTGTGTCTTTGTGCACTCTGCAAGCACGGAATCCATCAGCCGGAAAAAGCTTTCCTCCCAGACTGGCTTTAACTGATAAAAATATGCCCCGACCGTATAAGACTGTACTGCAAACTCCGGAGATGAGGTAAGAAAAATAATTTTCATATTATTATCATACTGTCTGATTTCTTTTGCAGTCTCAATTCCGTTTTCCCCCGGCATTAAAATGTCCAAAAATAAAATATCGAAAGAAAACCCTTTCTCAATCGCGGCCAGTAACTCTAAGGGACTCTGAAATACCGTATAGGTAAGGTCTTCGTCTCTTTCTTTTTTATATTTGTCCAATAAGATACCAAGTTCTTTTAATATTTCTAAATCATCATCACAAAATGCTATTTTTAGCATAAACTTTCCATCAACTCTTTCCGTAATCCTCTTTGGCAAAATGCATTCTTCTGATATAGCGCAGACACTCCGTCTCCGGCATCGGTTTCCCGTAATAATATCCCTGGATCATATCCACACCAAGTGCCTCTAAGGCATCACTCTGTTCTTTCTTTTCCACGCCCTCCATGATCAGCGGAATACCAAGTTTTTGTATCGTCTTTATTTCATTTTCAATCACGATTTTTGCAGTTGGATTTTCAAAATAGGACCAGGTCATGTCTTTATCAATCTTGATTTCCCGAAATGGAAAACGGATCAGATAAGAACAGTTTGAATTGCCGTTTCCATAGTCATCCATTGCAAACCCCATGCCGATTTTGCCAAACTCCTGCATGTGCCATAACATCAGCTTTGGCGCTTCAATCGCTGTCCGCTCTGTCAGCTCCAGTGTGATCATATGTGTCGGCACATGATAACGCTCTAACACTGGCAGTATGCTTTCTTTCAGATTCCGGTTCAGGCACTGCGCTGCAGCAATATTTACATGAATCGTCCGTATCCCAAGCGATGGATTTGGAAGTACATGTTTTGCCAGAAAACGGCAGCACTCTTCAAGTACGATCTCACTGATCTGTGTGATCGTTCCGTTTTGCTCCGCCAACGGAATAAACTCATCCGGTGGAATGGCTCCAAGTTTTTCATCCTTCAGACGCACCAGCGCCTCTAATGATACAACACATTTTTCTTTTAGGGAATAGATCGGCTGATAATATACTTCAAATCTGTTTTCCGTAATTGCACGATCCACCGCCTGCTCTACCTTATTTCTTCGGTAATAGTCTTTTTTTACGGCTTCATCCACCTCAAAAAAGATCTGTTTCCCTGAATTTTGTGCCGCTTCCAGCAAATATCCATACAGTGCCCTGTACTCTGCCAGAGAACAAAAATCTCTTGGATAATGCAGGGTGATCATGATCTCATTTAAAGAAATCGAATTGCCAGACACATGAAAATCCTGTTCAAATCTTTTTTTGATCTGCCCCTTTATGTGTTCTTCTTTTCCCTCATCCAGCAGAATGGTAAATGTATCCTCCGCATTGCGAAACACACAGAACTTTCCACACAGTGCGGTAAGATAATGTCCCACTTCGGCAAACAGCCGCCTGCTGTTTTCATATCCTAAAAGCATTTCGATATGATGCATCTGTCTGATATGTACCACAAAAAATACTTTTTTGCCGGATTGCTCCGTTACATTTTTCATCTGGATCAGAAATGCCTGCTCATCACTGGTTCTGGTTTCACTGTCAATATAAGCAGACGGATTCTGCATTGCCATATAGATCATCAGAATAAACAGCATATTTGCCGCACTGGTAAGCAGCATTTCTTTTCTCTCATACTGAAGCACCACCATAAGAACTGCCACAATACTGTATAAGATAACGATTACCTTGATCCGCGTCTCAATACGCGCTCTCCCCAAAAACACAAGAAGCAGGTTCATAAAAAAATAGTATCCAATATACACATAGCCAAACCATGCAAAATTTCCCTGATAATAGCTGCCATCTTTAAAATAAAAGAAAAAGCCCATCCACGGTGTCGCTAAAAGCATGATCTCGAAAAAGAAAAACGGGACTTTTCCCATGTATTTTATCATCCGACCTGCTACTCCGGAAAAGCTGCATACCTCTTCCATATAGCGGAACATCAGATAAGAAGCCGCTCCTTCCAACGCAAAAAAAGCAAACGCAAACAATTCGTTCCAGATTAGCGGAACGATTGCTGCATTTGCCAGTCCAATACATGATAAAATATTTGCGATACACTCGCCAAGACACACCCAAAGCAGTCTGCCAAATACTTTCGACTTAACCGTTGGGAACTGTCTGATCAACAGGAAATGACCGCTGATAACCACAAAAATGACGAGTGACATAATCTCGAAGTCGTAATTATACTGCACCCGTCTGCTCCTCCTGTGCTTCTTTCGCCTGTATGATTGCTTCATTTAGCTGGAGCATCTTTGCATCCAGCATAGAAACAATATCGGAACATTCTCTTAGATCCCTGCTGATATAGCCGGGCGCATTTCCCTCAAATTTGTAATAGATCTTATGCTCTAAGCTTGCCCAGAAATCCATCGCCATCGTCCGGATCTGTATCTCCACCTTGGTATCGATCACGCAGTCCGATAAAAATATCGGAACAGTTACAAGCATATGATAACTTTTATAACCGCTCTCCTTCGGATTTTTAATGTAATCCTTGATGGAAATAACGGTCAGATCGTTCTGTTTTCCAATCATCTCTGCAAGCTTATAAATATCAGAAGTAAAAGAGCAGACAATACGGATACCTGCAATGTCATTGACATAATTAACCATATTGTCGATCGACGACTCATATCCGTAACGCTTTAACTTTTTCACAATACTCTCAGGCGTCTTGATCCTTGACTTAATATATTCTATTGGGTTGTACTGATGTACCTGCTGAAACTCATCGTTTAAGATTTCAACTTTGGTACGTACCTCCTTCAATGCGGAATTGTATAAAAAAATAATCGTGTTCCAACTGTCAACGCCCTCACTTAAGGTGAATGGCTTATCCATAAAAATCCTCCTTATTTTGCAGCGCAAAATGTAATTTTATACATAGCGTCCCTGTAATGACTACTATTTACAGTATACCATACTTTCCTTATTATTGGGGATTTATTTCTAAACTTTTACCGATTTATAAGTCCAGCTTCATATCACCTTCTTTGATCCAGCCGATTTTACGGAACAGCACACTAAAAAGCCATGATAAAATGCCCGGCAGAATAAAACTGACTAAGATCAGTCCGATCCAGTCCATTGGTGTGATGGCTGTTTTGCTTCCCGCTTCAATATCTGCAATCCACCCGGTATAGACACCGATCTGTCCGACCAGTCCACAGGTTCCCATACCGGAGGAAACTGCTGCACCATTCATCTGTAAATGGAACAGACACGTTGCGATCGGTCCGGTGATTGCAGACGCCAATGTCGCCGGCAGCCAGATACGTGGATTTTTTACGATATTTCCCATCTGAAGCATCGATGTACCGATTCCCTGTGCAAACAGTCCGCCCCATTTATTTTCGCGGAAACTTGCCACTGCAAATCCAACCATCTGTGCACAGCATCCTGCAAGTGCTGCCCCTCCTGCAAGACCGGTAAGTCCAAGTGCGGCACAGATCGCAGCACTGCTGATCGGCAGTGTCAGTGCGATTCCTACGATCACTGATACAATGATTCCCATGAAAAACGGCTGCAGTTCCGTTGCCCACATGATCGCATTGCCAACTGCACTCGCTGCCGCACCGATCGCCGGAGCCCACCAGATAGAAAGCGCGACCCCGACAAAAATGGTCACAAACGGAGTGACAATAATATCGATTTTTGTCTCTTTGGAAACTGCTTTTCCGAATTCTGCTGCAAAAATTGCAACCACAAGTACCGCAAGCGGCCCACCTGCCCCGCCAAGTTCATTTGCCGCCGCACCGACTGCCGCAAGTGAAAACAGTACTAAGGGCGCTGCCTGCAGTGCATATCCGATTGCGATCGCCATGGCCGGTCCGACTGCCGCTTTCGCGTAAGTTCCGACTGTCACAAGAATCGGAATATGAAGCTGCGTTCCAAGTGTACTGATGATTGTTCCGATCAAAAGCGATGCAAATAATCCCTGTGCCATCGCACCAAGTGCATCAATCAGGTAGCGCTTGACGGATATCTCAATGTTTTTCCGTTTACAAAATGCCTTTACTTTTTCCATAATTTCTCCAATCCGGAGTTTCTTACTCCTCTTTGCTGTTTTTCATGTGGTTAACATGTGTCTTGTCAGCTTGTGACAGTGTAGCACAGAGGGGAGAAAAAAGCAAGGGATGTTGTCCCTTGCTTTTTTATGTCATGCAGTACTCTTATTCCGTTAATAACTTATGAACAGTTGTAACAAATGTTTCAACAACACCTATTGCATTTTCCACATCCTGCCGGTTAATATCATACAAATCTCCCGTCTGGTGATTTCTATCTGCCTGATGTGCTATCTTGTTTCTGCGTTCAAACAAATCTGTCAATGCTCTTGCCAATTTGTCTGCTGGTTTCACTCTGCTCTCCTTGTCATAAAACATTTCATTTGCTATTTTATCAAAAAAATCTTTTCCAACAATTAATGATAACTGCCCCTTAATCTCTTTCGCACTCATATATGTTTTTGATGCATGGTAAGACACAATTACCGCGTCAATCCACCCTGTATTTTCGGGATGCATAACAGCATCCATTACCTTATCAATCGGCACCTTTAAATCGGAATATCCCCGTGTTTTATCCCAGTGATTATTATACATTTGTACCATCGCATAAATTCCAAGACAATGCATATAATAATCCAGTGCACTTTCCAAAAACACAATCTGTGACCGATAAATATCTTTTACTGCTTTTTCTTCATGAACGTTATCTAATTGTTCTGCAATATGAAACTTTTCTTTTACCGTTTCCACATTTTTGCAAAACTGTTCATACATTTCATCAAGTTTTGAAACGTGCATATCCGGCACTAACATATTTCTGGAATTTTCATTTCTGGAACTGAGTCCTAGCTTTCGTTCCAAATTTATTCACCTCCCAAAACTTCGATCAAACTGCTTCCCTTTAACGGAATTGTCGAATATCGACCATTGATATATCCTTTTTTTATATTGTCATCCTTTCTGACATTTTTCAATTCCACTAAAGAATAATACTCTGTCGTGCACAACCCGGGATTTCTTTCTGCAAACCATATTTGATCTCTGCGGAATAAATCCAGATCCAACAAACTTGTATCATGGGAGGAAAAAATTAATTGTGGATTTTTTTCACTTTTCCAGTTTTTAAATGTGTGGATTAATTCATCTACAAGTGCAGGGTGGAGACTAGCTTCAAGTTCATCATAAAATAACACTTTTCCATTGACTAGCACATCTATAAACGGACATAGCAATTTAAAAAGTTTCTGTGTTCCCTGTGACTCCTCATTGATATTCAAAATATAATCTTTATATACAAACTTTACTTCTATTGTCTGCAATGAACCCATACCAGTTAACATCTGGACCTTATTTAATAATTCAAGCGGCATATCCTGTGTTGTCAATTGTCTGTTTTCTATTTTTACCTGGATATCCTTAATTGGAATTCCTATTTTTTGCATGAACACAACTAATATTTGTTTCATACCAGAATTTGTCCGAATCTGTTCTGCAGAGTATTCAAACCAATTATCAGGTCCAATTCCATGAACAATCAATTCTTCTTTAAAAAACCTGAAAGGATGAATGATTTCCTTTAAACTGCACCACGCTTCTGCCGTAGTCAGAAATAATTTATTACTTTTTGTCTTACTCTCCAGTTGAGACAGTTCTTTCTTATACTTTATTCCATATGAAAACTTTGTACCTTCACGTTCAAATATCTTCGCCTGTCTTCCAGATGGAAAATGATACAAATACTCATCCAGAAACTCAACATCATTCATGGAAAATCCATACGCATAACGTATTCCATCCACAACAAACTGAATATCAAACGCTGTCGGTTTCTCTGCTGAAAGTTTATGTGGTGTTCTCGGAATCTTATCTCCTTCCTGAAATTTCACACATTCCCTCACCAAAAAGCCTAGATACCCTACCGCATCAATCAATGTACTTTTTCCAGCACCATTTGCACCATATACAGATGTGATTCTTGACACCCGGTAATCATCAAATTCATACAATTCTTCCTGATGTGATTTATCACTTCCTGCAACCATGGAAAATACTATTTTCTCCTTAATTGCCTTATAATTACTGCATGAAAATTCAAGTAACATATCCCACACCTCCAATCACATTATATGTTTCTAAATATTTCATGTCAATAATTTATACATTGCTTTTGTGAAATATTCACATTTTTTGTGTTTTGTTTGTATATTTTATTCATTTGACATCTGCTCAAGGATTTTCCTGTTCATTTCATCATAAGAATCCCAATACTCTTTTCGTATGGAAATCTCCGTGTATCCAAAAAGCTCCCTGATTTTACTCATGATATCCCTGCCATAAAAACCTGTCAGGTTTTTAATTGTCTCATCTGTCACAGACACAATCTCATGCGCAGCAAGATTCCGGATATTACTTTCCACATTTCTAAGATCTTCCATCAACTGTTTTAAGCGGGTATCACTCGAAAAATGATCGGTGAGTATTTTCAGATGTTCTGAATACACATCTTTTGCTTCAAATCTTTTTCCCATTTTCTGATAATGACTATTCAGTACATCTCCTGCTTCCGTTCCATTTAATTTTTTTGCTGACCACATTCTCTTCCACTGTCCTGCACGTTTATACTGGTCGCAATAATCGTCTACTTTGATACCACACTGTTTTTTTAATATCATCTCAAACAAATCCACCACAATCGGTGTGATCGACCTGATAAAATCCACATACTCACCACGTTTTAATCGAATATCGATCGTAAGTGCATATTCAAAATATTTTCTCTGGGAAGAAGACCGCACCGGCAGACATTGAAAATTTGTTTTCTGGATTGTCTTATCAACATTCACAAAATCTAATAACACTCTCCTTGCCGCCAGATAAATTAAATCCCTATACTGCGCTGTCTGCTCCGCTGGTAATGAATCCGTGACATCAAGCGCAGCCTGATAATCATATACAAAAATATGTTTTTTTATAATTTCCTCTTTTTTTATCTTTGAAAGTGTCGGACACTGTATTTCCTTACATCTGTTTTGTGTACCTTCCTGATTATCCTCATCCAATTCCCATAAAGTTTCTACATCATATCCCTCATGCACCTGCTCATTCAATTTTCCTACTGGTGTCGCCACCTGAATTACTTTTGCAGGAAACTCCCCTAATGTCTGCAATACCAGCAATCCACTTTTCATTGCCGGTGTACCGGATGACACATTTAAAAGCAATGTATCCGATTCATCCATCGTCTCATATATACAGCTGATCACCTTCCTGAAATCCTCGTAAAAGTAATCAAATTCATGTACTCTGGTAAGCTCCCGGCGTTCTATGATCTCATAAACCATGGAACGATTCTGCATCTTTGCCAGACGGTCCAGACAATAACGATACCTGTCATCTTTCTCCTGAAAATCCAACATTTCTTTTGACATGTACAAAATGACTTTATCCGGTTTATAGAATCTGCAAATATGCAATATTGATCCATCATGATAATTATTTAATGAAATCGGGTCGGTTCCTCCCACTGGTGTAAACAATATCGTCTGGTTCATAATAACCTCCATCTTTCGTAATAATGATTTAATTTTCCTGCATGGTTATTTAGTAAAAATTTATTCTAATTTTGTCCCCTTAGCGGGGTTCTTATATCTCAGTAAACCCTAATTTGATTTATCCGGGGCAGGTTTTCAAGTTTTCGTCCCCTCCGCGGGGTCTCTTATCTCAATTCAGGAAGATGCAAGAAAAATCAAACCCATCTGGTTCTCGTCCCCTTCTCGGGGGTCTTATATCTCAATTCTCAAGTACATTGATAATTGAATAAAGGCTTTACGTTCTCGTCCCCTCTACGGGGGTCTCTTATCTCAATGATGAAAACAACAAGTTAAGCATTAATTTAAAGAGTTCTCGTCCCCTCTACGGGGGTCTCTTATCTCAATCCTGTCCCCTACACCTCCTAAAACACAAGGCTTTTTATCCCCCATTTGCGGGGCAAACCCGCAAATGAGAGAAATCTCAATATCAAACTGGTGTATAACATTCTCAAAGCCTGATTTTAAGCCTATCGGAGCAAAATCATTATATTTCCTCAAATTCAATCCTCCCCATCCCCATATGATACAGCTTTCCCTGATACTTTGTACATTTACAGACATGCGGTGCCAGTTTAAGCTACAGGTCTTTGGTATGTTTATGCACAACATAATTTCTGCCCAGTGTATTTATAATATATCTTTTGTCATATTACCCTATAATAATCACTTCTTCATTTTTAATTTCAGGACTTGCCCCAAAAAGATTAACCTCTCCGTATCCTCTTATTTTGTAAACTCTTACGCTGTCCGATCTACGGTCAATCAGCTCTGGAATATCATGTAACAGACGTCGATATAAATTTTCCGTAATCATCGCCTCAAATGCCGATTTCTGAACCCAAAAACCATATCCATTCATTTTCTTCGCAAACCTGACTCTTCGCTTATTATCAACAATATCATAAATCACGAGAATATACAGCTTCTTTATGCTATTTTCTTCCCCAGTATTCCAAAAATAATTTTCCATTTGTCTTTCCCCCCACATTTATCAAACCAATTACCGAATGATCACCGGCATATATTCATTCACATTTTCCGTTTCAATTGCCTTTACAAACTGATTAACCTGAAGATCCATTGCACGCCGGAAGCTGACACTGTAATCAATATACGAAAGGTATCTGTTCTCTGTACGAAATTTTCCCTCCAGTTTCTGAATATATTTCCGGAATCCATCCTTTTCTAAAAAGACTCCAGGCTGATCGATTCCAGTATAGAAATCTTCTTTTACCAATTCATGTCCATTTAACATACTAAGCGCTGTTGTGTCAATTAATACGGCTCTCCATTCTTCCATCAGATCACTTGCTAAGGTAGGATGCTTTTCTCTGTCTTTATGCATCACTCCAAAATATGGATTTAATTCTTTTCCCTCAATCTTTCCATATAATTCATTTAAGATAATCGAGTAGCCAAGACTGATCAGCGAATTAAACGGATCCATCGGAGGACGTCTTGACCTGCCTTCAAAAACAAATTGTTCATCAATTAACTTCCCCAATACTTTAAAATATATTTTTGCTGCCGTTCCCTCATATCCCATAACCTGTTCCACACTCTTCGCATATGGCAGTTTTTTCTGCATATTCTGCATCTCAATGATCATTCTATGAATATCTTCATCTCTGCCTCGCGCATATCTGCGCAAAACAACAACCTGATTGCGGATCTTTGCATCAATGATTCTTTTTGACATTTCCAGTTTAAATGTTTCATTGTGTCCAATTTCCGCCTGAATACGCTGTCTTTGCACATTCACATGGGAAGTTGAGATCAGCCTTCCATAATACGCCCCGCTTGTGGAATAAAACAGGATATTCACCCCCCGTTTTAAACATTCCGTCAGGCAGCGTGTCGTAATCTGGACACTGCCAAATACTTCGATCATCTCTAACGTCTCAGCTGGAATACTTTTTATCATTCCATCCTTGTAATTTACCTGAAAACGATTTGCTTCTATCCCGATACTCGCACCCTGTTCACTGACATAAAGATAACTCATGTGTTTCCTCCCTTGTTTTTATTTGTCCCCTTACTGAAGATTTTTTCAATTATACTTGTGTAAGTATATAACAAAAACAGCTAAAGGTTCTCGTCCCCTCCTCGGGGTTCTTATATTTCAATAATTCTCCGATTTTAACTATACAGATAAGTCAGGCAAGTTCTCGTCCCCTCCTCGGGGTTCTTATATTTCAATTTCAAAAAACAAACCAATGAATACGGACATTATAGTTCTCGTCCCCTCCACGGGGTTCTTATATTTCAATTAGGCTGTCTTTTTTATTGCACAGAAGGGAGAATATGTTCTCGTCCCCTCCACGGGGTTCTTATATTTCAATAAAAATAACCAAAACACAACTATGCAAAGACACAGGAATGTTCTCGTCCCCTCCACGGGGTTCTTATATTTCAATATGTCTATGAAGAAGTTAGCAAAGGTAATTGAATTGTTCTCGTCCCCTCCACGGGGTTCTTATATTTCAATCCTGTCCCTTACACCTCTCCAAACACAAGGCTTTCATCCCCCATTTGCGGGGCAAACCCGCAAATGAGAGAAATCTCAATATCAAACTGGATCATACCGATCACAAAGCCTGATTTTAAGCCTATCGGCGCAAAATTGTTATATTTCCTCAAATTCAATCCTCCCCATCCCCATATGATACAGCTTTCCCTGATACTTTGTACACTTACAGACATGCGGTGCCAGTTTAAGCTGCAGGTCTTTGGTATGTTTATGCACAACATAATTTTTTCCCAGTGTATTTTTAAACACATTATCCACGACTTTTACCGCATTACTGCCAAGCAATGGATATAAAACCGTCTTTGAAAGAAAACCACATCCTCCACCTAACCATACTGTATTTTTTTCCTTTGCCTCCCAGTGGAATCTTGCATAAAAATACCGGTTACAGATATTCTGGAAAATATTCAGTGCTTCTATGATATCTTCCATCTGATACGGGCAGATTGTCGTGTCAATTGATACATCAAAGCAAATCTCTGTTCCGGGGATCAGTGTCTCCCGCAATACATTCAGCGGTTTTTCTGTACCGTCTAGTGTAACATCGATCTTCTGGCTTAATGTCAGCTGATCCACACTGATAGGCTGGCTGTCACCTACATGCAGACCGGAAAGATTATCATTAACAGCATTTGCAGGCTTTTTTTCATCACGGTTTAAAGTATAAAATATCTGTTGTTCTAAACGTTTTGTCTCTCTTGCAAGGCATTGTTTCCTGCTTGCGCGTTCTGCGGAAGCAGACTGTATCTCCCTGCCTGTTCTTTCATATTTTTCCGGACATTTTTGTATCTCATCTGCAATCAGTGCCGTGCGGAACATGCCTTTTAAAGTACTGCCCGGAACATACGGCATACCATATGCATCCTTCACAAAGGCTTCAATCTCTTTTGGTCTGGCTGTCTGTGAAACAAATGCTTCCCCTGCATCCATCTCATACAATTTCCATCTCTCATAATCTTCCCGCTGCATCTTATGCTGTCCAAGCCACTGGGATAGAGAAGGTTCCTTCGGCCGCCCATCCATCATATAGTCTGCAAACTCTTTTCCGAGTCCTTTTTTCTGCAGATCCATGTACATCTTCTCCACATTCGGTATGATCACATGATGATTCCACGGCATATAGATATGCTCTTTTTTTCCTGTTTTTTCACCGGAACCTATATATACTGGGGATAATACACTTATTTTCACCCGGTAATGTTTCAAATAATCCCTCATAATGATACCCCCATAAAAATCGGTTTTGCATATCGGTATACAGGATGTTTTCCTCCTTCCGACACATCATAGATATCTCCGGCAAAACAATTTACAAAACAGGAACCTGCTGTAAATACATAAAGATCCTTCTTTTTTCTCCACTCCTCTGCATAATCTGAAGATGCCACAAATCCAGATCTTTTTTCTAACAAATAGGATGCATTTTCCATCGCATTTTCCAATTCCTCATCTGCAGGAAGTGCAACTGACAATAACATATATCTGTCCGATTTTTTCTGCAGACATTCTAAAAGCTGTTCCGGAATCTGCCCCTCATTGTATCTATATTTTCCAAGTCCACCTGATTTTTTTCCACCAATTCCTGTATAGGACAATGCTGTCAGCAATTTTTCCATAAGACATTTTTCATTTTCGCTTTGATACGCGGCAATGATATACAGGCCACATCCCTCTCCATAATAAAATGTTCCAACCCGGTACGGCAGAGTCTCCTCCCCGGTGCGGACAGCTGCCATCGTCTGCTGAAAATAATGTCCATAATGTTCCATCGGATCATTTGACAGATCCATCTTTCCACTCAAAAAATCACTTAAACATTCTACCGGGATAAACTTCATCTTTTTATATGCTTTTTTCTGCTTCGATTCCCCGCGGTTTACCGGCTCCACATATATCATCGGTTTTGGAATCATGTACTGCTGTCCAATATATGGAAATGCATCTGAAATTAACAGATTTCCTTTTTTCACAGCATCATAAAACTGCTGTTGCAGATTCAATTTTAAAGCTTCTATATAAAGTGCTGAAAATAACTGATCTGCCTTAAACGTGCAGGCACTTTCATTTAACATTCCGGTACCAAAATGAACACCCGTTTTAAATTCTAACTGATAGATCGTATATTCCATGTCCCGCCTCATTTCTTTTCTCTCTGTAGTCAAAAATCAATTCTGCAAATTTATTTTATTCCACTGCACTCATGATTTTCTTACACTGAGACAAAACATCTTCCGACACTTCCCCTATCACAGGTTCCACATGGATATCCATGATTTTGACACGTCCATAACCTCTTGATCCACTGCCGCCTAAATAATCATATTCTAAAAGTTGAAACCCGTCTTTTAATATTTCAAAATCATGAACCATTTCCGATTCATCCGTCACTTCATAAATCAACTGCATCGGAAATTTTGCTCCTCTTACCACACGTTCGATCTGTCTGGGGTTCGCTACTGCCGTTGTTCTTTGGATGCTGTTTTCAAATTTAACCTCTGTTGCACCTGTCAGCCCTGCATATTTTAATTCATCCATATTTTCAAGAAACATATCGTTAAACAGGATTTTACTAGTCTTTACCTGACCTTTTTTCGCACTTCCAAACAGACTTGTCAGACATACCGCATCCTCATCCGGTGTTTTCGCTACTGTCTGATTATATTTTTTTGCCAGAAGTGTCCTTAATTTTCCTTTTAAACTGCTACCCGGAATCATCGGCATATTCGTCCTTGCATCCCGGATGACAGGAGAATCTACTGCACCAATTGCAGAAAAAGCGCTCGATCCGCCAATATGTAAACCCGTTACTGTCTCTAACACCCCACTGATTTTAACCTTTGCAAACATTATTTCATCCTCCCTCTACTCATCACGTCCAC
This sequence comes from Roseburia sp. AM23-20, assembly GCF_003470905.1. Classification (NCBI taxonomy): domain Bacteria; kingdom Bacillati; phylum Bacillota; class Clostridia; order Lachnospirales; family Lachnospiraceae; genus Roseburia; species Roseburia sp. AM23-20. The sequence goes on from NZ_QRHS01000006.1 coordinate 112,097, forward strand.
CATAAAATTTTCTATATGCAACCAAGGCTTCCATATACCGGCTGAATAAAATATACTGGTCTCTGCTGCCTTTGATCTCTTCTAAGTGCTCTAAAATCTTTGCTTTATCTACCAGTTTCTTTACCTTCGGTTCACGCCCTGCTTCATAGATAAAACGAATCTTCATGTAGTTGATCCGTCCAATTATTTCTGCATTCAGCTTGTCGCTCTGACTATTGACCACATCATTGTAAATATCGGATGTCATGGCAAGCAGATTTCTGATCTTGGATGTTGTTACCGGACCAACCAGTCTCCCTTTCTGGTCTTTTTCACTACACAGTTCCTTGATTGCCTGTTCTGCAATCCCCACATAATTTTCTTCTGTCAATTTCATTTAATCCTGCTCCTCTCTTTTGCGATTCAGATATACATACAGATAGATTGCCATGATCAGTTCTTTTCTATCCTGTTCTTTCCCGCTCCACTCGTACATCTTTTTTGAAAAACTCCGGTAAGCCGCCCGTTTTTCTTTATTTTCATGTTCCTGTGGTTCCATTCTCGACAACAGATAAACATATCTTGCAAAATTGATGTTGTTCCCACTTTCCCTTAACAATTCCATGAGATGATATAAAAATCCCATACCGTGCTCATCATTCTGATCAAAATAATTCTTAAGCACACCTATCTTTTCTGTAACAACATTTTGTATAAATACATTCCATGGATAAGCATATGTTTCATCAAACAGCGTAACTGCATTTTTTCCTTCCACATGTTTTGATCTGTCTTCAAGTCTTTCCACTTCTTTTGCCATAACATTCAGCGGATATTTCGCATCGTAAATACCAACACCTCCTGATATTGTCAGCGTTCCCTGTGTAAATTTTTCAAGCGCATTTCTGATATCCATAAAAGCTGCGATCACATCATTCCACGCTCCGGCTAAAAACACATCATCTCCACCAGAATATACAATTACCGCTTTTCGTTCCCCACTTCCACCAAAATTGTCTGCTGTTCCTTTCCGAAGTATCTCATTGATATAACATTTAAAAAATAAAGACAACTGCCGTGACAATGTAGATGTTCTCGAAAGTGTTACATATTTGTCATCTCCATCCGGTCTCTGCAGTCCATAAACAAAAGTCGTTCCAAGGTTATCCACATCCGCACGAAGGATTCCAATTCTTTCCACACCTTTTGCCTGTTCTGCCAGTTTTTCAAACGTGTCACCTGTCGTATAATCTCCAACCCACAATTTTGTAGTAACATGTTTCCCGGTATAAATTTCATTTTTCGTATAACACCGGACATAATTTTCTGATTCCATCCGTTTTAACAGACTTTCTTTTGTATCTGCTGCTAAGTACCTGTTTTCCGGAAGTGGCAGCGCATCTTTATCCGGTTCACTCATGACAGTAAAATAATTTTCATACAGAATACTTCCTGACATTTTTTCTAATGCCAGACATACCTGACATTTATCATCTGTAAGGCGGGCTATCCTGCGGCACACTTTACATTCCCGCTCTCCTTCATGTTTTCTGCTATTCAGATTCCGGATCATATCTGCATTATACCGATTCGATTTTTTCTCAGAAATCATCTTAGATATCGTAAGATACAGATCGGAATAACTTCCCTTCGGCATATTTCTTAACGCATTGGCATTTGCTTTCGCATATCCGCAGGCAACATATAACGCTGTATCAAAATGTTCCATCATCCAGTGATTCAGACTTTTTTCATAGTGCTCTAAAATATCACGGGTATCATCCGTATTCGCTAAAAGCAAATAACAGTGTCCTCCTCCTGTATAAATTAAATTTGCCCTTGAAAGTGACAACTTCTCTAACAGTTCATCCACAATATGCTCCATCATAATTTCAAGGTAAAAACTTCTCGCACGCAGTCCTTTTAATGCACCTTTTTCTCCTATCGTATAGATAAAACTCTGAATACCGGAAATATCCATGGAATACAGTAAAAACATTTCCTCGTCATAAGATTTCTCTGCATTGATAAACAGGCTCTGCTTATAATTTTTTTCGCCTTTCGCAGTCAGAAACTGCATTACGCATGACGCAACTGCTGCGGTCATCTTCATGTGGTCATACAAAGAAATATCTGCAAGCTCCTTTTTTGAAGTAGAAGATGGAATGTATGTCAGATTTGCCTCAAGCACAGCCAGCAGGGAATTGATGTATTCTTCGTCTAACGTGATGCCCTTTAAATTATCTGTAATATTTTGAATGACGGACTGATAAAAATGTTCATCCATAGATATTTCATCTTCTGTCGGATAATTAATTCCATTCTTCGGATTTAAAACCTGCATGGCATAATGACTTTGTCCGTGATTTCCATTTAAAATATTAAATACACTCTCTAACGGCATCGCTTTATCAAATCCGCCTTCTCCTGCTTCCGCCTCTCTGCGATCCGAAAATGCTGCCACATTGTCTGCATAGTAAACAACATATGCCTTATCGTCTTCTGCTAAGGATGCGTTCTTTAAATACATTCCATGATGATATCTCACACAGTTTAAAATTTCATCATCTGAAATATGTGCTTCATTCTTCAGATACTCATATCCACTCTGACTGTGATTTCTTCCATCCCCACTTCTATACACAACTTTTCCTATGTCATGAAGCAGACTTCCAATCATTAATTTTATCTGATCGTCCGTTATCATTTTCTTCCCCCTTCGTTTATGATTTTCATATATCCCATTCCGAGGGAAGTTTTGATTCCTACCCCGGAATACTCTCCAAACTCGAACAGCATGTTTACAAAATTTGCCATTGTATCTGTGCCATGCAGCTTTATGGTTATTTTTCCGATAAAGGATGGAATCCTGACACCCTCCAAAGAAAAACTTACACTTTTCAGATCATACCTGATCACCTGTGCATGCTCACATATCTGTTCGAGTGTATCTTCATCATGCATTGTATTTTCTGCTGTGGCACTGTCGTACTTATTCATCAGACTCTGAAAAACACAGCGAAGATCCGGATAAAAAAGATACCTTCCATTTTGTTTAAATGCAGTCGGAGATAGAAAATGAATCTGAATATACCTTTTCCCATCATCCTCATAAAAATGATCCATTAATTCTTTATATGTTGTTTCCATATAATTTTTCTTCACTATCAAAACTTTAAGATCATGTTTTTTTATCAGAATGTATTCTATTTTCCACAACGTATCCTGTATAATAATCTTCACTGCTTCTTTATTCAGTCCTGTAATTACCCAGTACCAGTCCCCCTCTCTGCATTCTAAATGCTGTGCATATGGATGAAGGCTTGAAATATGCAGATAATCTGCATATTCCTCTGGCAGCAATTCCATAAGTGCCCCATGAAACAATGATGACATCTGATATGTCAATTCTTTTTCACATTTTAACTTTAATTCTAATTTTGCTAACATTCCCCTTCTCCATCTGTTATTTTATGCCTTTATATTTTATTTACTTACTATTGTAACATGCATCTTCCAAATTTTCATATATTAACGTAAAATATTTATTTTTCTATTTCATAATCTGACATAAATAACCAAAAGGCAAGAGATCTCTCCCTTGCCTTTTCATAAGCCAGCCACCCTACAATTCTTCCGTCTTATACGTGACATATCCCTCATAATAATAACTATGGTCAATGCCTTTCATATAAACTTCCCGGTCATTAATCTGATCGGTAAGTGCTGCCTTTAAAATATATTTAATTTCAATATCTTTGATCGGACTGCGTTCCATCGCCATCAGATAGTCTTCTTTTTCTATCTTACTCAAGTCTACTACCTGTCCGATCTGTTTTTTTAACATCATATCCAGCCAGATGCGCATGCCTCTTCCATTTCCTTCACGGAACGGATGCACAATGTTCATTTCCACATATTTTTCAACAATCTCATCAAATGTGTTCTGTGGCATTTTGTCTACATTTTTAATTGCTGTTTCAAGATACATAAGCGGTGCAAATCTGAAATTGCCTTTTGATATATTTACGGTTCGGATTTTTCCTGCAAAGTCATAGATATCATCAAATAAATATTTATGAATCTCACATAACGTTTGAAACTTTCCCGCCTCAAGGTTCTCGAGCATACCATTTTCAAACAGTTCTACTGCCTTCTTTTTACTGATACGTTCCTCTTCACGCGCGAGTTCCGCGGAACTTTTAATTCCAAGCTTATTTTCCAGTGCCATACAACATGTCCTCCATATTGGGATGTTCTCCCTTTAATCCTCCTCGATCACATGCATCTCCAGAAAATCAAAATCCACATGCTCAATAAAACAATCCTGCGTAAAACGTGTCTTTGCATGCCTCTTAAACTCTTCCACATTCGCATCTAACCAGATCGGTTTTCCAAGGTCAAATGCATAACATACCTCATCTAACGCCTTGAAAATTTTGTGCGTTCTCGTATCATCTGACTCATCTGTCACTGTCATGTCTTTGATCAGGTGCGTACCCTTCATCATTTTAAACCAGATTCTCATGAATTGTTATCTCTCCATTTTTATTGTTGATCCGTGTCTTCTCTGCCGTCCCGTCTCATACATCAGAAGTGATGCGGAGATTGCCGCATTTAAGGATTCCACCTGTCCCTGCATTGGAATCTTAATATAAGTATCTGCCAAATCTGCGATCTCATCCGACAATCCGTTTCCCTCATTTCCGATGAGAAACGCCGTCTTTTTCTTATAGTCCGGCTCATCATAGGAAAGTGTGCCCTTAAGGTGCGCCGCATAGACATTGACCTGCTGCTCTTTGAGTGATGAAATCGTCCCCGCAAGATCTTTCGTGATGAAAAAAGGAACCCGGTAAATGCTTCCCATCGTGGAACGGATGGTTTTCGGATTAAACAGATCCACAGTCGTCTGGTTCATGATCACCCCTGTGATGCCTGCCCCCTCACCGGTACGCACCATCGTGCCGAGATTTCCCGGATCCTGGATGCTCTCTAAGATCAGAAGATGTGTCTGTTCCCCTTTTAATAATTCCTCTAATTCATACTCCGGTTTTTTGATCACACAGAGGATTCCCTGTGGGGTCTGTGTGTCGGAAACACTCTTAAACACATTGTCGGCGACAACCTCATATCCGGTTTTATCCAGACGTTCCAGAACTTTTCGGTTCAGTTTTTCTTCCCCATGTTTTGGTGTGCATGATTTCATGCAATCCTGCATATTGCCCTGCATACATGTTTCATAAAAACTCTCGGAAACATAAACCTGTTTCACCCATTCCACCGGGGCCTCTAAAAACATTTTTCTTCCCTCTGCCACGAAAACACCCTGTTCATTTCTGGCTTTTGCTTTTTTCATGAGCAGTGTCAAATTTTTCATCTGCTGGTTTGATGTACTTGTAATCATAATTTCCCTCACTAAAAAATCCGTTATACCTGTCGCTAAGTATAACGGATTTCTCTCTAAAATGCAAAAACTATCAAATTTATGTAATATAACATCAGATTGTATAGTTCATCATCTACTGTCATGTACAATAGATCAACGATCTATTGTCTTGTATTACAGAGAAAGGTTTCTGCTGATCTCGTACTGATATTCCGGAATCTCCTTTGTCATTGCAAGTGCCTCGTCGATATCATAATCAACGAAATCACCATGACGGTATCCAACAACACGGTTTGTCTTGCCTTCGCAAAGTAAATCTACTGCTAAAGCACCCATGGTTGATGCATATACACGGTCTTTACATGTCGGGCTTCCACCACGCTGCATGTGACCTAAGATAGTTGCACGTGTCTCGATACCGGTTGCAGCCTCGATTCTCTTTGCCATACTGGAAGAATGTCCGATTCCCTCAGCATTTACAATGATATGATGCTGTTTACCACGTTTACGGTTCTCAATGATGTGGTTGACTAATTTCTGCTCGTCATAGTCATATTTTTCCGGAAGCAGGATATCCTCGGCACCGTTTGCAATACCACACCATAATGCGATATAACCTGCACCACGTCCCATAACCTCAATGATACTGCAACGCTCATGGGATGTTGATGTATCACGGACTTTGTCAATTGCTTCCATTGCTGTATTTACTGCTGTATCAAAACCAATCGTGTACTCAGTACATGCGATATCAAGATCGATCGTTCCCGGAAGACCAATCGTATTGATTCCAAGTCCTGCCAACTTCTGGGCACCTTTAAAAGAACCGTCACCGCCGATAACGATGATTCCGTCAATGCCGTGTTTCTTACAGATCTCTGCACCGCGTTTCTGTCCTTCTGCTGTTGTAAACTCCATACAACGGGCTGTCTGTAAAATCGTACCACCACGCTGGATGATATCGGAAACATCTTTTGCTTCCATATCAATGATCTCTTCCTGAAGAAGTCCTGCATAACCTCTCTTGATTCCTTTTACTTTCTTTCCCTTTGCAATTGCTTCCCTTACAACTGCACGAATGGCTGCGTTCATTCCCGGCGCATCGCCACCACTTGTCAGCACACCGATTGTATTAATCTCTTTTGCCATTTATCGTTCCCTCCTAAAATAATATACCCATTTTTCTAATCTTTATTATTCTAATCTCTTTATTGTTTCTTTTCAATGCTCTTTTCAACAATTTTTACATTTTTTTCGCCCAAAAATTCCGTCAAGTTACCGACAAGCTCCGGATTGATATGAATATTGTAATTTTGGCCTAATCTTTTCATGGCACGCGGCGAGGCAATATAGATCACAATCTCATCATTTCCGTCCGAACCATAGAGCCGGGAATACAGTTCTTTTTCCTTTTCCTCATATGATTCTTTTGTCGCAAACTGAAGCCACAGCTCCCGTTTTGTATCATCAAAGGAATAGATTTTTTCACAGATCAGTTTTCCGTTTTTATCTTCCTCGACGTTGGCATGTCCTGCGACAAATACTTTTTCATCTTCGTTTAAATAGCGGCTGTATTTCTCGTAATCACGCGGGAAAATGATAACTTCCACAGTTCCAAACAGATCCTCGATCGTGATAAATGCCATCGCTTTATTCTGCTTTGTGTATTTGATCGTCTTTTCAGTAATGATGCCGCCGATGACAACACTCTGGTTATCTTTAATCTTTACCGCATTTGTTTCTTCATCCAGCATAAAATCTGCCGTCACGGCACTGATATTTTTGCGCCATTTTTCCTCATATTCCTCCAAAGGATGACCGCTTAGGTAAATTCCAAGGACTTCTTTCTCAAAACCAAGTTTGATCTCTTTGCTGTATTCCTCCACATTCGGGAAACGGACTTCATACGCTTTTTTTTCCTCTTCGGATACAAGGTCAAATAAAGACATCTGCCCTGCAAGTGAATTTTTCTTTTCCTGGTTCAGGTTGTCGATCAGCGTATTATATACTAAGAGCATCTGCTGTCTGTTGCCGTCTAATCCATCGCAGGCTCCGGCTTTGATCAGGTTTTCGACCGCACGCTTATTGACCTCCCGCCCGGCAACACGGCTTAAAAAATCAGAAAGTGTGATATATTTACCGTTTGCCTCTCTTTCTGCTAAAATGATATCAATGACCTGTCTGCCGATACTCTTGATCGCATACATGCCATAGCGTATTCCATCTTTCGTTGCCAAAAAGCGTCCTTCTCCCTCATTGATATCCGGGGAAAGCACTTTGATCCCCATCTGACGGCAGGAATAAATGTACTCGGCGACTTTTCTTGTATTGTCGATCACTGACGTCATGAGTGCTGCCATAAACTCAACCGGATAATAGTATTTTAAATATGCCGTCTGATAGGCAACCACTGCATAAGCGGCTGCATGTGATTTATTGAACGCATATTTTGCAAAATCAACCATGGAATCGTAGATCTGGTTTGCTGCCTGCTCACTGATCCCATTTGCGATACAGCCTTTGATGCCCTGTTCCTCATTTCCATAAACAAAATTCTGACGTTCCGCGTCGATGACGTACTGCTTCTTTTTACTCATGGCACGGCGGATGTTATCTGCCTGTCCCATTGTATAACCGGCAAGGTTCTGTACGATCTGCATAACCTGTTCCTGATAGACGATACAGCCATAGGTCGGCTCTAAGATCGGCTCTAATTCTTTGCAGACATAGGTTACACTCTCCGGTTCATTTTTTCCCTTGATATATTTCGGGATAAAATCCATCGGTCCCGGACGGTAAAGGGAAATACCGGCGATAACATCCTCTAAACTCTGCGGTTTTAACTCCTTCATGAAGTTTTTCATGCCCGCACTTTCTAACTGGAAGATACCATCACATTTTCCGGTTCCGATCGAGTCTAATACTTTTTTATCATCATAATCAATGTTATCCACATCAATTTTTATTCCATGATTTTTTTCCACAAGTTTGACTGCATCACTGATGACAGTTAAGGTACGCAGTCCAAGGAAATCCATTTTTAAAAGTCCGAGTTCCTCGATCGTTGTCATGACAAACTGTGTTGTGATCGTGCCATCGGAACTTCTCGACAGAGGCACATATTCGTCCATTGCCTTCTGGGAGATTACGACTCCGGCGGCATGCATGGAGGTATGGCGCGGCAGACCTTCTAGTCTTTTCGCCATGTCGATCAGTCTTTTTACCGTCTCATCCGACTCGTACATGGAACGCAGTTCCGGGTTCATTATGAGTGCTTTGTCAATCGTGATATTGAGCTCGTTTGGAATATTTTTTGCAATCGTATCACAGAAATTATACGGCAGATCCATGACACGTCCGACATCACGGATGACACCGCGCGCCGCTAACGTACCGAAGGTAACGATCTGCGTTACACAGTCTTTTCCGTATTTTTCAATAACGTAATCAATGACTTCACTTCGTCTCTCATAGCAGAAGTCAATATCGATATCCGGCATGGTCACACGTTCCGGATTTAAGAACCGCTCAAACAGCAGGTTATAACGGATCGGATCAATATTGGTAATACCCGTTGTATAAGACACAAGGCTTCCCGCCGCACTTCCCCTTCCAGGGCCAACCGGAATACCGTGCGTTCTCGCATAGTTGATAAAATCCCATACGATCAGGAAATAATCGACGTACCCCATCTTCTGGATGACAGATAGCTCATAATCAAGCTTCGGCAAAAGCTCGTCATGCTTGTCCGGGTAACGTCTTACCAGCCCCTCATGACAGAGTTTGTTCAGGTAAGTCCACGAATCATACCCCTCCGGCACGTCAAAATGCGGCAGCTTGGTCACTCCAAATTCGATCTCCACATTGCAGCGGTCCGCGATCTTCTGTGTGTTGTCAATCGCCTGTGCCGCATACGGAAACAGCGCGCGCATCTCCTCCTCAGATTTCACAAAATACTGCCCGCCCTCATAACGCATGCGGTTTTCATCGGACAGTTTTTTTCCTGTCTGCAGACAGAGTAAAATATCATGCGGCTCGGCATCCTCGGCATAAGTATAATGCACGTCGTTCGTCGCCACCAGTTCAATACCTGTCTCCTGGCTCATCCGCATCAGTCCTGCATTGACTGTCTTTTGTTCCGGTATTCCATGATCCTGCAATTCTAAAAAGAAGTTGCCTTTTCCAAAACATTTTTCATATTTGTATGCAGTCTCTTTTGCTTCCTCATAAAGTCCACGTACCAGATAGCGCTGCACCTCACCGGCAAGACAGGCACTTAAGGCAATGATTCCCTCATGATAAGTTTCTAAAACTTCCATATCCACACGTGGTTTGTAGTAATATCCTTCCACAAATCCTTTGGAAACAATCTTCATCAGGTTCTGGTAACCTTTGTTATTCTCTGCTAAAAGTACCAGATGATAATAACGGTCATCTCCATGGGAAAGCTCCCTGTCAAATCTCGATCCAGGCGCTACATATACCTCACAGCCTAAGATCGGCTTGATTCCGGCTGCCCTTGCTGCCTTATAAAAATCAATCACGCCGTACATCACACCATGATCTGTGATGGCGGCGCTGTTCATCCCAAGTTCTTTGACTCTTGAAACATATTCTTTTATCTTATTTGAACCGTCCAAAAGGCTGTACTCTGTATGGACGTGCAGATGTGTAAATGACATGCTTTGTTTCCTCCGCATTCTATTATATCGTCTCCCTGATAAATATTCAATTTTTTTCGCACATCTCATACAATCTCATACAATTTTCTGTTACTGTTCACTCGTACCTCGTTCCAGTAACGGATTTTGCCGATGCTTCGCATTCTAAATCGGCAAAATCTGCTACCACCACTGTATCATACGGCATTTTCAGTTCAGAAAATGCCTGCCTGTGAACAGTAACAATTTTCTCTCTTTGTCTATCTGACTGCCGTGTCTGCCTATGCATCCTCTGCCGGCACTTTGCTTACGGTATCATCTCCCTGTACCAGAACCAGCGCAGAGATACCTTCGACAGTAACAGAACCTTCCGCCTTTCCAAGAGATCTGCATCCTGCCTTTTTACCATTGACACAGATATCCCATGTCCCGGCAGGTAAGTTTACTGTGACTGCATCCGGATTTCCATTATAGATGACTGCAATATTCTGTGCCGTTTCTCCCTGTACCTCACCCTGAATGGTATAGGCTACGACATTTGCATCAAGTCCAGTCATAAAGGTAAGATTATTCTGAATTGCAGCGGCTGTTGTCATGCGTAGTGCACTGTGTGCCTTACGGAATGCGATCAGACCTTTATAATATTCATAAACATCCATTACGTTACCTTTATTATCCCACTTAATGCTGTTCGTTGCATCAGGGGAAGAATAGCTGTTCTCATCAAATCCGGTCTCAGACTTCTCATTTGGCTTAGAGCGAAGCATCTCTTCACCAGCCTGCATAAATGGTACACCCTGCGAAGTAAAAAGAACCGCGCTTCCCAGCTTATTCATCTTCACTCTGTCAGCCTCACTGTCATCTGCATTGGAAATGGCAAGCTTATCCCAGAATGTCAGATTATCATGGCAGGATATATAATTAATACTCTGTCCCGGCTGTCCCGACCAGTTCGTACACTTATCACCAGCCTTTGTGAGCGTAACCTGCGAATGCGGGGTCGCTGCTACAACACTGAATTTAATGTTTTCTTCCATATCATCTTTGCCGCTTACAAAACCTTTGTCCAGAAAATCAAATACACTGCCTTTGATCCCATCACGGATATCATCACTGAAAGCACCCACACGATCCAGCCGGTAAATATTGTTCTTCGTTGCCAGCTGTGCTGCCGGCAATGCAGATTCTCCTCCAGTCCATCCTTCACCATATACCATAATGTCAGGGCTCACCTGATCCAGTGCTTTTCTGACAGCCTTCATGGTATCCAGATCATGTACGCCCATCAAGTCAAACCGGAAACCATCTATATGATATTCCGTTGCCCAGTATACAACAGAATCTACGATATACTTGCGCATCATGGCACGCTCCGAGGCTGTTTCATTACCACAGCCTGAACCATCTGAATAATGATCGCCATTCTTTCTGTAGTAATAATCTGGCACTGTCTTCTGAAACCATGAATCTGCCAGATGATAAGTATGATTATATACAACATCCATATTCACACGGATTCCATTTTCATGAAGTGTCTTAATCATCTGCTTCATTTCATTGACACGTACTTCCCCATGATATGGATCTGTACTGTAAGAACCTTCCGGCACATTATAATTCTTAGGATCATAGCCCCAGTTGAACTGCGCTGTATCTGGCTTTGTTTCATCTACAGTAGCATAATCACAACTCGGCAAAATCTGTACGTGAGTCACTCCAAGATCCAGAATATGATCCAGTCCTGTAGCCAGCCCTTCCCTGTTCTTTGTTCCGCGCTCTGTCAGTCCAAGAAACTTACCTGTATTCCGAATCCCGGAAGAAGCATCGGAAGACAGATCACGAATATGTACTTCATAAATCACTGCATCTGTTGCATTATTAAATGCCGGTCTGACATCTGAATCAAATCCATCCGGATCGGCAGCTTTCAGATCAAGGATCTCACCTCTGTTGCCATTTACGCCTGCACTTCTTGCATATAAATCAACAACTTCATTTACTTTATTACCGATCTGTACTGAATAAGTATAATATACACCATTCAGGTCTCCTGTCTTTTCACACACCCAGGTTCCTTTGACATCTGCTGTCATTGGAATTGTTTCTATCAAATTGTCACCATCGCCCTGCTCATATAGGTTAAGCGATACTTTCCCGGCAGCAGGTGTCCATATACGAAATGTTGTCTTTTCTTTTGTATATACAGCCCCCAGATCGTTACCGTCATATACCAATTCATCATTAAAATAAGTAGCACCAATCTTTCTTTTCATCGATACCATACATCCTTAATAGCCTTGTCTGTTCAAAGAATCATCCTGTTACCCGCCTAGTATACCTCTCCCTTTTCAGTTCGTCCAGTTAATTTTTTCGTTTTTTTTCGTAAAATGTCCTATTTTGTCAGGTATACTACCGCTTCATACGGACGGATTTTTTCTGAAATATCTTTATAGTTTCCTATCAGAATTCCCCGGTTTTCTTTTACCATATCCGCAATAGAAGCCGGAACATCCAGTTCTTTTTCCGTGAAATTGCAGATTACCAGTATTTTTTTATTCTCGGATGATCTTGTATAAATGTAAAGATTTTCATCTGCATCTTCAAGTCCGTCGAACGTTCCATAAACGATCACTTCTTCCTCTTTGCGCAGTTCTATGAGTTTCCTGTAGTAATTGTATATGGAATCCGGATCTTCCACCTGAGCAGCCGCATTGATCGTTTTATAATTCGGATTCACGGCAAACCATGGCGTTCCCGTGGTAAATCCTGCATTTTCTGAATCATCCCACTGCATAGGTGTCCTTGCATTATCCCGTCCTTTCTTACTGATAATGTCCATCATCTGATCATGCGTATATACTTTTGTATCGGTAACAAGATCTATATAAATATTTTTTTCCTCTATATCGTCACATTCAGACACATCCGAAAAATGCATATTGGTCATTCCAAGTTCTTCCCCCTGATATACATACGGTGTTCCCTGCATCATGTGAAGACAGGTTGCAAGCATCTTTGCTGAAAGTTCCCTGTATTCCCCGGAATCATTTCCCCATCTCGAAACAACCCTTGGCTGGTCATGATTGTTCCAGTACAGACTGTTCCATGCTACTTCCTCTAACCCTTTCTGCCAGCGGTTTAAAACTTCTTTGAGATCCGGAAGATAAAGTTTCTTATCTGTCCACTTTCCATGTTCATCCGAATCCACATCCATATGCTCAAACTGGAATACCATGCTTAACTCTTTTCCATCGCTTCGCGCATATTTTTTTGCCTCTTCGAGCGTAACGCATGATGTTTCACCCACTGTCAGAAGGTTATACCTGCTTAATACTTTTTGGTTCATCTCCTGAAGATATTCATGTTCATGAGGTCCATTGGCTGTGACTGCACCACAAAAAGAATATTTTTCCCCTTCTTTTACCGGACCATCTTTGTATTCTTCCGGCTTGCTGATCAGACTGATCACATCCATCCGGAATCCGTCAATGCCTTTTTCACACCACCATGTCATCATATCAAAAACTTCTTTTCTTACCACAGGATTATCCCAGTTAAGATCAGGCTGTTCCGGCACAAACTGATGCAGATAATACTGTCCGGTTGTCTCATCAAACTGCCATGCAGATCCACTGAAATATGATCCCCAGTTTGTCGGTTCATGACCATCTACCGGATCTTTCCAGATATAATAATCGCGGTATTTATTATCTTTTGATTTTCTGCTTTCCAGAAACCATTTATGCTGGTCAGATGTATGGTTGACAACCAGATCCATTACCAGTTTCATTCCTCTTTGATGAATTTCTTTTAATAATTCATCAAAATCTTCCATTGTCCCGAACTCATCCATTATATCCTGATAATCGCTGATATCATATCCGTTATCTTTATTTGGAGATTTATAGATCGGGGATACCCAGATAACTGTGATACCGAGATTCTTTATATAGTCTAATTTTTTTATGATCCCCTGAAGGTCTCCGATTCCATCTCCGTTACTATCCATAAAACTCCTTGGATAAATCTGATAAACAACTGCTTCTTTCCACCATGCTTTCTGCATCTTTTTTCTCCTTATAAATCAGCGGTCATGATCTCAATGACTGCCAGTCTGATCTCTTTTTTTAAATTCGTCGTCTCAAGCTCGCCTAAGATATCTGCCAGATTTTTTCCACTACTTAAAAGCCGGTATGCAGACTCTTTTGCAAGATTACTGTCCTGTGCCTGATTCAGCAGATCATACACACGCTCCAGTGTATGGTTGTCATTTAATGTCAGTTTCTGTTCAAAAATAATTTCCACTTTTTCATCCACTGACACTTTCGGAATGCGGATTCTGATACATCCCTTCTTCCACTGATATTCATACGTTATTTTGATTTCTTTTCCACTTATGTATACTTTAGGCACTGCCTCTTTCACTCCACACAGTTCCACTGTATAATCCCGGAATTCCGGGATCAGATCTGTCTGTCCGGCTGCCCCTTCGATTGTGAACGCCCCTCTTTCCCAGTCAAAATGCATGGATGTAAAGCAACAGCTCCTGCCATCTTTATAATCCTCGGTCTCACCGTCATCCTCATAATGTGTATAATTGCCATCCGCTCCGCCATAGACTCTTATGATAAGTTCTTCCGGATTTTTCAGAAAATCCTTTCCGAACAGCTCTTTCTGCATCGGAATGATGCCCCCTGCTTTTACAAGCACCGGAATACTGTTAATGCCGCGGAACATCCACATTACTTTCTCACCTTTATAGATCAATCCGGTAAAGAAATCGTGGTAACAGCCTTCCGGTATCCACGCTTTTACTTTTCCCTGATTTAAACTCGCTATCTGGTCACTTGTAATCGGTGCAACAATCATATCTGTTCCAAAAAGATACTGGTTGTTGCTTACTCCCTCAACAAAAGAATGATCCTGAACCGGATATGCCTGTTCCTTTTCCGGATAATCGTAATACATTGGCGCAATGACCGGCCGGTATTCTTTGTATGCCAGATAGTTCATAGTGTAAAGATAAGGCAGTAACTGGTGCCTTAAGCGCAGGGCTTCTCCCATCGCATGTTCTACTTCCGGTCTGAAATTCCATGGTTCTTTTCCACTGAACGACATTTTAGTGCTGTGCAGCCTGTTGATCGGGGAAAATGTCCCTAACTCATACCAGCGTGCCTCCATAACATCTGACCGGATTCCAAGCATATGTCCGCCTATATCATGACTCCACCATCCATATCCGATATTTGATGCCGTTGCTGTAAAATAAGGCTGGAAATCAAGAGACTCCCACGTTACAACCGTATCCCCGGAAAAACCTACCGGATATCTGTGAGAACCAGGACCTGCATAACGTGAAAATGTCATTTTTCTTTTTCCATCCCGTCCACTGTCAAGATAATGGTAATGATTCAGCATCCAAAGCGGATCTAACTCTTTCACTGCCGTATGTCCCCCCTGCTGCCAGTCCAGCCACCAGAAATCAACCCCCTCTTCCTCAAGCGGATGATGTACGATCTCAAAATAATTTTCCAGAAACTCCGGATCTGTAATATCGAATTCAACCGGTTCTCCGGCTGCCGGATCCATTCCCATTGCCTCTGCCATTTCTTTATACATACTTTCGCATTCCCGGATACCGAGTGCCGGATGCACATTTAAAGTCACTTTCATTCCCCTGTCATGCAGATTATCCATAAAACTCCCCGGATCCGGAAACAGATCCCTGTTCCATGTATAACCGGTCCAGCCGGAACCATACTTCTTGTCAATATCTGTGATATGCCAGTCCATGTCAATGACTGCCACCGAAAACGGGATTTTTTCCGCTAAGAAACGATCCATCAGTCTCTGATACTCATCCTGTGAATACTCGTAATATCTGCTCCACCAGTTTCCAAGTGCATATTTTGGAAGCATTGGGACACGGCCGGTAACCCTAAAAAAATCTTTTACCGCGCCCCGGTAATCATGACCATAGGCAAACAGATAGAAATCCTCTCCTCCCTGTTTTCTCTCTTTGATCCAGCCATCCTCGGTAAGTAAAATCGTTTTTGAATCATCTAATACTGCAAATCCATCCCTGGAAAGAATTCCTTTTTCCAGTCTGATCCTGCCGTCTGCTTCATCGAGCGTACGGGCAGTTCCGAAAAGATTACGATCCTCTTTTCTGCCATAATACCATTCCAGATCACATCCATTGTCCGGTTTTTTCAGTTTCACACTCAGGATGCTCTCATCAAATGCTCTCTCATCATAGCGTATCCGTATGCTTTTTGTCTGGATCTCCAGAAAGTTGTTTTTCTGCTTTATCTCAAAAGGAACCTCTTCTAAATCCCTGTACCATATTACCTGCGAAGCCTCATCCACAAATGCACCGGATTCATTATATTCAAATCTGACCAGCCTGTCCGTCAGAAATGTAATACGGTAATTTTTTCCAAGAACAATATTCCGCGGATCTGCTTTTGGTCTTCTTTCACATATAAACTGCTGTTTCATCGTCTATTACACATCCTTTCGTATTTTTACATTTTGAAAAATCTTCTTTAAGAAAAAACTGTTGATCCATGCAATTCCTGAGATACCGATCAGAAACCAGATACCAAATGCAATTGGAATTTTTGAAATAATAAAAAATGGAAGGGTATTCAAACCCAGCATAAGCAATGTATATGGAATATTCGAGATTCCGAGCAATACGGCATTCCTCACAGTTGCTTTCACAGTATTCTCAAAGTAAGATTCCATTGGAAACGCGTAAGTAAAAATCTCTGCTACTATGATCCCGGCTGCGATCACAAGTATCTGCAAAGCATTCATCGTTCTGTCTGCAGCAAAAATATGATAATCCAGATATAGCATTGCGATCACCAGTACACCCACAAGATAAATGATCGTAGATGACCTGAAACTTGCTTTAAACAACTTCCAAAAATCCTTTATCAGATATCCTTCTTTTTTCTCCTGTATGCGAAAGATGCATCCATAAACGGCTGTTATGGATGCCCCTATCGTAACGATCGGAATACAAAAGAGGATTGCTAAAAGATTTAATCCAACCAGATCTGCGATCCGGTTTAATACCTTTACAAACTTTCCATCATTCTGCAGCATTTTTCTCTCCTATGCTCTTATGCCCGAAATTCGTTTTTTCCTTTGCTGACAGTTACTGTCTGACCCATGATCTCTGCCTCGAAATCTTCCCCTTCGTTTATAACTTCCACACCATCTTTGCAGACTGTGATATGAAGTTCGTTTCCTTTCCAGTAAAGAGGATATGTAAACTTCTCCCACTGTTTTGGACAATTTGGAGCAATACGGAGATGTCCGTCACGGATTCTTATTCCACCGAATCCCATTACCACATCCTGCCATACACCTCCCATATTTGCACTGTGGATTCCTGCATCAGAGGATTTCATCTCCTGTCCAAGATCGGTAAGTGCAGCACTCATGAACATATCATAAGCCTCTTTCTCCATACCAAGATCACATGCAGTGATACTGTGGATCGCCTTGGAAAGAGATGAATCATGCAGTGTTCTTGCTTCATAGTATACATAGTTCTTTGCCTTATTATCCGGTGTTGTGATATCTTCCATCTGATACAGAAGTTCTACAATATCAGCCTGTTTACCTGCCTGCATTCCCTGTACATCTTCCCCTGAATAATCATGAAAGACCGTTCCCACAACAGATGCATTCTTATACACAGAAAGATCTATTTCTTTTAGATCAAAGTATCCGTCAAACTGAGGAATAATCCCTGTTTTTTCATCCGGCTGCGGCAGATAAAGTTTCTTCATTTTATCTTTCAGTTCTTCCTCTAACTGTTCTAATGATGTACCCTCTTCCTGCATTAATTTCTGCATTTTCCCGTAGATATCTTTCTTCTCATCACGGATGCATGCAATTACCTGTGCTGCAAGTCTCATATTTTCATATGCCATATAATTCGTATATGCATTATTATCCACATGTTCTTTGTACTCATCCGGTCCTATAACATCACGGATTTCATATCTGTTGTTTTCTTCAATCCACTCCAGACGGCTGTTCCAGAATCTGGCAGTCTCGATCGTCATCTCATAGCCATATCTATCCATGAAGTCCTGATCATCTGTTGCAGCATAATACTGCCACAGTGCAAAAATAATATCAGACGTAATGTGCTGCTCGATCACTCCGGTTAAACAGATCATCGGCTCTCCGGTATGAACATTGACACCGGTCACATACGGTGTAACTTCACCATCACTGACCCATGCTGCTTCCCACGGGTACATGGCTCCTTTGTAACCATTTTCGATCGCTTTCTTTCTTGCACCGTACAGTCCCTTATAACGGAATTCCAGAAGAGTTCTTGCCGTCTCCGGTTCTGCCATCTGGAAATATGGGAAAATAAATGTCTCTGTATCCCAGAAAGAATGTCCTTTATATCCTTCTCCACTAAGTGCCTTTGCACCAATACCAACCCGGTTATCTTCCCTGCGTACCATGATCTGAAGATGATAAAGTGCAAAACGCACCGCTATCTGTGCATCATCTTCTTTACTATCAATCTGAATATCCTGTTTCTTCCAGATTTTCTCCCAGACTTTTTTACTTTCTTCCAAAAGAGTTTCATAGCCTTTTTCTTCTGCTTCTTTTAAATTATCAAGACCATCCCTGCAGACATTCTCTCCTTCCGGCTCTTTCCCTGATGCCACATACTCCAGATCTCTGCTGGAATGGACCGTTGAAATCTTCTCCACTCTTGCAGTCTCTCCCTGTGGAATGACAAGCTGAATTTCAGCGTGGATTTTTCTTCGGTCATCAATGATCTTAGATGCCGCATCTTCTGTATACTTTCCGCTCTGGAATACTTTATGTACGGTGCTGACTGCAATTGAAACTGCCGATTCTGTCGTGACCATACCCATTTGAAGAAATTTTTCTTCAAATGCACGCTTGGAAAATTCTGTGAGATGCTGTGCCCCATGATTTGTTACCTGTGCGTTGATTCCGCTCACAACCGTTGCTTTTACGTCGCAGTTTACAGGTTTGATCTCAACATATGCACCGATCACATGTACGTTCTTATAAGACACAAAACGATGGAAAGACAGCTGCACGACATTCCCGTTTTTTCCTTCCCACAGGACATTACGGCAGGTTTCCCCCGTATAAAGATTTAATGTTCTTGAATACTCTTTTAGATTGTCCTCTGTCATGGAAAAACGTTCACCATTAAGTTCGATTTCCATATTCACAATATCAGAAACATTCGGAAGTTCAGTTGCTTCCTCTTTGCTTGCTTTGTTGAATGTTCCTGTGATGAACATACCCCTGACAGTATCCACATATCTTTCTTCCAGCGAATTGCGGAGGCCTAAATAACCATTCCCCTGTGTGAAGATGGACTCACATTTTCCAGTATATTTCTCATGAAAGCTGGTCTCCTCAATGATCCAGCTTGTCTCTGCCCCTGTTCCTTTTCTGTAATTCATAACTGGCATAGCTTCATTCTCCTTTATTAACCTTTAATTCCGGATGCAGCAACAGATTCCTGTACCTGCTCCTGTGCAAAGCAATATACAATGATTGCCGGAACCACTACGAGTGTGAGTGCCGCAAACATTTTCGTGTAATCGTACGATAATGACTGGTTAAAAAACTGTAATGCAACCGGCAGCGTCCTGTTCTTCTCTGATGATGTAAGAAGTGATGCATAGAAATATTCATTCCAATTGCCGAGAAACATTAAAATTCCAGCGGTAGAGAGACCTGATTTCGCAAGTGGAAGATTGATCATAAAAAATGTACGGAAAAACCCTGCACCATCAATCGTAGCAGCCTCATCCAATTCTTTTGGAACTCCCATAAATGCCGATTTCAAAATGAAAATCGACATTGCAATACCGCTTCCCAGATATACAAGGATCAAACCTGTTTTGGTATCATACAGATGCATGGAATTGATCAGCGAAAAAATCGGCTGTGCTTTTGCATGACCCGGAACAAGCATTGTAATTGTAAATAGTGCAAAAATAAGATTTCTTCCCGGGAACTCATATTTCGCCAATACATAGGCCGCCATTGCAAAACAGACCAGGGATATCACCGTAGATATCAGCGATATCATCAGCGAATTGCCAAAATAACTAAAGAAATCATATTTCTGGAACAGATATGTGTATGCCTCTTTTGCTGTTGTAATACCTGTTGGCAGTGTAAATGGTCCCTCCAGAATCTGTGCATTCGTTTTAAAGGAGGATAATGCCACCCATACGATTGGGAATACACTCAGCATAATAACAATGAATTCTGTTCCATAAATCAGGATATTTGTTAATATTTTTTTTATCACATTCATGATTGTTCCTCCTAGTAGATTGAATCATTCATACGGAATGCCTTTGTTACAATGTACATAACCAGTAAACCGATCAGGAACATGATCACACCGATCGCATTGGCAAATCCGTAGTTGTAATCTGTGATCGCACGTACCAGCAGTACAGATAAACTCATCGTATCATCACCAGGTCCTCCGGCTGTCGTAAGTGCGATCGCTTCATACATGGAGATACGTGATGTGATAGAACATAACATTCCGGTTCCTATGGAGATCCGGCAAAGAGGAAGTTCCACGAAACGGATCAGCTGCCATCCATTCGCTCCGTCAAGTTTTGCTGCTTCGATCAGTTCTTTTGGAATCGCCATTAAATCATTCAATACGATCAATGTGACAATAACTGCATAAAACAGCCATGTAAGGGTAACTGCCCAGAATGCATATGGACTCTGGTAGAACCACTGCGCCGAAAAATCTTTATCAAATACACGTATCACTGAGTTTAAAACACCCATCTGGTCATTGAAAATAAACCGGTAGATCAATGCCCACGCTGCTGCTGAAATAATATTTGGTATCATAAATACAGAACGTGTGAATTTCCATCCGTGAGGCTTCAGATATAAAACAAATGCCGTGAGCACACCAAATCCTACATGGAACGTCATTGCAATAGCCGACCATAAAATCAGGTTTTTGATCGATGCTGCAGAAGCACTGTTGGTAAAGAGTTTTATATAGTTACTGATCCCATTAAAAGAAGGATCATTAAATCCATCCCATTTTGTAAATGATGTTGTAAGCATCACAGCGATCGGCTGTACATAAAACATCACAAATATAATGATTGTCGGAAGAAGGAATGCGTAAATCCATTTAAAATTTTTAACCTGCACTTTTCCGTATTTTTTCTTTTTTGTCATAATATTTCCTTTCCTTTCAGAAATATCCATTATTTTCAGATACATTCCGCGTTCAGAAGGCAATCTTCTGAAGAAAAGGGGGGAATCAATTTGTCCGTAAATGATCCCCCCTCCATGATTTCATCGATTATTTGTCGCCAGCTTCAGCGGCTTTTGTTGTAAGAGTCTCACAGAACTCTTCCGGAGTAATCTGTCCATTTACTAACTGCACAAGATTGGTACCAAATACACTGGTTGCTACGGAATCAGGCATAATAGTTTTTACATTAGGAACGATATTTGTATCAGATGTCAGTAACTCGGCCTGCTGTTTTACCAATGGTTTTTCATCTAACTTCGAAAGAAATTCATCGCTATAGGTAAGATTCGGTATCTGGCATCCCTCTGTAAGTGCAAATGTCTCTAACTCATCTTTTGAATAAATAAATGCAAGAAATGCTTCTGCACATTCTCTCTCTTCATCCGTACCACCATTGGTAAGCGTCCATCTGCCAAATACTTTTGTATCACAGATTGACACATTGCCAGGATAATAATCCGCATTTACATCCGCTCCATTAAATCCATTAGACCAGTTATCAGAAGCACTGTCCACGAATTCGGAGTTCATCCAGGGACCATTGCAGATAACGGCTGCCTGATCAGACATGAATGCATTGGCTGCGTCTGCATATGCTGCACCAACTGCATTAGAGGATGCATTTGTTTTCCAGATCTCTGTTAATTTTGTTACAGCATTTACGAATGCCGGCTCTGTGTAATCGTAGCATTTGGTTCCTTCATTCGATTGAAGCCATTCTTTACCGCCATCTTCATTTGCGATCAATGCCGTTAAAAACAATGCTGATGTCCATGCATCGTCAACTGTCTGGAACGCTAATTTGTTGTCACCAAGAGAACTGATAAATTCATCCATTGTCATGGATGAAACTGTTTTCTCCGGTGAGTACAGTGCTGAGTTATAGTATAAACCCACGTTAGAAAGTGTGACCGCCGGCACACTGATGATATCTCCGTTCTCCTGTGTACAATATTCCACAGAAGAATCTACACAAAGCTCTTTGATCTCCGGATGTTCATCCAGAAAATCGTTCATCGGATAATACAGTTTTCCCGGAATCATTGCTGTCTGGATCCATTCTTTGTCAGGTGTCTGGATCAGTGCCGGAAGTGCATCAGACTGTGCCAACTGGCTGATCTTGTCTGTATAAGATGCCTCAACGACTTCTTCTAATTCAATATGATATTTTCCTTTGTTTGCCTCATTAAATCTCTCAACGGCAGGTTCAAAATATATAGCACCCACATTCTCTCCGACAAAATAGGTCGGGATTGTAAGTGTGATCTCACCACCGTCAGATGCGCTCTCTGTCTTTCCTCCCTTTTCGGTTGCTGATGCACTGTTATCACCGCCGTTTGAGCCACCGCATGCTGCAAGGGACGCTGTCATTGCTGCCACAAGTAAAATAGATACAAATCTTTTCTTCATATGTATTCCTCCTGAAATATTAGTATAAAGTAAAAAACTAAAACGTTTTGGTAACTGATAAATGAATCATATCCCAAAACGTTTTGGTTTTCAAGTCTTTTGTGCATTTTTTTGTTTTTTCATCATGTTTCACGAATTTTATTGTTTACTTTTATATAATTTTCACAAGCTCATTTCTTTGTTGATGCGCGTTTCATAAGTTTGTATTCCATTGGTATCCAGTCTGGTACACGGTTTCCTTCAATCATGCTGATGACCGTATTCGCACACGCTACGCCCATTTTGTAAGGATACTGCTTAATCGATGTAATCCCTCCGTGAATATACTGTGAAACCGTATAATCATCAAACCCTGCTATTGCTACATCATCCGGCACCCGTACTCCAAGCTGTCCCATGCCTTCAATTGCTCCAATCGCAATGCCGTCACTCACACAAAAAAAAGCATCAATCTCCGGATAACTTTTTTTTAATTCTATTGACTTTTGAACAGCTATTTTCTGCTCAAACAGACAGTCCTCGATCCATTCTTCCCGGATATGGAGTCCGTGTTTCTCTAATGCACGCCTGTATCCACACTCTCTGCGTTCTGACACCTGCGCCATCTTCTTACCGGAAAGCATTGCAATATTACGGCATCCATTCTCAATAAGATGCTCTACTTCTTCAAAAGATGCTTTCTCATTATCAACGGAAACCTCACATACATGATCGCTTTCCAGCGCAACATCCACAAGGACGCAGGGAATCTCACTGTTTTTAATCTGCTCATAGTACGGCATATCCATAGCGAGCCCGTCAACTATGATTCCAGTCAGTTTCTTTTTCTTGCAGATCTGCCCAAAACTGATTTTTATCTGCTTGTTTGTCGGCATTGTAAGAATCGTAAATTCATACTCCATTTTCTGGGCAATCTTATAAATCCCACTCGTAAGTCCAAACATAATACCGCTCGGATCTTCTTCCGGCAATTCTCCGGCAAGCAGCAGTGCAATTGTCTTCTTCTGTATGCCTCTTAGTGAACGGCCAGCCTCATCCGGCATATAATCCAGTCGTCTTGCCACCTCCATGACTTTCTGTCTGGTCTTTTCACTCACATCTTTATAGCCGTTCAGTGCATGGGATACCGTAGTCAGTGATACTCCTGCCTCCTGTGCGACATCACGTATCGTCGTTCTTTCATTCAGATATAACTTTCTGTCTTTCGCCATATGATCCCCCATTGCATTACATTTTTCAGTGGTTTGTAACCATCTTATCACATTTTATCATGATATTCCAACTGCAAAGTAAGCAATTCCATCCATATTTTTCCTGTTTATATTACTTGTAATTCTTATTTTGCAATGTCCAGTAAATCTTTAAATGTAGACAGCTTATAATCTGCTTTGTCATAACCTGCCGCATCGCCGATCGCAATTGCTGTCATATGACCGGAAACTGCTGCATCAATTCCCGCATATGCATCTTCCACAACACCGCACTCTTCCGGCTTCAAGCCAAGAAACTCTGCTGCTTTTAAGAAAACTTCCGGATCTGGTTTGGATTTTTTAATATTTGTTCCATCCGAAATTGCATCGAATTTGTCGATAATTCCTGTTCTCTCAAGAATATATTTTGCATTCCTGCTTGATGATCCGATTGAAAGCAGATAACCCCTTCTATGCAGCTCATCTAAAGTTTCTTTCACTTCATCACTGACATCTGCCGGTGTCATCTGCTCTAAAAGTTTTTTATAAATATCATTCTTCTCAACCGCCATCTTCTGTTTATCCTCATCGCTTAACAGAGGTCCCTCATATCTTTCCAGAATAATTTCCAGGCTATCCATACGGCTCACTCCGCGCAGCCGGTTATTGATCTCCTGATCGAAATAAATACCTTTCTCATCAGCCATCTGTTTCCATGCTTTATAATGATACTGATCTGTAAACACGATCACCCCGTCCAGATCAAAAATAAGTCCTTTTAATGACATTTCTACACCTCCATACTTTCTCTCGCTCTTAGTTTTCCGATATCATCCTGTGTGTTTTCTCTCTTGTCTATGTTCATGCGTCCAGTTACCAAAACGTTTTGGTAAATTTATATTATCATCCTCTATTTTAAAAATCAACAACGTTTTGGTAAATTGTCAATAAAATTCATGTACTGCAAAAACTGCGGTTGAATTTTACAGCAGACAAGCCTTTCTTTCCATACTTCCATCCGGCGAAACAAAAACACCGGCAAATCTGTTTATATTGGTATTGAACGATTTGTAGTAAATAAAGTATAATGTCCATAAGCTCATTTTGACACCTATCAAAATACAAAGAAAGGAACACTATGAAAACAGGACTTGTAGTAGAAGGCGGTGGTATGAAATGCGCATACAGTGCCGGCATTCTGGATAAATTTTTAGACGATGATATCACATTTTCCTACTGCATCGGCGTATCTGCGGGTGCTGCAAATACGCTGTCTTATCTTGCAGGGCAGCGGGGACGTAATCTCCGTTTTTATACGGAACATCTAAGTGATCCGCGCTACTTAAGCGTACGAAGTTTAGTACATACTGGAAACTTATTCGGTCTGCAGTATATTTACGGGACACTGACAAATTCCGATGGGGCAGATCCGCTTGATTACTCTGCCGTCATGGAAAATCCGGCTGAATTTTATATGACTGCAACCGATGCAGCAACCGGGCGTGCAGCTTATTTTTCCAAATATGACATTATCCGCGACGATTACCGCACGGTTATGGCAACCTGCGCTCTTCCCGGTTTCTGCCGTCCTGTAAAAGTAGGGGAACATTTTTATTATGACGGCGGTGTTGCCGATTCGATTCCGCTGCACCATGCGATCGAACAAGGCTGTACCAAAATGGTCGTTATCCTCTCAAATCCAAGGGACTTCGTAAAAAAACCAGAGGCACACCGCCCGCTGTATAAACATATGCTGCATAAATATCCGAAAACAATCCAAAGCATCGACAACCGGCATATTAATTATCAGGCATCCATCGACCTTGCCTGCCGGCTAGAAAAAGAAGGCTATGTTTTTATCTTTGCGCCAAGCCGCCATATGCCGCTTAGCACTTTCTCCAAGGATGCTGCCTTAGAACAGGATCTTTATGATCTCGGAGTTGCAGATTATGAAGCCCGCGCAGAAGAGTTGAAATATTTTTTGAACTAATTTATCTTACAAATAAAAGGACTTTTACCACTATGACCAAAGATCTTACCACCGGAAAAATCATGCCGATCCTGATCCGCTTTACGATCCCGCTCGTGCTCGGCAACCTGTTCCAGCTTACCTACAATGCCGTAGACAGTATCATTGTCGGGCATTTTGTCGGAAAAGAAGCACTTGCCGCTGTCGGCATCTGCAATCCGATTTCCACTCTGATGATCCTGTTTTTAAACGGACTGTGCATGGGTGCCAGCATTTTAATGGGAATGCAGTATGGGGCAAAAGATTACGACACGCTGCACCGCCAGATCAGTACCACCATGCTCTCCGGCGTTATTTTTTCGTTGATCT
Organism: Roseburia sp. AM23-20; assembly: GCF_003470905.1. NCBI lineage: Bacteria > Bacillati > Bacillota > Clostridia > Lachnospirales > Lachnospiraceae > Roseburia > Roseburia sp. AM23-20. The sequence goes on from NZ_QRHS01000006.1 coordinate 138,402, forward strand.
TATCCACAGCATGTATCCTGTTTGCAAGACCGATCCTGATCTTAATGCAGGCGGATGCAGGTATTTTATCCCTCACAACAGAATACTTACAGATCATCTTTTTAGGATTGGTCTTTACTTTTCTGTACAACTTTTTTTCGAGCACACTGCGTGCACTCGGTGACAGCAATACCCCGCTTTATTTTCTGATGATCAGTGCCGTTTTAAATATTTTAGGGGATCTGTTTTTTGTTGTCGTGTTGAAAGCCGGCAGCAACGGCTGCGCGGTATCTACCGTGCTGAGTGAAGCCTTATGCTGCGTTTTCTGTGTCATCTATATCCAGAAAAAAGTGCCCTTATTAAGACTCGGAAAAAAATGGCTGGTATTTGACCGCTCGCTCTTAATGCGCACGATCGCCTATGGCTGGACATCCGCATTACAGCAGGCAACTGTACAGCTTGGAAAACTCGGCATCCAGGCAATCGTTAACACCATGGGTGTTTCGGTTGCAGCCGCATTTGCGATCGTAAACAGAATTGACGACTTTGCCTACACACCGGAACAGAATATTGCGCATGCCATGACTGCCCTGATGGCACAGAATAAAGGTGCCGGAAAAAAAGACCGCATGCGGGAAGGATTCCGCTGCGGTATGATTCTTGAAATTATATACGGGCTTATTGTATTTGCACTTTGCTTTTTATTTGCAAGAGAATTTATGCTCTGCTTTATCAAAGATGAGGAAGTCATCGGACACGGTGTCATCTACCTGCATCTGATCTCCCTGATGTATATACTGCCGGCTGTCACAAACGGGATCCAGGGGTATTTCCGCGGTATCGGCGATTTAAAGATCACACTTATCAGCAGTTTTGTAAATATGGGAATCCGCGTGCTTGCCGCCGCACCTCTCGTCTTTAAAATGCATCTTGGTATTGAGGCACTTCCATATTCCTATCTTGCAGGCTGGATCGCCATGCTGATCGTGGAGTTACCGCTTTTGCTGCGCAAAGTACACAGCAAATAAACAAGAAAAAAGGACTCTATCCGTTTTGGGGATAAAGTCCTTCTTTTTCTATTTTGTATCTATGCAATTATCTCTTCAGGCACATTGTCTGATTCTCTCGCTACCATCCACAATCTGTCACTTTACGCGCGCAGTCAGATGGTCTCCTTCCACGTCAATCAGGATCGTATCGCCTTCCCTTACCTCATCTGCAAGAATCAGTTTTGCAGAAAGTGTCTCCACATGTTTCTGTAAGAAACGCTTTAACGGTCTTGCACCGTAAACCGGATCGTATCCGTTGTCCACGATATACTGCTTTGCCGCATCTGTCAGCTCTACTGTGATCTCACGGTCAGAGAGACGTTTGTTGAGATCTGTGATCAGAAGGTTGATAATGTTGCCGATATTGCCTTTTGTGAGCGGCTTGAACATGATGATCTCATCGAGACGGTTCAAAAATTCCGGACGGAAATGTCCTCTCAGTTCATTCATGACTGCCTCTTCACACTCCGGATTGATATCTCCGTTGTCATCAATTCCTTCGAGCAGATGCGCCGAACCAAGGTTTGACGTCATAATAATGATCGTATTCTTAAAGTCAACGGTTCTGCCCTGCGAATCTGTGATACGTCCGTCATCAAGTACCTGTAACAGCACATTGAATACATCCGGATGTGCTTTTTCCACCTCATCAAACAGTACAACAGAATATGGTTTTCTGCGGACTGCCTCGGTGAGCTGACCGCCCTCATCGTATCCGACATATCCTGGAGGCGCTCCGATTAAACGGGAGACGGAATATTTCTCCATATACTCACTCATATCAAGACGCACCATGTTAGACTCGTCATCAAACAGGCTTGCCGCAAGTGCCTTTGCGAGCTCCGTCTTACCAACACCGGTAGGTCCTAAGAACAGGAACGAACCGATCGGCTTTGTCGGATCTTTGATACCTGCTTTGGAACGGATGATCGCTTCTGTAACCTTAGTGACACCCTCGTCCTGTCCGATGACACGTTTGTGTAGTTCCTCATCGAGATGAAGTGTCTTGTTTCTCTCACTCTCCGTCAGTTTTGCAACCGGGATACCGGTCCAGCGGGAAATAATACGTGCAATCTCCTCCTCGCTGACATTTTCATGTACCAGGGAAAGATCACGGTTCTTTACTTCCTCTTCTTCGGCTTCCAACTGTTTTTCTAACTGCGGTAATTTGCCATACTGCAATTCTGCTGCTTTTTCCAGATCATAATTCTGCTGTGCGGTCTTGATCTCATTTTTGACTGTCTCGATCTCCTCACGCAGTTTCTGGACTTTTTCTACCGATTTCTTTTCATTTTCCCACTGCGCTTTTTTCGTATTAAACGTATCGCGCAGTTCTGCCAATTCTTTCTGCAGGTCAGCGAGACGCTCCTGGCTTAACCTGTCTGTTTCTTTCTTTAATGCGGTTTCCTCAATCTCAAGCTGCATGACACGACGGTTTAATTCATCAAGTTCTGTCGGCATGGAATCAAGTTCTGTCTTGATCAGGGCACATGCCTCATCCACAAGGTCGATCGCTTTATCCGGCAGGAAACGGTCGGAAATATAACGGTTTGAGAGCACTGCTGCCGATACTAACGCAGAGTCTGTGATCTTTACACCGTGGAACACTTCGTAGCGCTCCTTTAAACCACGCAGAATGGAAATCGTATCCTCAACCGTCGGCTCATCCACCATAACCGGCTGGAATCTTCGCTCTAACGCTGCATCTTTTTCGATATATTCACGGTATTCATCAAGTGTCGTTGCACCGATACAATGCAGTTCACCACGCGCAAGCATAGGTTTTAACAGCTGTCCGGCATCCATTGCGCCGTCCGTTTTTCCGGCTCCGACGATCGTGTGCAGCTCATCGATAAACAGGATGATCTGTCCGTCAGAATTTTTGATATCATCAAGAACCGCTTTCAAACGCTCCTCAAATTCACCACGATACTTCGCACCTGCGACCAGGGCACCCATATCCAGTGCAAATAATTTTTTATCTTTCAAGCCTTCCGGCACATCACCTTTTACGATACGCTGTGCAAGTCCTTCTACCACTGCGGTCTTACCTACACCAGGTTCACCAATCAGCACCGGATTATTTTTTGTCTTACGTGAAAGGATACGGACTACATTCCGGATCTCATCATCACGTCCGATAACAGGATCAAGTTTCTGCTCTTTCGCACGCGCTACCATATCGTAACCGTATTTTTCAAGAGTATCATAAGTAGCTTCCGGATTGTCCGAAACAACACGCTGATTGCCGCGCACCGTTGAGAGTGCCTGTAAAAACCGCTCTCTCGTGATTCCGTACTCTTTGAAGATCTCCTTCATTGCCTTGTTCGGGTATTTTAACAATGCAAGAAAAAGATGCTCCACGGAAACATATTCGTCTCCCATCTGCTTTGCCTCGTCCTCTGCATGGATCAGCACCTTATTTAAATCCTGACCGACATAGACCTGACCGCCGGATACCTTTACCCTTGCAGCAAGATGTTTCTTTGCGTTATCCAGAAAATGCTCTTTCTGGATTTCCATTTTTTCTATCAGTTTTAAAATCAGTCCGTCTTCCTGCTGCAGCAATGCAACAAGCAGATGTTCCTGCTCGATTTCCTGATTGCCATATTCATATGCAAGTTTTTCACAATCATTGATCGCTTCTACGGACTTCTGTGTAAATTTCTGAATGTTCATATATCTTCCTCCCTCTTATTCTATTGTGGTCCAAACTGGACATCTATATCAAATGATGGCAGACCATCATGAGTTTTCTTTCTTAATTTATATCTGTTTTCCGTTTACAATTTGTGTTATACACCCGATTGTTAGCACTGTCAAGAGGTGAGTGCTAATTATTTTATAAAAAAAATATAAACTGTCCTACGAATACGATATGCTCTGCATCCGCAGGACTTTTTCCCTCACAATCCCCTATTCTTCTATCCGGATCACATCTTTCAGCACATAATGAAACGAAGGTGCAGACGCAAACTCATTCTCCGTATATCCCTGATTCAGATCATAAGTATCGTCCGGGTCATCCGGATCTGCCCCGACATAATCTCCCCGGAACACATCCAGTTTCCCCTGCTCAAACTGCCGGATCACTTCCTGCATTTTTTCCGCTGTGCCATCAGCAGCCGTGATTTCATTTAATTCTAACATCTGCACCCAGTCTTCTTCAAAACCGGCACCAATATCATTTCCATTGACCGTTCCTTTGATACTTTTCTCAATCACACGGTCGTTTAAAACTGCATCCACAGCTCCCATCATATAGGGTTCCCAGTTGATCTTGCATCCGGTAAGATAAGTGGTCGGCGCCACATCTTCCATACTCTGGTTATAACTTACCAGATAAACTGGAGTTCCCACAGCAGTTTCCTCACACGCGGTAGCGGGACCTGCAGTATCCGAATGCTGTGATATGATCACACAGCCCTCATCAATCAGGTCTTTGGCATACTGTTTTTCCGTCCGGTAATCATTCCATTTATTGGTATAACGCACTGTCATCACCGCTTCCGGTACAACCGATCTCACTCCGAGCAAAAATGCCGTATATCCGGAGATCACCTCCGCATAAGGATAGGCTGCAACATATCCGATCTTTGCCTGTTGCTCCGTAATCACGCCTTCTTTTATCAGTTCTTTCATTTTCATCCCGGCTGCCACTCCCGCCGTATACCTTCCCTGATAAATTTTCCCCATGAATGTATGATAATTTTTTAAGAGGGGCTCTTCATTTGCATTCGCACATGTTGCCATACAAAACTCGATCCCGGGATATTTTTCTGCAAACTCCTTCGTAACGGTTCCATAATTATAACTGGTCGTAAAAATCAGGTCACACCCGGCATCCACAAGCTGCTGTAAGTACTCTGATTCCGTTCCCTCCGCAACATTATTGAGTGCAATGACTTTTACCTGATCCCCGTATTTTGTCTGGATTGCCTCCTGCGCATCAATAAAATTGCTGGTATATGCGGTACTCGCATCTCCAACATACACAAAACCAACAGTGATCTCTTTTTCTTCGTCTCTCAGAAAGTATACAGATGCCGACACAAAAGCAATCACAACCAGACAGGTGCACAATGTCACAAGATATACTTTTTTCACCTTACTCCTCCTCTTTTTCCCTGCTATGATCTGCATGTGCATGTTCTTTGTACAGACTGCATATGTCAATCTTTCCATTGTCAATCAGTCCTAACATAACATCGACAAGTCCTGGATCAAACTGCGTTCCCCTTCCATTTTTCAGTTCCTGTATCACATAGGTCATATCCAACTGTTTCCGGTAAACGCGATTCACCGTCATTGCATCAAATGTATCTGCAATTCCGATAATTCTGGCATTGATCGGGATTTCTTCTCCTTTTAACCCGTGCACATATCCTTTTCCATCATATCTTTCATGATGATATAAGGCCCCCTCTTCCACATGGTCTACGATTGTGAAACTCTTTAAGATTTCCGCACCTTTCGTCACATGCGATTTCATAATTCCATATTCCTCGTCCGTTAATTTTCCCGGCTTATTTAAAATCCGGTCGGGAATACCGATTTTTCCGATATCATGTAAAAGCGCTGCCCTTTTCAGATCCTCACAGCTTTTCTCATCAAACCCAAGTTCTTTTGCGATCAGTACGGAATATTCTGCCACACGCTCAGAATGCTGACTCGTCCTTACATCTTTAGCGTCTACCGTCTTAGCAATCGTAAGTACCGTCTCATTCCCCATTTCCAGCTGCTTTTTTACCAGTTCAATCTCCTTTTTCTGAAGATTGATCACTCTCTGCACCTGTGTATGAAAAATCATCCAGGTCAGATAAGCTACTGCTAACGTAAACACTGCCACTATATAAACCACAAACCACCAGTGATCGTAGATCTCTGCCTTTTTTTCAATGGTATACACACTTTCCACTACCGGATTCTGTCCCTTATGATCCAGCACCGCAATATGAAATTTATAGGTTCCTACCGGAAGATTTGTATAAATCACTCTGGACATCTCACTTTGGGACATCACCTGCGGCTCACTGTCATACCCCTCTAAGTAAACACTTACATAAGGGATATTCACGGAATAATTGATAATTTCCGGAAATATCTCAAGCTTTTCTGCTCCCCTTTCCAGATAGATCACCTCTCCACGTCTGACAAAATGCGATACATCATCTATTTTTACGGATTTCATCTGCATACGGTAGGAACGGACAGAAACCTCATAATTTTTAAGATTCATACAAATCACTCCCGTATCTGTGGAAAAATAGAAATTCATATCTTCATCTACATAATTCCATGCATTTGGTGTCAGCGCCCAGTTAAGCCCGGCATCACTGTTTAACAGTTTATACTCTAATTTCCTCCCGGACAAAAGCTCCTCTTTATCCACAACATAGATCCCCGCTGACCCTGGTATAAACAAAGTATGGTCGATTCCCTCCACAATATCATAATTATTATAATAAGGAAATTTATCAAGACTCCTGATTTTTCCTTCCGTATCCATGTAACAGATTCCATTACTTGTTACAATAAATACACCTCCATCCTCATTTTTCACCATACGGAGAATCACCTCTGAGCTTAATCCATCCTCTTTGTTGTAAACATCATTCACTTTTCCATTTTTTATCACCGCGATTCCATTTCCATCCGTGCCGGCAAATATGGTTCCGTCTTCCTGTTCTAATACACAAAGAATCTTCGGTACCGTAAGTCCATCTGATTCACCGGTCACTTTTGTAATCTCCCCATCCCGGATAAATGTAAGTCCCGCATCTCCTGCCGCAAGTATCGTCCCGTTTTTTAGTTCTTCGACGGTACGGTATTTATTACCATTTGCCCCACTGGCATTATCATAGACAAAAGTCTCTCCTTTTGCTGTAATCTCATAAATGCCCTTTCCCGTTGTGCAGATCCACAAGTTTCCACAGCTGTCTGTCCGAATACATCGTATTCTTGTGCCAGCTAAGGTTTCCGTAACATCATCCGTATATTCTTCTCCGGTCTCTTCATCCATTACCTCTAATCCGCTGTCCGTTCCTATATAAAACCTGTTCTGCCATTTCGTAACTGAATTGACAACTTGATTTTCCTGGATAGCTCCTGTCTGCAATGATGTAAATACCGACTTACATAAACGAAGAACGCCAAGCCTTGACGATGTAAACCAGAGATTTCCCTGATAATCCATCAGCATATGATCAATCGAACTGTTGAATGTATCTGTATTTATCATTTTAAAATCTGTCTGTTCTACAAAATATCCCACTCCGTTATCGGCACAGACAAACATGGCTCCGTTATCTAAAAAATACAGTGACTTTATATTTGATAATTCTTCACAGCCTTTCGTTTCCCTGTATTTCCACTCTCCCGTATCACAGCCATAGCAAAGTATCTCATTCTGTGAAGTTCCGGCATACAAAAGTCCGTTTTCATCAAACTTACAGCAGGAAAAATCAGCTCCCTCGGATGGCTCCACAATATCCATGATCTTTCCCTGCCGGATAAAATACAGTTTTCCATCATCGGTTACCGCTGCAACTGTTCCATTTGCATCTGCATCCATACTTTTTACATACACAATATCTTCCATCGTCTTTTTCACATTTAATCCACCTGCTAATGTAACAATGGAAAGTGCCCCGGCTGTTCCAACATAATAATTTCCATCTGCGCACTGTGTAATACAGCGCACCGAATCCGATGCAAGTCCCTGTTTTTCAGTAATAACATTTGCAACCGTATCATTGATAAAGATGGAAAGTCCGCTGTCATTCGTTCCAACCCACAGTCTGCCTTCCTCATCCGTATACAGGCAGTTCACGGTTTTTATCGATTCATATTCATTGATCCATTGAAATTTTGTGCCATTATACCGGTACAGCCCGCCATATGTTCCAATCCATAAAACGCCATCCTTCGTCTGCACAATATCATTGGCACATCCACCCGGTATTCCATTTTCCCTGCCATAAACAGTCTGAAGATAACTACTGTAATCTTCCTGTTCTGTAACTGTTTTTGCCGTTACTGTCTCTCCCCGGATCATGCCAAGCACCAATATACAAAGAAACATCATGAGCAAAGTATGCTGTCTTTTAGATACAATTTTTTTCTGAACCAATTTTATAAGAGAAAATACTAAGACGATCGTTATAACCTTATCAAGAAAATCAAGATAAAACTGTCCCATACAGTGACTGAAAAAGCTGTTGAATCCAACTTTTTCCATAGACTCAATAACACCGTCTCCCCAGATATTCTGCGTAGAACCATCACAATACAGATAGTTAAACGGGACAGAAAGTGTCACCGATAAAACCGCTACTAAAAAACTTGTTGAAAGTACTCCATAAAGATTTTTTAAAAATCCTTTTTTCACACATATGCCGGTCGTTATGCCGACCATGGCACTGACCACTGCGTAAAACATATTTGTCCAGGAATATAAAATCCCATAGGTAAGATTTACCGTCATCCCGACCATAGCTGCACAGAAAGGTCCCAGCACATACGCCGCCGTTACTGTTCCAAAAGAATCAAGCCACAACGGCAGCTGCAGCCTGTCAGACAAAATCCTGCCGGCAAAATTTATCACTATACATCCAAGTACAAACGTGCTGATCACATACCATTTATTATTTTTCATAACCTTTTCCTCATGTGTACATCAATAACACAGGTGCTATTGCTTTATCCCAGGTAACTCTACTAATATTTTAACAAAAACCGGTAAAAAGACAACTGTTTCCGTTGATTTCATACATTAATTTTTTAATGTATGAAAGTACCGGGTTACAGGATTTCTATTTCATTTAAAATTACAATATGTTAGAATAAAGCAATCACTGTAACTTATCGAATGAAAATGGTTAAAAAATACCGTACAGGTATGGAGAATAATGTGCAATGGAGGAATATCATGGAACATCAGACAAATTCATGCTTTACAGATTATTCCTGTAAAGATTTTATCACCGTTTTATCCGGCAAGTCTCCGGTTCCGGGAGGCGGAGGTGCCGCTGCCCTCGCCGGCGCGATCGGTATCGCTCTTGGAAATATGGTCGGGAGTCTTACCGTTGGAAAAAAGACCTATGCCGCTGTGGAAGAGGATATCATTCAATGTAAGAAAAAAGCAGACGACATCACAGCACGGCTTTTAGATCTCGTGGCAAAAGACGCCAAAGCTTTTGAACCGTTAAGTGCCGCCTACGGCATGCCAAAAAGCACACCGGAAGAAATTGAAAAAAAGGCAGAAGTAATGGAAGCCGCCTTAGTGGGAGCCTGCGAAGTTCCACTTGAGATCATGCGGACCTGCGCAGAGGCGATCGATCTGATTGAAACCTTTGCCGAAAAGGGCAGTAAAATTGCCATCAGCGATGCCGGTGTCGGCGCCACGCTGCTAAAATCTGCTCTTCAGGGGGCATCCTTAAACATCTACATCAACACAAAATCCATGGCTGACAAAGAAGTTGCCGCTTCCTATAATAAGGAAGCTGATGAACTGCGTGAAACATACGAAAAGAAAGCAGATGAGATTTTCAATCTGGTCTGCACAAAGATCCGCTAAATCGGAAAACCATATATTTTTTCATCCGCTATTTGGTGACGATATCAACTGAATCAACAGAATTAAAACATCATTATTATATGGAGGTACCTATGGCTAAATTATTATCAGGAAAAGAAGTTACCGCTTCTTTAAATGAAGAGATCCGTAAAAAAGTAGAGACACTGAACGCACACCAGATCACACCAAAACTTGGCATCATCCGCATTGGTGAAAGAGAAGATGATATTTCTTACGAGCGCGGTGCGACTAAACGCTGTGAAACTCTTGGCGTTTCCTATAAAAAATTCCTGCTTCCGGAAGATGCCTCAGAGGAAATGGTTTTAAATACGATCGCACAGGTAAATGAGGCAGACGATATTCACGGCGTATTACTCTTCCGTCCTCTGCCGCGTCATTTAGATGAAAATAAGATCATCAACGCGCTCGCCGTAGAAAAAGACATTGATGGCATCACTGACCGATCCATGGTCTCTGTTTTCCTTGGAAAACAAACCGGTTTTGCACCGTGTACACCGAGTGCCTGCATGAAGATTTTAGATCACTATGGCATCAACTGCTCCGGCAAAAAAGCTGTCGTGATCGGCAGAAGTCCCGTCGTTGGAAAACCAGCCGCCATGATGCTGCTTCAGAAAAATGCAACCGTAACTATCTGTCACACGAAAACTACAGATATGCCATCCGTTGTAAAAGAAGCAGACATCGTGATCGTTGCTGCCGGGAGAGCCGGTGTCATCGACGCAAAATATCTGCGTGCCGGTCAGACTGTCATTGACGTAGGGATCAACGTAAACGAGGAGGGCAAACTCTGCGGTGACGTAAACTTCGCCGACGCAGAACCTGTTGTGGATGCGATCACTCCCGTTCCGGGCGGTGTCGGAAGTGTCACAACTTCTGTCCTGATCGAGCATGTTGTGGATGCTGCTCTCCTAAAGGCTGGATTAGACATCTTATAATTGTGCTGCACCAGTACATCATTTTTCTAAATAGCAACAGGTCACTGCACTAGAAAAAAGTCTCAACGCAGGCATAGCTTTCTACGTTGAGACTTTAAATCTACTCTCCAATCACAACTTTACAGTCCTTTTTATAGCCTAACAGGACGTCATACTCATCTATGATAATAATAACCTTTTCGATCTACAAACCAGTAGTATCCAACTCTACGATCATCTGACCGATTTTCTGCTCTTTTAACAGATAACACATATAGATTGGAAGATATGTCACAGTTCCTTCTGTTTCTACATTTCCAACGGAAAAAACATAGGCTTTCTCAAGATGATAATCCGGTATGTTCATAAAATTATCCAAAGCTTTGTGTGATTTATATGCCTTACCAGACTTAACTTCAATCGGAACAACTTTCCCATTCATTTCTATCACAAAATCCATTTCACCAATATTTTTCTTTTTACAGAAATATGGTGTAAAACCATTCGCCGTTAATTGCTGTGCGACAGCATTTTCAAAGTGTGCTCCGTTGTTCACTTCTCCGTTTTTATTAATTAATTCCATTTTTGTTTCTGCCGGATATGCACTTGTCAACAATCCAATGTCGCTCGAAAAAAGTCTGAATATATTACTGCTCTTGCTTGCTAAAAGTGGAATAACTGGTGCCTCAACATTATAAACCGGCAACGCCACACCTGCATCTTTTAACCACAAAAAACTATTTTCGTATCTGTCAAATTTCAGTTCTTTATCCAACATCGTAAATACAAACTTTTTATTCTGCTTATTTAGTTCAGCAGGAATAATGTCATATATGGACTTTAACTTAAGCTTTCTGTCCTCAATCTCATATTGGGAAAAATCCTCTTTATAAAGCGTTGTTATATCACGTTGTACTTTGTCAACCTCTCGAATATCTTTTGTTTCTATATAAGTTTTTACAGCATCTGGCATTCCTCCAACAATAAGATAAACAAAAAACATAGACAAAAGCTTCTGATGTACAAATTCGTCCACAGGACTGGCGTTTTTAAATTTTTCATTTAGCATATCTAATGTAGTTACTGAGACATTATTCGCCATCATAAATTCTTCGAAATCCATAGGGTACATCTTTAAAACAGTCAGGTATCCAACCGGAGCCGAAGCGATACCTTTCAGTTCTACCCCTAATAAGGATCCGCTCATTACATACTTAAAACTTCCCTCATCTACAAGAAATTTTATTTTAGTTACTATTTCCGGGCATTTCTGAATCTCATCAAAAAAAACAACCGTTTCATGCGATTTGCAATCTTCTGGCATGATCATTTTTAATTTAATCAAAAAATCTTCCGCACTCATCTCTGCATTTAAGTAGGAAACCATATCCGGCTGATCAATAAAATTCACTTCAAACTTAGTATATCCGCTCTTTTCAATTTCATCTCTTATGAGCCATGTTTTTCCTATCTGTCTTGCTCCTGTCACTAATAATGCCTTATTTGAATTTTTAATCCATTCGCCAATTGCAATTGAATCTTTTCTGTACATAAATTCATACCTCCAATTACACAATACACTATCTGCCCCGTTTTTTCAATCATTATCATTGCAATTTGCCCCGTTTTTAAATTTAATATAATTATATTTTGCCCCGTTTTTAACATTGCTATTCACCAAGTCTGCCCCGTTCATCAAAAAAATCCGCAGGTGCGCTCTCACATCCTGCGGATTTTTCATCTCAAAATAATTATTTTACAGTAGAAACGATCAGACTCATCTTCCCCTGCATCTCAACTTTTCCATAACCATTCGGCAGGATAAAATGATCTCCCTTCTTCACCGGGCTGCTGCCCACGATTCCATCTCCCTCTAAAACAGATACTAACAGGAACGGATACTTCTGCTCAAATTCCATCTTTCCATTTACGTCTGCCTTAAAGATCGTATAATATTTGCAGGAATACAGTTCATTCAACTGATTTTCCGGCAGATTCAATGCGGATTTTACACTGTCATCCACTGATTTAGCCGGAACCGTGATCACATCAATACTCTTTTCTACATGCAGTTCCCTCGGCTTTCCGTTAGAGAGACGGTCATAATCGTACACACGGTACGTGATATCACTGTTCTGCTGTGTCTCTAAGATCAAAAGACCACCCTTAATTGCGTGAACAGTGCCCGGATCGATCTGGATAAAATCACCTTTTTTAACCGGGATCTCACGGATAAACTCTTTCCATTTTCCCTGATGGATCATATCGGAAAGTTCTTCTTTCGTCTTTGCATTATGACCGATCACAAGTGTTGCCCCTTCCGGCGCATCCATGATATACCAGCACTCTGTCTTTCCAAAAGAACCGTTTTCATGTACTTTCGCATAATCATCATCTGGATGTACCTGAATACTAAGATCATCCCTTGCATCAATGATCTTTGTGAGAAGTGGAAAACGGTCACAGTCATAGTTACCGAATACTTCCGGATGCTCCTTCCATACAGCAGATAACTTCATACCGGAAAATGCACCGTTGCGGATCGTACCATCTCCGTTTGGATGAGCGGAAATACCCCAACATTCGCCGATGTCATCTCCCTCTACCGGATAACTGAACTCTTCTCTTAACTTTGTTCCGCCCCAGATATTATGTGTACATACCGGGTCTAAAAACAAAATCTCTTTATTTGCCTGATTCATACTAAGGATTCCTCCATTTGTCTCTATTACTTTCTGATACCAGAATGCAGAGTCCTTGACAATACGCTGCTGTGTGGCAAAGTCCACATAAATGATACCAAAACGCTGTTTATATCCGTCAGACCACTCAAAATTATCAAGAAATGTCCACAGGAAATATCCTCTTACATCCGCACCCTCGTCACTGGCACGCTGCATGGCACCAATATAGGAATCTAAAAATGTGATACGGTTCGGATCATGCACTCTGCCGTCTGCACTGATGTTATCATGGCAGGACATACCGTTTTCTGTAATATAAAGCGGCAGCGGATAACGCTCTGTCAGAAATCTGATTCCATAATAAAATGCTTCCGGCGTTACCGGCCAGTCTGATCCTGTCTTAGGAAATCCCGGTGCACGGTCTACAAATTCCGGCTCACCGTCTTTTCCTGCACGGATATAATAGCCATTGTATATATTCTGTCCCATAAAATCAAGTGGCTGATGTATCAGCTCCATATCTTCTTCTGTGATTTCCGGCAGATATTCTGCAAATTTTTCCAGTCCTTCTTTCGGGTAATGTCCTAAAAATACAGGATCGGAAAACCATGCCACATTCCAGGTCCAGTTATCCATCGGATTATAAAAACCAAAATAAACTTTCTTTGCAGCCTCGATATCTTCCGGCTTATCGGTATATGGATAAGCAACTCCTCCGGTCGGTGCATATCCGACTTTGATATCACGGACTGCATATTTTCGAAGATTGATGACCGCCTGACCATGCGCTTTCATGAGGTTGTGCGCGATCTGGAATGTATCTTTTGCCGACAGCTTTAATCCCGGTGCATGCACACCGCTTAAATGTCCCAGTCCTACCACACACTGCGGTTCATTGATCGTAATGAAATACTCACAGATATCGGAAAAGTTCTCTGCAACAACTTTGGCATATTCCCCGAACCAGTCTATCACCTCTGGATTTAACCAGCCTCCTTTTTCATAAAGAGCCTGCGGAAACTCCCAGTGAAACATGGTAATATATGGCGTGATCCCATTTTCTTTCATACATGTGATCATATCACGGTACATCTGGATTGCTTTTTCATTGACACGTCCGGTTCCTTGCGGCAGAATACGTGCCCAGTTTAATGAAAAACGATATGCCTTGATGCCAAGATTTTTCATCAGCGCATAATCTTCCTTATAATGATGCATATGATCGCAGGTCGTATACGCATTCTGATTTTCATATATCCTGCCTGCCTCCGTAAATGCATCCCAGACGTTTTTTCCTCTTCCATCGTTTGCGTCAGTTCCCTCTACCTGATAAGAACTGCTCGCAACACCCCAAACAAAATCATCCCGAAACATATTTTCTTTTCCTTTCCCAATGAGCTATTTTTCAGAGGAACCAATGACAGAAACCAGATAAAACGGCACCGCATCATCCTCATGTGTCTCTACCAGACGGACTTCCACCTTATGTACTTTATTTTCTCCATGTTCTAAGATAGTGTCAAGCTCTAATTTATCGCCCCATGTTTCATCAAAGTTTGCATCCAGACGAACTGCATGATCCGTTTCCCCATCTACGATGATCTCTGCGACCGGTGCCGGAAGTTTTACGGATTTCCGGTACTGCACCGAAACATTACAGCCTTCAATATCAAATGTGATCGAATCACCTTTCTTTGAAGCAGTCCATCCATGTTTGAAACAGTCCGTGATATCTCTCTGCGCAGATGTATCTGCCACAAATCCACTGCAGACTGCCTTTTCATCGTTGTTCCGATGACGGATGGATTTTTCATAAGTATTTTTTGTAAGAGGTGCCGGATAATCCGGTTCACTCAGTTCCTTTACATCTTCTGTTCTTACTGTGTCCAGAAAATAGGTAATAACTGATGCCACAAGTGCATGTCCGGCATCATTCGGATGCAGGTCATCCGGTGTGATATCACGGTTTTCAATATGTCCGCTAACAACCTCCGGATAGATCGTGCTCTGCATGCTGACAGCCGGAAGATCATAATGTCTTGCAATACGTCCGTGCATCAGCTGGGCATTTCCACCATTATTGTAAAATACATTATGCACCAAAAGAACTGCCGGTTTTGTTTTACTGGTATATACCTTGCGCACCAGTCCCTCATATGTTTCCATAAAATGCTCCGTGCTCTCATCATTGACAGAAAACTCAATGATCACAAAATCCGGCTCCTTCGAGAGCAGGTCATCTTCTGCACGTGCCACACCAAATTGTGATGTCGTTCCACCGATTCCTGCATTAATATAAGTAAAATCTGTCTGTGGGAATGTCTTTTTCCACCACTCATAAACATGATATGCATAACAGAGTTCCGGTTTGGTGGAAAGACTTCCCTGGGTGATTGAACCTCCTAAGAATGCAATGTTTAATGGTTCGCCGGCTTTTGCGCGGTCCATAACTTTTTTTAAGCGGTATAAGTTGCCGTGGTTGGCAATGCCGTTTTCGTATTTGATCTGATATTCCATGTTAATGTTCTCCTTTTTATTCCCAGATTTCATCTCCGAGTGATGTAATATATGCTGCAAGTTCGTCCGACATCTGCTCTGCCTCCGGGATACGGATATGTCCAGGTGTGCCGGAGCCATTTTTCGTGTAGAGGAAGTGATGGACTCTGCTGCTTCCAATACGGGTGCAGACTTCATCGATGGAGCGGTCCCAGTTTTTATCATGACACAGGATCGTGGTAGCTAAAATGATCTGTGCTTTTGGATATAGTTCCATCAGTTTTTCGATAAATGCCTGGTAATGTTTTCTCCAGTTTTCGGATTTTTCACTGTCGTAATCTTCTGCCATATAGTCTACCGGATGATTATCGTTTTGTCCGATCGCGACAACGACTACATTCGGGATATATTGGGAAAAATCCCACTGTTTTGTCGGTCCGAGATCCGGGTGGTATTCGATCTTATCATAGCAGGATTCAACACCTTTATAATGAGGTGCGGCAAACCAGCCGGTATCATCTAAAAGTGATATTCCACCCTGTGACGTATCATGGATCTGTGCATTTAATTTGCGCGCCGTCATCCATGCATAGGAATACCAACTGTTTGAGTATTGCCCATCATGCTCCGGGTCCGGTTTTCCGGCATATTCCACAGCCTCTGAAACCTCTCCGCAGGAAACACTGTCACCGAAAAATTCCATTTTACGTTTTGGTTTTTCCGGCAGTGCCAGCACTTTAGCTCCATCCTCGATCTCAAATCCGTAAAATGTAAATGTATGACAGGAATCCATCCTCTTAAATAAAAGCAGTTCATGTGTTCCTTCCGGCAGGTTCTCCGCTAAAGTATAGGTCTTTTTCTCCTCATCGGACGATAAGGTAAAACGCTTCTGTTCCCCGTCTATAAAATATCCCAGCTCATTCGTCCAGCAGGAACGGTGGTTTACGATCACTGCCTTTAAGGATGTTCCGGTAAATTTCATTCCAATTGAGCTGCACGCATAGACAAGAACCGGTGCAAGCCTGTCATCAAAATCAATTCTTCCGCTGTAAGATAACATCTCATTATCTGGTTTAATTATCATGTTCTGAGTTCCCCTCCAAAAATTAAATATGTAAGCAGACTGCCCGCTCCGCGGACATTCCATTATGATAAAATGCACGTTCTGCGGACACTCCATCACACGTTTCATGAATTACGCAACAAGGCTGCCGCAATTTTCATTGCATCTGGCAGCCTGTGTTATGAATTAATTTTATGCTATTAAGGATGAATAGCAGCAATTTTAGCGTCTTCCGATCTCGGTATCTTCCGGAGTTACAACGCTGTTTTCCTTGATGTAATCAATGATATCATCAAGTTCTGTAAATGCAAGACCAACATAGCTGTCTGCAGCACCGTAGTAAATTGCAATTTTTCCGGATTCGGAATCATGGATTGTTGCACATGGGAAGCATACGTTCGGAACAAATCCGCGCTCCTCATACCATTCTTCCGGTGTAAGTAAGAATGTCTCACAACGATATTTTACAATAGATGGATTGTCAATGTCTAAGATTGCTCCACCGATAGAGTATACATAGCCATTGCAGGTTCCGCTTACTCCGTGGTAGAATAACAGCCATCCTTCGGATGTCTCGATCGGAGCAGCACCGCCGCCGATCTTTAAGGACTCCCACCACTCAGAGCCTTTGCCCATTACATGTCTGTGTTTGCCCCAATAGGTAAGATCCGGGCTCTCACTTACGAAAATATCACCAAACGGTGTATGTCCACTGTCAGATGGACGGGATAATAACATGAAGTTTCCGTTGATCTTTCTTGGGAATAATACTGCATTTCTGTTAAACGGAAGGAACGGATTCTCAATTCTTGTGAATGTCTTGAAATCTGTTGTCTTTGCCATACCGATCGCTGCACCGTAAAAATCCTGACACCAGATAATGTAGTAGGTATCTTCTACTTTTACAAGACGTGGATCATATGCGTAGCGCGGCATAAATGGTTTGCCTTCCTCGTCTACGAAATCGATCTTGTTTTCTTCGAAATTCCAGTGGATCGCATCTTTACTTCTTCCAAGATAAATATAAGGGATGCCATTGGTCTGCTCTCCACGGAACACCCCGATAAATCCATCTTCATATGGCATAACAGCACTGTTGAAAATTCTTGCAACACCTTTTACCGGGTTACGTCCGATGATCGGGTTCTCATTGTATCTCCATACCGGTGCTCCTGTTAAGTTTTCCGGTCTTTCCTGCCATGGTACATTTGGTACCGGCTGGCTGATCATTTTATATTTGCTCATTTTCTTCCTCCATCCTTGCGTTTTGGCACGCATATTTCCGATTTTCTTCGTTCTTTCTTTTCAGCTTTTATTTTACATGTAAGAAATCCTCTTTCTTTTCATGCAGAATTTTATGTAACTGTCTTATTTTTCTTCCTTTGCAAGGAACTCTAAATTCTTCTCGATCAGTCCGCATCTCTGTGCCACACACTCAACACTTCTGCCCGGATCCTGTGGTGTGTTAAATACATAATCAACCAGTTTATCCACGGTAGTTGTTGCTACATGCATTCTTGTATCAGAAGATGCATAGTAGATAAATACTTCGTTGTTCTCATTTACGATCGCGCCGTTGGTAAATACAACATTGCTTACATCTCCGACACGTTCCTCGCCCCTCGGTCCGATCAAAAGTCCGGACGGCTCTGCGATCACTTTAGAAGGATCATTTAAGTCTGTTGCAAATGCATAGATGACATAACGGAGTCCTGCTGCGGTGTTGCGGACACCATGTGCAATGTGGATCCAGCCTTTGTCTGTCTTGATCGGAGTTGCACCGGCACCGTTCTTTGCCTCTGTGATTGTGTGGTATTTACGAAGACTTGTCATTTTCTCCTCGTCGATCACTGCATGTGTGATATCTTCGCAAAGTCCAAATCCGATTCCTCCGCCTGATCCGGTTTCAATAAAGTCATCCATCGGTCTTGTGTAGAATGCATATTTGCCATCTACAAATTCCGGATGAAGTACCACGTTTCTCTGCTGCGGAGAATTTAAAGTAACAAGGTTTGGCAGTCTCTCCCAGTTCTTTAAGTCTTTGGTACGGACGATTCCGGCTGCTGCTACGGCTGCGGAAAGATCGTTTACGGTTGTGTCTTTTGATTCAGAACAGAACACACCATAGATGTAACCATCCTCATGTTTAGTCAGACGCATATCATAAACATTTGTCTCTTCTGGACAGGTATCCGGTAAAAGGATCGGATAATCCCAGAAACGGAAACCATCGATTCCGTTATCACTTTCCGCTACGCCAAAGAAAGATTTTCTGTCGTTTCCTTCGATTCTTGCAACCAGATAATATTTTCCGTTCAGCTCAATCGCACCGGAATTCATCACTGCATTGATGCCAAGGCGCTCCATAAAATATGGATTTGTCTCCGGATTTAAGTCATATCTCCATGTAAGCGGGATGTGCTCTCTTGTCAGTACCGGATATTCGTAACGGTCATATACACCATTGTAAAAATCCGATTTTACATTTTTGCGGGAAAGCAGTTTTTCCTGCTTTTCTTTTTCTACATAATATCTCTCATGTAACATTCGTCGAATCTCCATTCTTTTTCTAAAAATAAATGAATCTGTTTTATGCTCCGATTCTGCGGATGACTTCTATACACATTCTTCCATTATGATACGGACATTTCCATGGCTCTACGATCGGTCTGTCTAATATCGGACTTCCATCCTCATTTACCTCCCAGAACCACTCTGAACCATTTCTCTTATCGACCACATAGGTTTTGATGAACTCCCACTCTGCCAGTGCCGCATCCCGGTACTCAGAATGTTCTGTGTTTCTCTCATAACCGTTTAAGAAACCAACAACGGTCTCTGCCTGCACCCACCAGACGCGGTGTGCATTGACCACTCCACGGTCACATTCATTTGCAAGGGAATGACCATCAAATGCTGCCTGATAAATTCTTGAGGTCAGTGTCTTTGTGATCGGTGTCATTTTCTCACGGTAATGTTCATTGTTTAAAACATCGACACCGCGATCCATCAGCCATGCTGTCTCAATGTCATGACCATAAGAATGAAGGTCTAAGATTGTGTTATAGTCTGCATCAAAAAATACTTCCTGACGCTGTTTTGCCGGATTGTATACCTTATCTGCAAAGGTATCCATGATCCACATCAGTCTCTTTCCAACCTTTTCATTTTTTGTCACGCGGTACAATTCTGTATACGCTTCAAAAACATGAAGCAGGGTATTCATTGTCTTGTCTGCAAGTACACCGTTCTCAGAAAGTTTTTCGTTTGATTCCGGTTTGAAATCTCTTGTAAAAGCTTCTAAGTAACCAATCTCATCGGTGCAGCGCTCCTCAATGATATCAAACAGGGAAAAAGCAAGTTCTAACGCTTCTTTATCACCGGCTGCATCATAATAAGAAGACAACGCATAAATGCAGAACGCCTGATTGTAAGTATGCTTGGTTGTATCGAGCGGTGTTCCGTCATAATTTAATGACCAGAAGATTCCTCCATATTCTTTATCGATACAATGATCCCTTAAAAATTCATAACCATGTTTTGCTTCTGCAAGCAGATCTTCTCCCTTAAAACCTGCTTCCTCACATTCCTCTTCCGAAATGCCGCCATCTTTATAAAGTAAATACGCATTTGCAAAAAACCAGGTAATACGGCTGTTTAAAATACATCCTTTTTCTGCTTTTTCATCCAATGCAAGATCATAGGAAAGATAACCGTAATATCCGCCGAACTTATCATCCCGCATACCTCTCCAGAATGGAATGATATGTGTGAGCAGTTCGTGTTTTGCTTCTGCTGCAAGTTCTTTTAACTCACTCATAACCGTTTCCTCTTTCTCTCTTTAGCCTTTTACTGCACCTGCAGCAATTCCACTGTAAATCTGTTTCTGACAGAGGATAAATACGATCAATGCCGGAAGCAGGGAAATGATAACACCTGCACAGATCAGGTTGTACTGACTTCCCATCGGACCAACAAATGTATAAAGTGATGTCGCGATCGTATGTAACTTTTTATCCATCAGATAAAGGTTTGCCATATAGTACTCGTTATAAACACCCACACCCTTTAAAATACAGGATGTAACGATTGCCGGTTTTAATAATGGAAGCATAATCTTCCAGTAAATTGTCCAATAGGATGCGCCATCAATGATTGCCGATTCATCCAGAGATATTGGTATATTTTCCATAAACTGAATGAAAATGTAAATTGAGATAACATCCGTTCCGCACATCAGAATAATATATCCATATAAATGATTGACAAAGTGCAGTGCTGTCATGATATTATATACAGTTACCTGCATTGCAACTGCCGGAAGCAGTGAAGCAAACAAAAACAGGTTTCGGATCAGTCCGTTTCCCGGAAATTTAAAACGGTTTAACACATAAGCAAGCTGTGTTCCGATTATAATGGAAACAACCAGGACAGATACCATAACGATCACGGAATTTAAGAAAGCTCTTCCCATATCCGCTGTCTGAAATGCTTTAATAAAATTATCAAAATTCAGCCAGTTCTCCGGCAATGTCATAACATTGGTCGCCTGATATTCTTCCTGTGTCTTAAATGCTGTAATCACACAGGAGATAACCGGAACAACTGCACAAAGTCCAAAGAAGATCAACGATACATATTCAACGATCAGCCAGAGGATTGCACCAACGGTATAATGTTTTTTTCTTTTCTGCACATTTACATTATGTTTTTTCATCGCCCTATGCCACTCCCTTTCCGACTTTCTTTGCCTGTTTTTCTGCTTTTAATCTTGCACGTTTTGCTTTATAGGACTCATCCTCACTCTCAGCATCACGGAAGATGTATTTAAAGAATAATTTCTGTAAAATCGTACATGCAAAAATGATAAGAAGAAGTACAACTGCCATTGCAGAAGCAAGACCGACTTTCTGGCTTACATGAGCGATCTCATTCATGATTACAAAGTATGTTCCGGTTCCGTTTGCACCATCTGTGATAACGTAAGGCTGTTCAAATGCACTTAAGGAACCTGTAATGGAAAGAATTACGTTTAATGTGATAATTGTTTTGATACTCGGCAGAATAATATGTTTAAACTGCTGAAATTTATTTGCACCATCTAACTCTGCTGCTTCGTAAAGGTCTGCATCTACAGACATGATTGCACCGATAAACAGTACCATGTTCTGTCCAAAATAACGCCATACCGAAGTAGCTACCAAAGACCAGTTGTTGATTGACTGATCTTTCAGCCAGTATGGAAGATTGTCAAGTTCAAATCCGCACCACTGTAAGATCGTATCAAATACAAATCCTCTGGTGTAGAAAAATTTAAAAATAAATCCGATTGCAATACCACTGATCAGATATGGGAAGAACATTAATCCTTTGAAGAAGTTTCCTCCCTTTACCTTAAAACTTAAAATAGTAGCCAGATAAAGTGCAAGTACAAGCTGAATAATCGCACCTACCATATAATAAAGACTGAGCTTTAATGCTCCAAAGCAGTCATCCCTGCGAAATACGTCAATATAATTTTTAAATCCGACAAATTTTCTCTGATCTACCGGAGTTAAATATTTCATCTTATAAAAACTGAATTTTACCATCTCGGCAAAAGGCAGATAAGTAAATACAAACAGCAATAACAGCGGAATTGTCATAAATGCCACACAGATGATCACCTGCTGTCCTTTTCTGCTTTTTGCCCATTTTGTAAAACTGAATGGTTTTTTCCCTTCCATATCCACAATTCCTCCATCCATTGTCTTTTATCCGGGAAGGGGAACCTCCCCTTCCCTTTTGTGGAACTATATTACTCAGTTACTTCAATTCCGTTTGATTCCTGTGCATCAGACCATGCTGTGTTCCATTCGTCCATGATCTCATCAAATGTCTTATCGCCATTGGATGCATGCTCAATGATTGCCTGGATTTTACTGTCTCCACCTGCGTTAATATTTAACTCAGACTCTGCATTCATCTCATTTAAGAAATCTTCCTCGCCAGCTAATGCAGGTTCATCCTCTAAGAATGTTACGCCATCGAAGGAAAGTTTTGTATCTGTGCTGCCGGCTACGATTGGAAGTCCATCCTCGTTGTATGAGAAACCGGATTTTTCTGTCATCCATTTAACAAATACCATAGCTGCTGCTTTTTCATCATCTGTTGCATTTACATTGATACCATAAGAGTAATCAGCACCTGCTGATGCATACTGCTCACCATTTACAGTGATCGGGAATGGCATATAACCGATATCTGCGCCATTTTCACCAGCTGCTTCCATCTGAGGATAAGCCCATGAGCCAAGTACCATACAACCGATCTCACCATTGTTGATCATACCTTTACAGCCCTCCCAGTCAGTTGTTGCAAAGTCATCTTCGATCAGTCCGTCTGCAACTGCATCATAGAGGATCTTGTAAACTGCATAAGCATGTGTATCATCGCCATAATTCTGGAATGGATCTTTTGTATGAACTAACTTCTGGTTCATATATGTATTGTCGCCTGTTGCATTATTTCCGATGTAAGCATCCCATGCTCCCATTGTCCAGCCTGCTGCATAGTTTGTATAAAGTGGGATTGCATCTGTGTTATCTTTGATTTTCTGTAATGCATCGATAAATTCTTCCGGAGTCTTTGGAAGTTCTGCAACTCCTGCTTCTTCAAATACTTTTTTATTGTATACGATACCCTGTGTAGTTGCTGTAGAAGGAACACCGTAAACCTGTCCGCCATACTCCCATGTAGTTGCATAATTGATCTGGGTCTTCATGGTATCAAGATCACCATATGAAATAAAGTAATTGCTTAAGTCTGCCTTATCAACCGCCGGAATCATCATGACTGTCTCATAGTCACCGGACTGTAAATGCATCAGAGCATCATCTGCATAGTTGGTATCGGTTGTAAGTTCAACTGTAATATTTGGATACATTTCATTGAATGCTGCTAAATACTCTTTCCATGTTGTTCCGTTATAATCGTCAGATTCAAGATCTGTTCTGTGGTTGAATAATGAAATTGTTGCTGTCAGATCTGTATAATCCTCACCAAGTTTGATATCTGCATAGGATAAAGATCCGTCTGTGGATGCTGCTGCATCACTGCTCTCGGTAGCTGCTGCATCATTTGTTGCTTCTGCACTGTTATCAGAAGCTGCTCCGTTTGTTGCTCCCCCATTATCTGCTGCATTGTTTGAACCGCCGCATGCTGCCATGCTCATGGTCATAACTGCTACTAATGCAACTGATAAAACCTTTTTTAATTTCATAGAATTTTCCTCCTTTTGATGTTTGTTACTTTGTTTTGTAACTTAATTTAATTATATATTGTTTTGTTTTTTAGTCAACACTTTTTTCTTGTTTTTTAACTTTTTTAAGGCTTTCATTGTGCATTTCGGCACTATAAACAATTCTATTTATCGATTTTTGTGCACTTTTTCACATTTATTTTTCATTTATTTTTGTTATTTAGCTTATTTTAGCCTAATTTGTACAATTAATTATTTTTTATATTAAGCTATGTTTTTGATTGTTTAACTAATTACTTATTTCACCACAGCGTTATCTGCAGAACATCCATAACCTAACAATATAAAATGCTCACCAAATGCTGGTTTGTTTATGAAATAAATCGCCCGTCCCAATGGTGTGTCGCAGGTCTGTGAGTGGCATCTTGCGCAAAGCCGGAGTTAATTTTGGTTCCATTGTACGAAAATAAGAAAAGTCTAAGTGTGTCTGAGTTAGATTTTCTCGGAGTGACGTGACCGGCGTTCAACGAGCCATCCGTGGCTCGTGAAGCCTTGTTCTGCCATCCATGGCAGAACATCACTGTGTATCTACAGACACACTAAGATTTTCTAATTTTCTCCCAAAGTCACAAAATCAGCTCCGGCTTTGCGCAAGATGCCAGCCTCCAGGTTATGAACACCATTTGGGTGGGCGGTTCATCTCAAAACTGGGGGCGTAGGTGCGAAT
>NZ_QRHS01000060.1:0-2702 GCF_003470905.1 Roseburia sp. AM23-20
ATGAGTGCAACAGCACTTAGTGTTGATGCATTAAAGATGACAAGCTTTACCAATGCTGGACAGGCGATGTCAAATATTCAGAATGCAATCAGTATGGTATCTGAACAGCGTTCTTACTTAGGTGCATTACAGAATCGTCTGGAGCATACAATCGCTAACTTGGATAACATTTCTGAGAATACACAGTCTGCAGAGTCTCGTATCCGTGATACAGATATGGCTGAAGAGATGGTTACATACAGCAAGAATAACATCCTTGCTCAGGCAGGACAGTCTATGCTTGCTCAGGCTAACCAGTCTACTCAGGGTGTATTATCACTGTTACAGTAATCAGATATAATTTAAAAGCCGACAGATTGTCTGTCGGCTTTTTTTTACAGGAAATATTTGAATTTACAAAAGGTATTGAAAATGAATAAAGAAAAAATTGAAAAAACAGTAGATGACACACTTCTTATGTTGTATCAGAATAAAGGCAGAGAAGCAGTTGAGAAGGTTGTGTCTCTTTTAGAATTGTTTCAGAATATGATTGAAAATTACAAAGGACAGAATTATACAGAGGTACAAAAAGATGGAGTTGAACTGCAACAGAAGTTGCTGAAAGCATATAAAATACAGGATATTCTTGCAATGGCGGATTGCCTCGAAGTAGATGGAAAAAGATTTCTTTGTGAGTATTATAAAGAGGGAGCAGCTGTTTAGAAAATGAATTTATTTGAAAAGAATATGGATGTTTTGAGTAAAAAGCATTCGAAGATAGCAAAAAAAATAAATGAAATTAATATAGATGAAATAAATGAGAGGATTCGGATTCAATTCAGCCAGGATGGACAAAATGTCCTTTCAGTTTATTGCAGAGATCACTGGTGGGGACTGAACAGTATGGTATCACCGGAGGCGGCATCTGGTATATATGCGAATCGCTATACGATGCGTATGTATGGACTGTATTTTGTTTATGGTTTTTCAGATGGAAGAAGTATTCGGTATATGTTGGAGAAAAGTGATGAAACAAACTGTTTTGTCATATGGGAGCCAGATATAGAAATACTGGCAATGGCGTGCCATTGTTTTGATATTTCAGATTTGTTGGATCATGACAGAATTTTCTGGTGTGTACCTCAGGTGGAAGATAACATTGAAAATATACTTCAGACGGTTGTAACCTATTTGAATATGAAGTTGATAGAATTTTGTATACTGCCAAACTATGATGTGATTTATACAAGACAGTGTGAACAATTTATGCAGAGCTGTACAGAAAAATTGCAAGATGAAGTTATAGCAAAATGTACGCGTCTGGGATTTGATCGAATGATACCGCAGCATATACTGTATCATATGAAAAATATGATTTCACAGAGAAATATAGCACAGATAAAGCAGGCATTTTCAGCATATCCGGTTGCAGATATACCAGTGATTATTGTTTCGGCAGGACCATCATTAGATAAAAATGTAAAGGAGCTTCGTAAAGCACAGGGAAAAGCATTTATTATTGTGGTGGATGCGGCATTACGGACGGTATTGCAGGCTGGTGTGCAGCCGGATATTGTGTGTACGATAGATCCGGAATCTCCAGAACGATTTTTTGAGGGGCTGGAATTAAAAAATATAATCTGGGCATATGGAAGGTGGACGAGACCATGGATTTTTGAAAAGTATGGTGGAAGTGTATTTTATCAAGGGTATTATAGTGGGTTGTGGAATGCGATTATGTCAGATGCATTAGGCTATGAATTTCCACAATTAGTGTCAGGGGGATCTGTAACGGCAGATGCATTTATGCTTGCAGATTATATTGGATTCCGAAAGATTATTCTGGTAGGACAGGATATGGCATTCACGAATGGAATTTCACATACCAGTGGAATTGATGGGGCATTTGGAGATAATGATGACTATATTAACAGCAGGTATTTGGTAAGTGTTCAAGGAATCCATGGAGAAGAACTAAAAACTGATTTCCAGATGTGGCGTTATAAGAAGTGGTTTGAGAAAATCATTCGAATGAATGGTAACCGATTTGAGGTAATCAATGCGACAGAAGGAGGTGCTTGTATTGAAGGCACGGTTAATCGAACATTGTGTGAAACGATAGAAACAGAGTGCCAGGCTGACTTTGACGGATACAATATTTTAAAAAAACTAAAGCCATCATTTTCAAGGGAAAAACAGCAAACATTACAGGAAAAATTATTACAGATTAATGAAGAAGCACAGCATCTGTGCAAAATGTTGGAAAAAAATATTAAAGACCAGAAAGAGTTACTGGATTCATTGAAGACAGAAAAGATTACGGATAATGCGGAAATACTACGACAGTTAAAATTATTGATAGAACAAAATGCATTGATAGAGAGAAATGGTGTATTTGAGTTTTTAGTGTATTATGCGCAAAAAGAAGAATATGATGTTGGAGATGATATCTATACAGACGAAAATATGAAAATTGAAGATATGATACAAAAAAGTATCTATTTGATGGAAAGTTATTTAAAGGGAACAAGGCTGTTTGAAAATGATATAAAAGAATATGCTTTAAAATTTTAGCAAAAAAATGAAAAAGGCTATAAAGAGAAAAAAAATATGGTCGATATAAATAATGAGTAAACAATCAAATGTTACTTAGGGCGGAACAGTCCAGAGCGTACGGCTGGAATGGGAAGCACGGTAAAATGACATGCGGCATGGAAGCCGCA
>NZ_QRHS01000061.1:0-2700 GCF_003470905.1 Roseburia sp. AM23-20
CAATTTGGGGATTCATGGTACAGTTATCAGTTCAGATACTGTTCCGTGAATAATTCAGGCTAATTATATTAAATGAAGGGGAAGTGATCTATGGGCAAAAAACATTTGAGCGAAAGAAATCTGGGTTTTGAAACATTACAGTTACATGTAGGACAGGAGGAAGCAGATCCGGTTACTGATGCAAGAGCAGTACCGATCTATGCGACATCTTCTTATGTATTCCATAACAGCCAGCATGCTGCAGACCGTTTTGGCTTAAAAGATGCAGGTAATATCTATGGAAGACTTACCAATCCGACCGAGGATGTATTTGAAAAGAGAATCGCAGCATTAGAGGGTGGTGTTGCAGCACTTGCAGTAGCATCCGGTGCAGCAGCGATCACATATACGATCGAGAACCTTGCACATGCCGATGATCATATCGTTGCAGCAAACAATATTTACGGTGGTTCTTACAACCTGTTAGAGCATACACTGCCGGATTACGGAATCGCAACAACATTCGTTAATCCGCTTGATGTTTCAAACTTTGAAAAAGCGATTCAGGACAATACAAAAGCACTTTACATAGAAACATTCGGAAATCCAAACTCAGATGTCAGCGACATTGAGGCAATCGCAAAGATCGCCCATGCACATAAAATACCACTTGTTGTGGACAATACATTTGCAACCCCGTATCTGCTTCGCCCGATCGAATACGGTGCAGACATCGTTGTTCATTCTGCAACAAAATTCATCGGTGGTCATGGAACTGCAATCGGCGGTGTTATTGTAGACAGCGGAAAGTTTGACTGGGAGGCATCCGGCAAGTTTCCTGCTATCACGGAACCCAATCCGAGCTACCATGGAATCAGTTTTTCACAGGCAGCAGGACCGGCAGCATTCGTTACAAGAATCCGTGCGATCTTACTTCGTGATACCGGAGCAACGATCTCGCCATTCCATGCATTTATGTTTTTACAGGGACTTGAGACACTGTCCTTGCGTGTAGAACGTCATGTCGAAAATGCATTAAAGGTTGTAGAGTATTTAAACAATCATCCGCAGGTGGAGAAGGTACATCACCCGTCCGTTACACAGGATAAAGAGCAGCAGGAGCTGTACAAAAAATACTTCCCGAACGGTGGCGGTTCTATCTTTACCTTTGAGATCAAAGGGGATGAGCAGACGGCAAAAGATTTTATTGATAATCTTGAGATCTTTTCCTTACTTGCAAACGTGGCAGATGTAAAATCACTTGTCATTCATCCGGCTTCTACCACACATGCACAGTTAAATGAGGCAGAACTGGCAGAGCAGGGAATTTGCCCGAACACGATCCGCCTTTCCATCGGAACAGAGAATATCAAGGATATCATTGAAGACCTTGATGAGGCATTTAAGGCAATAAAGTAACAAGTAGTTTTTATCAGCCGGAGTTTTAAAGTATCTATTGTAAATTTTGGAAACAGCAGCATTCAAATAACAGATTCGTGCAAAACAGCACAGAAAAGGAGACATTATTATGGCAAACGTATACCAGAGTGCAACAGATTTAATTGGAAAAACACCTTTATTAGAAGTAACAAAATTAGAGAAAAACAAAGGACTTGAGGCAAAAGTTCTTGTAAAACTTGAGTATTTTAATACATCAGGAAGTGTCAAAGACCGTGCTGCATATTACATGGTAAAAGATGCAGAGGAGAAAGGACTTTTAAAAGAAGGTTCTGTTATCATTGAGCCAACATCCGGAAATACAGGAATCGGTCTTGCTTCTATCGCAGCAGCAAAAGGATACCGCATCATTTTAACAATGCCTGAGACCATGAGCGTTGAGCGCCGCAACATATTAAAAGCATACGGTGCAGAAATCGTTTTAACTGAGGGTGCAAAGGGAATGAAAGGTGCGATCGCAAAAGCGGAAGAACTTGCAAAAGAGATTCCGGGAAGCTTTATCCCATCCCAGTTTACAAACCCGGCAAACGTACAGGCTCACTTTGAGACAACAGGACCGGAGATCTGGGCAGATACAGACGGTAAAGTAGATATATTCGTTGCAGGTGTTGGTACCGGCGGAACAGTTACCGGTGTTGGCCAGTACTTAAAATCACAGAATAAAGATGTTAAAGTTGTAGCCGTTGAGCCGGAGACTTCCCCTGTTCTTTCCAAAGGAACAGCAGGTCCTCACAAGATTCAGGGAATCGGTGCAGGATTTGTTCCGGAAGTATTAGATACCAAGATTTATGATGAGGTATTCCCGGTAGCAAACGAAGATGCATTTGCAACTGGAAAAGAACTTGCAAAAGCAGAGGGTGTATTAGTCGGAATTTCTTCCGGCGCAGCATTATATGCAGCGATTGAGCTTGCAAAACGCCCGGAAAACAAAGGAAAAACAATCGTTGCCCTTCTTCCGGACAGTGGTGACCGTTACTACTCTACAGCATTATTTGCTGACTAAGCCGATTTTATTAATTGTCAGTCAGAGAATTAAGATTTGCTGTTTAACTTCAATCATAATAAAAGCTGTCAGATGACAAATGGCAGCCTGCAATAGAATCATAGACAAAAAGCCACACTGCTGATTTAATGTTAATTTAGTGACATTGAACCGGCAGTGTGGCTTTTTTGGATATATGTTTTAGAAAAAGCCGGACAAATGCTGGTTTGTTGAGATATGTGTCGCCCGTCCAAATGGTGAGTCGTAGGTTTGTGAATGGC
>NZ_QRHS01000062.1:0-420 GCF_003470905.1 Roseburia sp. AM23-20
ATAAAAAATCTTTTATCAATCTCTGTATGAAGTTTTCAAGGTACTATAGTCTCTGCTTCCCAGAGCCATTAGCATTTCGCGCAATAGCGCTCATGCGTTAGAAGTTTCTTCGAAACTTCTGCGTCAATTTACACTTTCAAAGAAAATGTTTCATGACTTTGACTGATGTTTATCAGTCATTAGAAAACTCAATCACTTGAACTCTCTAATCACTGGTAAAACCAGTTATCTAAACAACGCTTCCCCGTTGAATTAGGTTAGCATCTAGCCGATGCCCGTTTTATCTATAATAAGATATCTCTATCTTATGTTTATTTTTAATCTGGCAGCCACCTGCTTTCCCATACCGTCTCCAGTATAGTATCATCGGCCGTCTGGGTCTTAACCATCGTGTTCGGGATGTGGACGGGTGTTTCCCCC
>NZ_QRHS01000063.1:0-220 GCF_003470905.1 Roseburia sp. AM23-20
GGACACAGGCAGGACTGGGGGCAGATCCACTCCCAGCTTGAAATCTATTTTGAAGAGCGTCTGATCGGACGCAATCTGTAAAACCAGCTTGTTTTGGGCAGGTCTTATTGACATGCCCAAAAACTCCTGTATAATGCAGATATGGGCAGAACCTAGAAAATCAGCTCTGCCCATTTGTAACTATTCACAAATCTTATATCAGTTTTTAACGTTTACACAA
>NZ_QRHS01000063.1:230-1667 GCF_003470905.1 Roseburia sp. AM23-20
AACTATTCACAAATCTTATATCAGTTTTTAACGTTTACACAAAACTTGAAACGGTCTCGGCTTTACAACCGTTTTTTGCTTTACAACTGTCAAAGATGGGATAATACCTCTTCGTATCAATAACTTCACTTTTCTTCAGACCCATTTTGTTCTGATGGTATAAAATCATTATTCAATTATATGTTTTCTTCAAATATTGCATAATTTCAATTTGGTTTGCAGGAATTACTTTTATTTCTTTTTTATTCTCATAATACTTTATAAATTCAAACCATTCCTTTTTTATCACTTTACGTTTATCGTATTTTAGTTCTTGATCCTCTTTTGTATATCTCCATATTCCAGCTTTCTTCTTAACCTTCTTATTTCGAGACCAATATATCGTATAATCAATACTTTCAATATTGTTTTTATTGACATACACACGCTCTTTATCTAATGTTATCATTCCAATAAAATTTGCTTTATCAATAAAAACATCTTTTTCTGTATACACAGTTTTTCTTTCAGGCAATATTATCGTAACTCTCTTTAATATATTTTCTGAATCCGTTATTCTAAACAACTCTCTACCATACATTAACATAGATATTACAATCCATATAGTGTATAGTTGTATAAAAGATTCTACTTTCATAGTCCACACTATATATCCACAGTTGATTATTACCAACATAGTCCTAATATTTAATATAATACAAATTAATGCGTTAGAATACCATTTTCCTCTCTTTCCGCATTCTCTGCATAAATAAATACCTGTTAAAACTATCATAACAGCAATATATTCTCTCCACCTTCTATACTTATTAATAATTTGTCCAAATAAAAATATAGCTACAACATTAAAAAAAAGTATTTTGCACAATTCCCTAATCCAATTATTTTCTAAATCTCTTCTACTATTTTTTTTAATTAATCCCAACATGCCTATCAATACAAACAAAAAAGATACATAATACCCTATATTTTCTATTTGTACCGAAAAATAAATTACATCTAACAGCACAAATGCAAATATTATAGCTAATATATATATTCCAAAAAATCCCATTATATCCAAAGTTTCACTACAAATCACTTTTACTGAATCTTTAATAAATTTCATTTGGGATGTTTTTATCAACACATTTTGAGGATTACATAATTGTACCAAAAATTGAATCAGACTTTTTAACAATGTTATTCCACTAAAAATTGTAATTATAAGTGCAACCGCATTAAGCATGTCGTTATTAATTATCATACTTATAAAACTACTAATCTTTACATTTATATCACTAATATCAAACATTTTTCTTATCCTCTTTAGTATGCATTTCATTTGTAGTCTCTATATTATACTTCATAACTATATTAATTACAAGTTACATTTATTTCTTGAGTTTCCGTACTTTTATCCACAAAGCCCCGTTTTCATAATCATCGTCATAAACA
>NZ_QRHS01000064.1:0-1544 GCF_003470905.1 Roseburia sp. AM23-20
CCCTGCCCCCTCATTCATGAGGGGATTTATGGGTTTTCTTTTTGTTGCAATCCCTTCATAATAATCTTATGCGCAACATACTTCAGGATATATTTAAAGATAATTATGAAAGAATGATTTATACATTACATCCTCGAAAATCGGTCATTGAAAATGTTGATCGTATGATTAACTGTGGTGACCCTTCTTTTGGTGGTGCAATGTATGGTTGTGGTCAATGTGGAACTCTTAAATTTGTTCCATTTCGTTGCCACAGTAGATTTTGTCCTACCTGTGGAACAAAATATTCCATTGACCGCACTACTTCTATGTCTTTTAAGATAATCAATGTCCAGCATCGTCATTGTGTCTTTACCATTGATTCTGAACTCAGACACTTCTTTCTTGAAGACCGTGAACTTCTTGGTCTTCTTTTTGAAGCAGTTCAAAGTGTTATCCTTCGCATGTTTCATAAAGACAACAAAACAGAAAAATTTACTCCAGGATTTATCCTTGTTCTTCACACCTTCGGTAGAGATTTAAAATGGAATCCTCACATTCATTGTCTTCTTTCAGAAGGCGGAATTGGTAACTCTGGTCTTTGGCGCGCGAAAACTCACTTTAATTACACCTATCTTCGTAATGCTTTCAGAACCGCTTTGCTTAACCTAATGGAAAAGAAGATAGGCTCATCTTTCAAAAAGGTTAAAGCCAAATGTTATAAAGAACACAAGGATGGTTTCTACGTATATGCAAAACCAAACAAATGCAATCCAACAATTGTTGCTAAGTACATTGGGCGATACCTTGGTCGTCCCGTTATCGCTACTTCTCGTATTGATGCGTACGATGGCGAAAATGTAACTTTTCATTACAATCGACATGAAGATGACCAACGTGTTGTTGAAACAATTCCTGTAATGGATTTTATTGCAAGGCTTATTCAGCACATACCAGAAAAACATTTCAAGCAAATCCGCTACTATGGGCTTTATGCCAGATCTCGCGAGAATGATAAGAAAATCAATCTCGCCATTGCAAAGGAAAAACGTAAAACTATTCTTTCTTTTAATCGTTGGCGCGATTGTACATTATCTTCCTTTGGCTATGACCCGCTTAAATGCCCTTGCTGTGGCGAAACAATGCTTTTCCTTGAGTTTTATCATAAACATCAGCATATTTCTCTGAACGAAATGTACGAAAAGGCTATGGGTAGACTCCCATCTCCTTCATCAGCATAAATATATACATCACCTCTTCCTCTGTGATAGAATGTAAAAAAAAACGGAGGAAATACTATGTCGCAACGTTCAGATGAAATCAGAAACAAGTACATACAGAATCCACCTGAAGGCATGACTGCTGATGACATCCGTCACATGAGTGAGGATGATTTGCTTGATATGGATTACTTCTTAAATGAAGACGATGAGTTTGGTGAAGACTTCCCTGGTGCTGAAGGCTTCTATATCTTCTAAAACCTATCGTTTATTTGTCGTGCCCGCTAACTTGCGGGCACTTTTCATATCTAGCAATCCCAAAGTTAGAACTTTCCTATAAAGTAA
>NZ_QRHS01000065.1:0-1505 GCF_003470905.1 Roseburia sp. AM23-20
GCTCTAATGGGTGAAAGTCCCGAACACGCCTAGGCAACGAGGAAGTGTATAGCAGAACAGCAAGGGTGTCCATCGTGAGGTGGAATCTGAAGGAAGCTGTAAGCAAACTCTTGGTCCGACGGACAGAAATCACATATAAGGCTCGGAAATACGGATAAGTCTGCCAAAAGAGATGAAGTCCTAAAGTTGCTGGAAGTACGAGTAAATGTGGCGGATAGATGAGAGGAAAGAGCGTGCACCTTAAGCGTGGAGGTCTCACAGGGGTTTCATTAGCCTAGTAACAACGAACTGTGAGAAGTCAGCCGAGCCCATAGTAGTGAAGAAGTCTCTGTAATAGAGATGGAGCAAAGGGGCGAACAATCAATAAGTTTGAGTATGTCTCGTATTGCAGAAGAGATAACATCTGCCGTAACCAATCGGGTAAAAGATGGTCAAATCAAGCGAGACGGAAAGGAAAGAACGCATGGACACAAGTAGTCTAATGGAGCAGATATTATCTAGCGATAACCTCAACAGAGCATATCTGCAGGTCGTACGAAACAAAGGTGCAGAGGGAGTGGACGGAATGAAGTGCACAGAACTTAAGGAACATCTTGCAAAGAACGGCGAAATCATTAAGGAGCAGCTGAGGACAAGAAAGTATAAACCTCAGCCAGTACGGAGAGTGGAGATACCAAAACCCGATGGCGGTTTCAGAAACCTGGGAGTGCCAACAGTAACAGACAGATTTATACAACAACAGAGCATATCTGCAGGTCGTACGAAACAAAGGTGCAGAGGGAGTGGACGGAATGAAGTACACAGAACTCAAAGAACATCTTGCAAAGAACGGCGAAAACATCAAGGAACAGTTGAGGACAAGAAAGTATAAACCTCAGCCAGTACGGAGAGTGGAGATACCAAAGCCCGATGGCGGTTTCAGAAACCTGGGAGTGCCAACAGTAACAGACAGATTTATACAACAAGCTATTGCACAGGTCTTAACACCAATCTATGAGGAGCAGTTCCATGATCATAGTTATGGATTCAGACCGAACAGATGTGCACAACAGGCAATCCTGACAGCACTTGATATGATGAACGAGGGCAACGACTGGATTGTAGACATTGACTTGGAAAAGTTCTTTGACACAGTAAACCATGACAAGCTTATGACCATCATAGGCAGAACTATAAAAGATGGAGATGTTATCTCTATCATTAGGAAATATCTTGTCAGTGGAATCATGATTGATGATGAGTATGAGGATTCTATTGTGGGAACACCACAAGGAGGAAATCTTTCACCATTACTGGCAAATATCATGCTGAATGAACTTGATAAGGAAATGGAAAAGAGAGGGCTTAACTTTGTACGATACGCGGATGACTGTATTATTATGGTCGGAAGCGAAATGTCTGCCAATCGTGTAATGAGAAACATATCTCGTTTTATTGAAGAGAAAGTAGGACTCAAAGTTAACATGACCAAGAGCAAAGTAGATAGACCAAGAGGATTGAAATAT
>NZ_QRHS01000066.1:0-1338 GCF_003470905.1 Roseburia sp. AM23-20
AAATACTGACATCTTCCATCACAATACATCGCTTTCCCCCTCCATTTCTTTCAGCTTGGCTTCGGCTTCAGATTCTGTGAGGAATACTGTTTTGCCAATACCAGACAATGAAATCGTAAATTTTTTCTCACTATCTATATAAGCACTTTCCGGACCTGTTTCATTGTCAATCCATTTATGCAACCATTTTGCCTTAACCGCAATCTTCATCCAGTTTCTTTTTGCAAAGCGGAATGAAACAATTCGTGCCGGAAAATATGAGGGAATCTTATGGTCAATTATTGGAAGAATCGCACTATCTACATAAACGGTATCTCCCACCTTGCACGGCAACCGCAGAAGTAATCCCTGCTCTTCGGCTTGCTCTCTATTTGCAAGTCTTTCCGCAATCTCTTCCAGGGCTTTGTATCTTCCATCTTTCGCAAGCTGGGTAATGGTAATTCCCTCATCATCCAGTAAATCTGCTGGATGAAATAAAACTTCTCCATTCTCTGCCACATATGTTAATCTCTCCATGCTATCCCTCACTTTCTGCCCGAAGCCATTGTTCCACCTCTGTAACAGAACACATTGCTACGCCGCCCTCAATGGTCTTTACGCTCCCCTGCTCATATGTTTCGATTGAGCAAAGGAAATCTAAAAGTTCTTCATCCGTCATGCTCCGGATCCGGTCTGCATTGGTCTGCGGTCTGCATTCTTTCACAATCTCAAAGCACTCATCCTTCCAAGCTAAAACATTTTCTAGCTTATAGGAACTGTAGCCAACATGATAATAGTCCTCTCCGATTTCCTTGTACTTGATTTCGTAATATGGCTTTTTTCCTATCATTGTTACGATAATATCTAAGCAGGAAACTTTAATGCGTTCCGTTTTGCTATCCCGTGCCGCAGTTCTTATACACTCAATCATGACTTTCCTCGCTTTCTGCAAGTTTTGCATATTTCCAATCACATACATATGCCGGATCTTCAGCACTCCATGATGTAGTGCCCTGTTTCCATGCATACACTAATCCGTTGTTGTATTTTGCAAAATATCTCCGATCCCATCCACAGGATTCTCTATGTCTCACAAGAATCGGTGTATCAACTGGAACTCTACTCCAATCAACCTGTGGTTCAATCGGTTCGACATATTCGCTGTTCGCCCATTTTCTCGTCTTTATTTCACAATCTCTTATTGTGCCGCCATTAAAATTACACTCGTTGCACTGTGTTTTTCTGCAATTTTCCAGCTTTCCATTAACGACGGCAATGTTCCCCCCATTGCACGCGATTTCAATAATCTCTTCCGCATATTTTTCTCTATTCAGCATCTTTCTTCTCCTTCCCGTACCG
>NZ_QRHS01000067.1:0-1285 GCF_003470905.1 Roseburia sp. AM23-20
ACTAGTATACTGTATCATTGATATTTAATTAATTTTATGGTCTGACAAACCGTTTCATGATATACTAAAAAGAAACGGCGGTGATTTTAGATGGCAAGACCAAAAAAATATAATATTTCATTAACGGATGACGAACTCAAGGAACTAAAATCTGTTATGTGTAAAAAGCAAACAACCAAAACTGTTCGAAACAGATGCCAGATTATCATTGATCTAGATGAGGCACACGGTAAAGTTCTTACCCATGCACAGTCTGCCAAAACAAATTGTGTATGTATGGCTACTATCATGAATACTGTAAAGCTTTATTCCGAAAAAGGCATCCAGGGTATCCGTACAATGAACCGGAATGTCAATTCTGATAATGCACGCAGAAAATTTGATGGGCGTGCTGAGGCTCGTATTATTGAAATTGCGTGCAGTCCTGCACCGGAAGGACATTCCCGCTGGACACTCCGTCTGCTGGAAGAACAGGCAAAAATTGTACTTGATGTTCCAGTCAGTAAAGATACCATCGGCAGGGCTTTAAAAAAAATAAACTTCGACCTCACATGAATGATTACTGGTGTATTCCGTCAAAAGAAGATGCTGATTTTGTAGCCTGCATGGAAGATGTCCTTGATGTTTATGAACTCCCATATGACCCGATGTACCCTGTTGTCTGTATGGATGAAAAGCCATACCAGCTTTTGGATGATGTAAGGCAGCCACTGCCTGTTCGTCCGGGTGACAACCAGAAAACGGATTCCGAATATAAGAGGAATGGCACCTGCAGCATATTTGCTTTTGTTGAACCACTTGGCGGCAGACACCATGTGAGTGTCCATGAACACCGTACTGCAATTGACTGGGCAATGGAAATCAAATATCTGTCAGATGAAATGTTTCCAGATGCAAAGAAAATCATACTGGTAATGGACAATCTAAACACCCATAAAGCTGCTTCACTTTATAAAGCATTTCCACCATCAGAAGCAAGAAGGATCATAAAACGACTGGAAATCCACTATACGCCTAAACATGGAAGTTGGCTTGACATGGCAGAAATTGAGCTTAATGTAATGACACGCCAATGTCTTTCGCGTCGAATATCCACCCTTGACAAACTTAAATGTGAGTTATCAGCATGGGAAATGGAACGTAATCGGGATACAGCTAAGATACAGTGGCATTTCCAAACAGGGGATGCACGGGAAAAACTGATATCACTGTATCCGACACTATCATCTGTCACTTTTTAATTAAAGTGGCAGATATACTAAATTTCAATGATACAGTATACTAG
>NZ_QRHS01000068.1:0-1239 GCF_003470905.1 Roseburia sp. AM23-20
ATATTCTCGCGTTCGGTTGTCTGCTTCCGTTCGTTATAGTAAATGTGGAAGTAACGCTCCTTCTCATCGGAAGGATACAGTTGGTGTTTCACCGTGATACCGTTCACCTTGTAATCACGCAGGCTGTATTCACGCTTTTCTTCAAAACTGCCTTTCGCAGACAGGACAAGGTCCCGCACCAGAGACTTCATCCCCTTCATCATGATAATGAACTCATAACCGTTCTTATCCATGAAATGGATGTTTTCTTTACTGAAGTATCCACGGTCAAGAATGAAACCTGTCTGCCGGTATCCATATCCCTTTGCCTTTAGCAGCATCTGCTGGAGCTGGGAGACATCAACGATGCTTCCGGGGTATTCTTCGTAATAAAGCGGCTCTGAGTTGTTGTGATCATAGGCAATCGAATAGTTCAGAACCGTTTTCCCGTTGTCATCTTTCGGATGTCCGGTTTCAACGCACTCAAGATCACCTGCCTGACAGTTCTTGTTCGTCGAATCATAAGTGATATAGATCTTTTCACGATGATCATGTCTGCTGTTCCATTCATTCTGGAAAGCAATGCACTGATCTCTCGTAATACAGTTAATAAAAGAAGAGACCTTTGAATCACTATACAGCTTCATCC
This sequence comes from Roseburia sp. AM23-20, assembly GCF_003470905.1. NCBI lineage: Bacteria > Bacillati > Bacillota > Clostridia > Lachnospirales > Lachnospiraceae > Roseburia > Roseburia sp. AM23-20. Next base: position 629 of record NZ_QRHS01000068.1, read on the forward strand.
CCTGTGTAAACAGTGGATGATTGTATGCATAATCCGGATAGTACTGACCGGCATTATTTTCCGTAACAATGGAATACGCTGCCAGATCAAGGAAGAGACCGGCATCTTTCCCTATCAGGCGTCCAATAATCTCATCCAGATGATATTCTGCAATGATCTTACGGATCACAATGAATGCTCCGATTCTGAGGCAGGCACTCCGGTCAGATTTTTCATTCATCTCCGGAAGACCTGCCTCAGGAAAGTACTTCAGGAAGTTAGTATTAGGATACATCGTTTCTGACGAAATATCCAGACATTTACCGATCGTCGTATTCCTTGGAATGGTATAATGCTTATCCGGACTGTATTTGCGGTCGTAAGCGTAGTAAATATAGGTTATTCCCCGAATTGTTTTTCTGGTGATTCCGTGTCTGGAATCCGGAATCTTGACCTCATAATCTAGATACATGGCACCCCCCTAACGAGAGTTAATTAACTCTCTCTTATTATATCACCATTCTCAAAAAATGACCACAAAAATTTATAGATTTTGGCTTAAAATCAACAGTTCTGGAGTTGTGCAGCATTGTCATTCAGAAGTGAGAGTTAATTTTTCGGGAAGTTCACAA
>NZ_QRHS01000069.1:0-1124 GCF_003470905.1 Roseburia sp. AM23-20
AAATATAGAAACTATGTGGTTTTCAGCCACTTTCACGGCTGTGCCGTGAATAATATAGGTTAAAGATATTCCTGATGAAAAAGTAGAAAAGCTTTCTGAAATAGTAAAAAAAATATTGACTTCATGGAATTTTATAGAAAAAAATTCTGTAGTTGAATTTGAAAAAAATAATAAAGATCTTCGTATAGATGGAAAGAATAAACAACTATTTGGAAAGGGAGCTAGGTCAATTATTAATTCAGCTTTTTTGATTGCTTTAATGAAATATTGTTATGATGACAAACTTTGCCATCCGGGTATAATAATTTTGGATACACCTCTTACTACATTTAAGGAAAAAGATAAAGTTGCGAAGGAAAAGGATGAGAGTGTTGGGAAAAACATAAAAATGGCTGTATATGAACAATTAGCAACATTCGCTAAAGAGTTTCAGATAATTATTTTTGAGAATGAGGAGCCGGCAGAAGAATTAAAGAGCAATATTAATTATATTCATTTTTCGGGTAATTCTAATGTCTATAGAAGCGGATTTATACCGCAATAGCTTTTTAATAAAAATATGAATATACTGGATTTAAACAATGCTTGTAAATGAAAAAAGTTTGATAAAGTGTCGATTTAATATGAAGATAGGAGAATTTGTAAAATTGTAGACAAGTTAAATGAACGGAGGAAAGTAATACATAATGCAAGACAGAAAGCCAACCACGCAAAAAAGATTAATGCAAGAATTTCAACAAATAAATGCTGATGTAGCGGAAGAAATTGATATAAAGATAAAAACAAAAGTTTTAGCGTATGAATCAAGTGATTTTAATAGAGATATATCTGAAGAGATACAGAAAGAAATAAAAAAACATACTAAAGTGAAAAACTTAAAGCTAATTAAAAAGAAGAGCAATAAACTTGCAAAAGAATATTTAGAGAATAATAGAATTTGGATTTTACAAGAGAACTGGTATTGCTTATTGGCTTATTTTATTACAATAGCAACTATGATATTGAGATGTGTGGAGGTGGATACAAAAATGAATGATATAATTTCCTTTGGTATATATTTTATTACATTAACCTGAATTATTCACGGAACAGTATCTGAACTGATAACTGTACCATGAATCCCC
>NZ_QRHS01000007.1:0-163047 GCF_003470905.1 Roseburia sp. AM23-20
TCCAGACTGACTGAGGTTGCATGAATATCCTGTGTGACGTACTTGATTCCTTTTCCGCTTGCATAAGTCTGGGCATAGCAATCAGACGGACCGTACATCGTCATTTTCTTTGGATAAGAAAATGCATTTGATGCGATCGAAGTTGTGTTGCGCGGGACTGTGATCTGCGTCAGCTTCGTGCAGTTGACAAAGGCACTGTCACCGATCGTGGTCACATTGTAAGGGATCATGATGGATGGCAGGGCTGTACAGCCGTAGAATGTCTGGCTCTCAATTTTCTTTAACTTGCTGCCTAGCGTGATGTCGGTCAAGGCTTCGCAGCCGTAAAAGGCAGAACTTCCGATGGATGATACCGTGTCCGGCACCACTGCTTTTTTCAGGGATTTACAGTTTTTAAATGCGTTGCTTTCTATTTTTTCTACCCCGGATGGAAGTATTGCTTCCGGTAGGGATTCACAGCCAGAGAATGCGGAGTTCCCGATCGTGGTCAGGGTGGATGGGAAGTTGATGGTGGTTAACTTCTTGCAGCCGGAAAAAGTGCTTGATGGTATCTCTTTAAGGATATTTGACAAATGCACCTCTGTCAGACTGGTGCAGTTATCAAATGCATATACTCCAATACTTTCAAGATTTCCCGATAATTTTGCTGTTTTTAGTGAACTGCAATATTCAAATGCAGATCGTTGAATTTCTGTTACACTATTTGGAACATCAATCTCTTTCAGATTGATACATCCGCCAAATGCTCCACTCTCTATTACCGTTACGGTATTTGGTATTGTTATCTGCTCGATTCCTGTACAGCCTGCAAATAACCCTTCCGCTATCTCTGTTGTTCCTTCCTCAAAAGTTACCGTTTTTAAATTTGCACAGTTATCAAATGCTCCTCCATCAATGCCAGCACTATTCACGGAATACCGACATTCTTCCAAACTTTTTGGTATCTCTATCTCCGTTAACTTATTATCATTTCCAAACACTTGCCAGCCCATCGTTTTTAAATTTTTCGATAATATTACGTCCGACAATTCTTTGCACTCTGCAAATGCATTTCCGTCAATATCTGTCACACTGTCTGGTATTTTTATACTCTTTAAAACATTACAGTCTCCAAATGCCCAAATACCAATACTTTTCAGATTTTCCGATAATTTTGCTGTTTTTAGTGAACTGCAATATTCAAACGCAGATCTCTGAATCTCTGTTACATTATCTGGAACAGTAATCTCTTTCAGATTAATACAGCCTCCAAATGCTCCACTCTCAATTACCGTTACGGTATCTGGTATTGTTATCTGCTCGATTCCTGTACAGCCTGCAAATAACCCTTCCGCTATCTCTGTTGTTCCTTCCTCAAAAGTTACCGTTTTTAAATTTGCACAGTTATCAAATGCTCCTCCATCAATGCCAGCACTATTCACGGAATACCGACATTCTTCCAAACTTTTTGGTATCTCTATCTCCGTTAACTTATTATCATTTCCAAACACTTGCCAGCCCATCGTTTTTAAATTTTTCGATAATATTACGTCCGACAATTCTTTGCACTCTGCAAATGCATTTCCGTCAATATCTGTCACACTGTCTGGTATTTTTATACTCTTTAAAACATTACAGTCTCCAAATGCCCAAATACCAATACTTTTCAGATTTTCCGATAATTTTGCTGTTTTTAGTGAACTGCAATATTCAAACGCAGATCTCTGAATCTCTGTTACATTATCTGGAACAGTAATCTCTTTCAGATTAATACAGCCTCCAAATGCTCCACTCTCAATTACCGTTACGGTATCTGGTATTCTTATCTGTTCAATTCCTGTACAGCCTGCAAATAACCCTTCCGCTATTTCAGTTGTTCCCTCTTCAAACATTACCGTTTTTAAATTTGCACAGTTATCAAATGCTCCTCCATCAATGCCAGCACTATTCACGGAATACCGACATTCTTCCAAACTTTTTGGTATCTCTATCTCATTTAACTTATTATCATTTCCAAATACTTGCCAACCCATCGTTTTTAAATTTTTTGATAATTTTACGTCCGTCAATTCTTTGCACTCTGCAAATGCATTTCCATCAATATCTGTCACATTATCTGGTATCTCTATCTTCTTCAATGACGTACATGACTCAAACATATATACATTCATATATGTAAACTTCTCATTCACCGGCAAATACGCACTCGCCAGTTTACTGCACTTCTGAAATGCACATCTGCCTGTCTTCTCCACGCTGTCCGGTATCACAACACCAAGCAGTGACGTACATCCGTAAAACGCACTGTCTCCAATGCTTTTTACACTATCCGGTATGCTGACCGATACCATACTTGTATTATTTTTAAATGCTTCATCCCCGATTGATGTTACCGTATCCGGTATTTCCACGAAAGTCTGCCATCCGTTATATTTTTTCAGCACACCATTTTCAATGACGAAATTAACGGAATCATCATAAAACATTCCATCCCCGTCACCATAGATCTGGGCATAATTAGATGCACGGTACAGGGAAATTCCATTTTCACTGGAGCTGTCACTGGTGCCATAATATGATGCCCAGGTACTCCATTTTATCGTCCACTGATGGATCACACATGCCGGTTCTGACGCACTTAACCTTGCATTACAGTCATATACCGTGACACCGTTATCATCCGCACTGACAAACACCATCGTATGCTGTCCGCCGTTACCACTGCCACATGCCTGTATGATATCACCGAGTTTTCCCTGCTGTAACAGATTTTTTGCACTGTCTGTTGTCACACTGCTTCCCGAAATCTGTCCCACCAGATCTACATTTTCTTCACTCTGGTATTTATACTTTGCGTTTCCATAATAACGGTTTGGCATATTACAGCCGAACAACTGATAAAATACCATTCTTGCAAATCCAAAACACTGAATCGCTCCACCCCAGTCACCGTTCCAGGTCTGCCCCACATTCGGTTTGTACTGGCTCTGAATGGCTGCAAACTTTGCTTTGATACTGGCTGTGCTGTCATAATTTTCGTCAATGACATTTCCATTATTATCCCTGATCGTTACAGAATCGTCTTTGATCGTCAATGTGCCATCCTGCACTGCCTTTGTGGCATTGGAAAGACAGCTATTAATGTAGAGTTCATAATTTACTTCCGAACCCATGCTGCTTTCCCAGCAGTCCATCTTCGAATATAACCTTTTATCCCTGCTTTTTACCAGATTTTTCGATTTTGAAAGCAGCATTTTCGTGCATGCTGCATTAAAATTAACTGCTGCCTCAAGATAACGCATATCATCTGTTGTTCCTTTTCCAGTGTAAAACAAATGCTGGTAATGTGCGACTGCCCGGTTCGAATCCATCCAGTACTGATATAACAATGATGAATAGACGATATCCGAAACAGATGGATTGTAATGTTCATACACAGAAGCGATCATCCCAGCCGCTTTATTCACGATTCCCCATGGCAGGTTGCTGTAATCAAACACGCCAGAAACAATACTTCCAGCTGCTTTTTTTGCCTCTTTCTGCAAGGCACTGAGTACTTTATCTGACAGATAATTATCTACAATATACTGCGCCGGGTTTTCCACAATTTCATTGCGCAATGCAATCAGTTCATTATAGATAGACGGATCTTTGACATGTTCATGAACGATCATAAGATCGTCGATTGCCTGAACTTCGATCTCCTGTATTTCGATCATACCGCTGACCATCAGGAAAATTTCATTTGTATCATTTGTGAATTTCATGAACATGTCCATATTTTCATATAAACCGTCCACCATTTCCCCGATTTTTTCATCTGACATCAATTTATTTTTATTATTCTCCACCAGAGTTTTCCGATATGCCTCTTTATCCTTGTCTTTCAAAAAATCGTATACTTTATTGACAACCTTTAAGTTTTTCTCTACCTCTCCCGCTGTTTTGGTAAGGTTCTGATTTGCCTGCAAATATTCATATACAACCTTCCTTGCAGCCTGTTTTTCAAAACTTTCATAAGTGTTATCGCCAAGATTGCATTTTGACCAGAATTCACTCCACAAAACGCTGCTGCCTGTCTTTATGCTGTACATAAATGACGCAACTGTCTCATCGGTAGCAGAGACACTGTTGATTGCCTCTAAAGACATATCTCCACATTTTGCAATAATATCATCATATGATTGATTATTCAGATATGATGGTGCTAACATGCAAAGCTGTTCTTCTGTAAGACTGTACGAGTCAGACGCAGAAAAAAATGAGATCTCATCCATAACCTCCTGTTCGATCTGCTCCTGTTCTTCTGCGGTCAATTCGATACTTTCCGTTTCTTCCGTAACTGTCTCGGTTTCAACCTGCTCTGTTTCTGCCGTCTCTTCCGTGACAATCCCCGTCTCTGAATCTTCCATCACCTCCGATTCGCTTGTCCAGACATTCCCAGCTGACTCTGATTCATTTATTTCCGTCTCTTCCGTAACAATCTCCGCGTCCGAATCTTCTGCTTCTTCCGTGACAATCTTCGTCTCAGCCATCCCAGATTCTTCCTCTGCCAGACTTCCGGCATTATGATCTTCTTCATCTGCCTGGTCTGTTTCTTTTTTCTCTGTCACTGTCGACTTTTCATCATCCTGTTCTGCAGTCTGTGTTTCCACAGTCTCTTTCTCTTTAAAACTGTTTTCTTCCTGTGTCTGCTGATGCTCTTTTCCTGCCACATCCGCCAGCAGCATCTCCGGTGCTGCGGTCAATGTCATACAGGCACAAAGCAGCCATGCGATCATTCGTTTTTTCATAACTGTTCTCCTTTCACAGATATGTTTCTTCTGTAGTTCAGATTCTTTTCATCCATTATATAACACTTATTAGCTGTTATCAATACAACCTGTATGTTTTATATAGTTACATTTTTTATTGATAAAGTAGAACGATAAGGAGATTTATTGCATGGTACGATTAAAAGAACTACGTGAATCAAAACATATGAGTCAGCAGGCTGTCGCTGATGTATTTCATGTCACACAGCAGACAATCTTTAAATATGAGCATGCTCTTGCGGAACCGGATCTTGATGTAATTCTTCACATGGCAGATTTCTTTGATACTTCTGTTGATTATCTGATCGGTTACACAGATGTTCCCTTCCGGTATGAAGTATATCCGAAAGATTCCATCACGCAGAGTGAACAGCGTGTTTTAGAATATTACAGACGGCTCTCGCCCAAAGTACAGGCTCTGGTTCAGGCACTCGCAGACGAAACAGCTGAAAATGGTTCTGCCCCAAAAACAGCTTTCCGTTGATGCAGAATGCACCCCCTAATGTGTGATTCAAAGACAGATAGATTACATTGGAGTACTCCCCTGTTTTTTCCGCCAGCATCGCCGCATTTGCATCATTTTCAAAATATACCGGGATTCCGATCGCCTGTTCTAAAAAACGCAGACTGTAGTTTTTTAGAACAGGCGCATGGGATTTTAAAACGATCCGTTCTTTCTGGTCAACGATTCCCGAAATCGCAATCCCAATTCCAAGCAATGTTTTCTCTGCAGACTCACCAGCCAAAAAAATTTTTACCTTTTTTGCAGCTTCTGTACAATAAGATAATTCTGTTGTAAATTTTAAGCGGATACGTTCCTTTTTTATAATCTCATCGCCCAGATTGACAAGCACCATTTCTATATGGTTTGCGGTGATGAGCATCCCCATTGCATGACAGTACGACTTATATATCCACGCATCACAAATACCATGCTTACGAACACCTTAAGAGATTTAGAGGAGCTTGGGATCATTCACAGAAAGCAGTCTAATGAGATTCCACCCCATGTGGAATATTCCTTAACCGAAAAAGGAAAAGCACTGCTGCCGGTATTTTTTGAAATATTAAAATGGGGGGGGAAGAAAATTTAGATTAAATGAACAACGTTATTCCCATAAGAATTAACAGACACAAACATTCCCCAATCACTGCGCTCCGATATAAAAGCACATTTACCCGCGCAATATCTTCTGCTTCCACTGGTCTGATATCATCCCCGATATATGGCTTTTTCACGATTTTTCCAAAATAACTTGCATCCCCTGCCAGACGAAGATTTAAGGCACCTGCACAGGCTGCCTCGGTCTGGGCAGAATTGGGGCTTGCATGGTTATAACGGTCACGTTTAAAAATGCGCAGTGCATCTTTCCCGGAAAACTGTTTTCCCGGCAGATAAGCTGCAGCGATCATCAGTGCCGCACTGATACGTGCCGGAATATAATTTACCACATCATCAAGTTTTGCCGCCGTTCTTCCAAAATTCAGATAGCGGTCATTTTTATATCCCACCATCGAATCCATCGTATTGACTGCCTTATACAAAAATCCCAGAACCGGTCCGCCGATCGCTAAATAGATCATCGGTGCGATCACACCATCCGATGTATTTTCCGCTACCGTCTCCACTGCTGCTTTTGCAACACCTGCTTCATTCAGATTCTGCGTATCACGTCCCACGATCATTGCCACTGCTTTTCTTGCACCGTCAAGATCCTCTGCCTTCAGACGTTCGTACACTTTCATACTCTCGACTTTCAGACACTTTGTCGCAAGAATCTGATATGTCATGATACTCTCTAAAATGCAGCCTGCTACGGGATTGAGTACATACCCCCCCAGAAGTAAGCAAATACTTACCAGACCTGTAGCAGATAATACGATCACTACAAGCCAGATGCCTGCACGCCATTCTTTTTTTTCATTTCTTATGCCTGATACATCAAGCATTTTATGATCTATTGCAACGATCAGATTTCCGATCAGGCGCACCGGATGATACAGCCAGTGCGGATCTCCCATCAGCAGATCTAACAGAAATCCTGCCAGAAATGCAATCATATGGTAATACATATCGTTACTCTCCCAAAATTAATTTTTCATCTGTTATAAAAATCGAAGTCTCATCCACTGCTCCATTTTCATCTGTGGTATAAGACAATGTACATTCATACCCCTGTCCGCACCTGCACTGATAATCGAAATAGGAACCCTTTCCATAGCTGTCAAATAATGCCATGATCGTGCCGCCATGTACGACGCAGACAACTTTTCCCTGTACTTTTTTTTGCTGCGATGCTTTTTTCGGCTCATTTTCCTGCTCTATAAAACAGATCTTATTTATCTTTTTACTCTGATCTTCCGAACGAAAGGTATCGCTCTTTTTTTCTGTCAATCTGGTCAGGCAATCCATGAGCCCGGCTCTGCACCGCAGGATAAATTCTTCCCGGCTCTCCCCATCCGGAAAGGGCAGCGTTCCACCGCTGTCGATCCATCTCTGATAATCTTTATTTCCATTTAATTCGAGATAAGTTTTCCCTTCAAAACTGCCAAAATTCATCTCTTTCCATTTTTCTATGATCTGGCAGGACTGATTGCCATATATAATCTCTTTTGTCTGTCTGCACCTTAACATCGGACTTGTAAAAATAAAATCTGCATCCGGATATTTTTTTCTGTTCTGTGCAATCACTTCACGTCCTTCCACAGAAAGTGGCTCATCCGTCCAGCCAAGATAACTTTTTCTCTGATTTGATTCTGTCTCGCCATGCCGGATAAAGACCATTTCTATTTGATTTTCTGCGCTATCCCGCATATCACACGCTCCACACTCTCCGAGGCTTTTGCAAGAACGATCTGCATCCTTCCGACCTGCTCCCGGTATTCTCTTTCTTCTTTTTCGACCGGTACTACACCACATCCGACTTCATCGCAGATCACGATACAGTCCGGATTCTGCTTTATAAATATTTCTGTGAGTTCCGGTACATCTGCGCCTTCTTTTATTTTTCTTTTGACCCACAGATGGAACTGATCTACCGCCACTACACCGCTTAACTGCTCAAGTTCTGTTTGTTCACCGGAAAAAATGTCATTCTCTGAAATCTGATATGCAGTTTTTACATAATCGCGTTTTCCCTGTGCTATTCCACCTAAAACCAGTCTCATCTTAACCTCCAATTTGCCACACTAAAACTCCAAACTATCTGCATTGAGCAGAAAATATTTCATGCCCATGAATACGAATCCTTCTTCATTTCTCCATGGCTTTTTCGTTCCATTCACTATAACAATCTTCTTAAATGAATCCGGAATATTTCGAAACGAATTAAGTTCCTGTGTTTGCTTTTCCTCTGTAGTCATATCATAAGCGACCTGAATGTAATATCTCTGACTGCCCTGATTTACTACAAAATCAACCTCTAACTGCTTATGCACTCTCTTTCCTTCACTATTTTTTGCAAATACATCCACAATTCCAACATCCACATTGTAACCACGCACAAGCAGCTCATTATAAACAATATTTTCCATAATATGAGTCGGCTCCTGCTGTCTAAAATTCAGTCTTGCATTTCTAAGTCCAACATCCGAAAAATAGTATTTCAGATTGGCTCCTATATATTTTCTGCCCTTAATATCATACCGGTTCGCTTTAGAAATCAAAAATGCCTCTGCCAAATAATCAATATGGTTAGATATAGTTTTATTGCTATAATTGATTCCTCGTTCACTTTTAAAGGTGTTTGATATTTTAGTTGGGTTGGTAGGAGTCCCAATGACAGACGCCAGTATATCTACCAAAGTTCCGATTTCATCAACATTTTGAATCCTGTTTCGCTCTACTACATCCTTGATATAAACATTGGTAAAAATATTTTTAAGATACTCCGTTTTCTGGCGTTCCGCAGAGAATTGTGCCACTTGCGGTAAACCACCATATATCATATATTCCTCCCACGCATCATCATAATCTCCGTTAAAAGCCGCATAGAACTCTGCAAAGGACAACGGATAAATTCTGATTTCATCTCCTCTGCCTCTAAATTCAGTTACAATGTCGCTGGATAAAAATTTAGAATTACTGCCAGTTACATACACATCAATGTTACTGATACGAAGCAAACTGTTCAACACTTCTTCAAATCGTGGCATAAACTGTACTTCATCCAAGAGCAGATAATATTTCTGATCATCATTCATTATATCTTTAATATGCTGATAACACTTCTTTGGATCTCTCAACTCCTCATTTTCAATGCCATCTAAAGCAATCTCAATAATGTGGTCATTATCTACACCACTTTCCAATAAGTATTTCTTAAACAACACAAATAACAGAAATGATTTGCCGCATCTCCTGATTCCCGTGATAATCTTAATCATTCCGTTATCTTTTTTTACTTTTAACTGTTCAAGATATAAATCTCTCTTAATCTCCATAGTATCCGTTCCTTATTTTTGTGCTTTGCACAAATTTTGGTAGTATTATTTTACTACTAAATTATTTTTATTTCCATAGCCATTACTATTTTTTGTACATTTGCACTTTTTTATGTAGCACTTATAGAAGAAAACCAGATGGTTTCATGCTATTTTTATGCCAGTTATTATTGAGTTTTCAAGCTCATACCATTCACAGATACGGTAGTCTTCCGTATCGATATTATAGATTTTTGCATTCAACGTTCCAAGCATAAACGGGGAATGTGTTGCAATGTTACTTCCTTCTTTTGTTTGAAAAATGGCTCAATATCTTTCCCTCTTCTACAATATCTAAATGGAGTCTGCCATAACCACCTTACAATTTTTCCGGAAACAGGCTATGCCATATTTTATAAAATTCTGCATACCATCCTGCTTTAATCTTGCAATGTAGTCTTTTTCTTCGATCTGCTGCAGTGCTTCCTCACATGCTGCATCCATATCTCCGCCTTCTGCATATTTTAATTCGATTACAATACCCATCCTGTTTTCTCCAATCTCGATAAGTATGTCACTGTAACCAATACCTGACTCTGCATTGGATATTGTGCGCCATGTGGATTTATAGCCTAACAGTCCTAAAAGAACACCGTGATAAAAATTTTCTTTCTTTTCCTTTGCGACCGCAGTATCTCTGATACTTATGGTATTCCACAGATAATTTCCAAATATCTTTTCTATCTTTTCCGGTTCTTTCTTTACGAATGCCTCACAAAGCTCTTCGAGCGTTTTTCCATCACTTTTTGACACCTCACTGAACCATTCCTTTATCTGTCTGGTAAACAGATTTCTTATTTCTCTATTTGGAATTTTCAACAAATATTTTCCACTTACTGTACGGCCATTTTGTGTCAGATATCCCGTAGTCAAAAGTACACTCCATAAATTTTCTATGCTTCTGTCTATCTCATTGTACGTCAGTTCCTGCGAAACGTCCTTTTCAATGCTTTCTCCTGCGATCAACTGCTCTATTTCCGATTTTGTCTGGACGTTTGCCTTGTCAATAAACCTGCGTACGATAGAGTTACTGCTGGAATTTGACCAGAAATCCTGTGGTGTGGCATTGGGATCAGCACACAATAAATCAATGTAATTTACAACATCCCACGGACAATATACATCTGCATTACCGAATCTGTAACCATCATACCATTCCTTTACTTCCTCAAAATGCGACGATAATCCATAATCCAGAAGCATTTTTTTTACTTCTTCATCGGTAAATCCGAATTGCTCATCAAATCTTGTATCCATGACAGATAACACCTTAAAGTTATTAATTCCTGTAAAGATACTCTCTTTCGATACTCTTAAACATCCTGTCAAGATGGCAAATTGCAGGAAATCATTCGTTTTCAATGCCTGCCCTAATAGTCCACGAATAAGTTCTGCCATTTCATCATAATAGCCATTACTGAATGCTTTATCCAGCGGTACATCATATTCATCTATGATAATGATCACTTTTTCTCCGTAATGTCTGCATAAAAGTTCTGACAGCAGACGAATACTGTCTGACAAATCTTCCATCTGTCCTGATAAAAGTTTATCATATTGCATACGTTCTTCATCTACCAGTTTTTCACTGTTTTTTAGATAATAATGTCTGCGGGCTTCATTTTTTATGGTAGTAATGATACGTTTTAAGGCTGCATCAAAAGTCAATCCATCTGCGCCCTTAAGTGACAGGAAAATAACCGGATACTTTCCCATATATTCCTCACATATTTTTCTGTTGCGGGAAATATATAGTCCGTCGAAAACAGACTTATCTGTACCAGCTTCAAAAAATGTTTTAAACATACTCATATTCAAAGTCTTGCCAAAACGCCGCGGACGCGTAAAGAGGTTTACCTTTCCCCAGCTCATCAAAAGCTGCTCTATCAGTTTTGTTTTATCGATATAATAAAATCCCTCTTTCCGGATCTCTTCAAAATCTTCAATTCCTACTGGTAATTTTAATCTGTTATCCATGCATGGAAACCTCCCTGAAAATAAATCCGCTACACTTAACCATTAGTATAGCGGATGAATATCCAAAAAACAATATTTGACTATAAACGAAGCCTCATTACTTTTCTGCTACAAGATGCATACGAAACCCTTTCTGTCTCTCTAATTTTATCACTTTTAAACCTGCTGTTTCGCACATTTTACGCACTTCCATGCAACTGTAAATTCTTACATCTCCATGCCCGCCAAGATGTGCCAACGGCATCTCGATATGATTCATTAACCATATCATAAAATTATTACTCGTGTAATCACGCAATACCAGTTTTCCGCTTTTCTTCAACACCCGTGCCACTCCATTTATAAACGCCTGGGGATTCGGATAATGATGAAAACTGTTCGTACAGATCACTGCATCAAACGTGTTTTCGGCAAAAGGAAGATTCTCACTGTCTCCGACTAAAAATTTGGTATGGACAAGTTTTTTCTCCTGTGCCACTTCGATCATGCGGGGCGTCAGATCGATTCCCGTATAATTCCTGTCAGGAAATTCTTTCACCAAAAGTTCTATCATTGGACCTGTTCCACACCCCACATCTAAAAGTTCCTGAAATGGATATTTTTTTAATTCTTCAAGAACCGGCGGATAATCGTCCTTACACATTTCATACACACCCGCATGCCCGGAATCATATACTTCCGCAGCTTTGGTAAATTCTTTTATCGATAAATCCTTATATTTCTGTTCTGTAAACATTTCCGTTTTCTCCTTTACAGTCTGGTGATTTGTCAAATCTCATAGTTAGCATTAACTAACCATAATCATGATACCATACCAACCCTGAAAAAGAAAGTATCTTAATACTATTCATTCAAATAATCATACGCTATCCGTTCAGCTCCATCTCTGACATATATATTTCCACATTTGCGGAATCCAAACCGTTCAATTGCAGTCTGCATAGAAATATTATCTTTGTGTGTATCAATACGAATATAGTCTATCTGTTCAATGCAATATTCAAAACATGCTCTGGCGATTCCTTTACATAGCTGTTTCCGGCATCTATATCCGTTTTTAATATTTTCTCATCAGGGTATCCTTCTCCCCATTGCGTTTTATTCCCATGCGCAATCATATATACCTTTGCCGTTTCAAAAATTGCCATAACCTGCTTTGTATCTTCTGTTGTGCTTTTTCTTATTTCCATACCCCTTAATCCTTATACTATCGTTTCTAAATAGGTATCATCATTTGATATGCTGCTTTTAAATTTTATCACATATTCCCAATGCTTTCTATCTTCAAATACCATCACTTTCTCCACTGGAATGTCCCTGACTGCAGTCCACACATATTATGAAGTCTGGCATAATATAGTCAGATAAATCAGGATTGCTTGAAAACGCTCCCTGCATCGGCTATAATTTCAACGTAACAAATCGGAATTGATGGAGGTAGTGTGAATTATGAAAAAGATTGTATGTGCAATGCTATGTATTCTGCTTGTATTTAGTTTGAGTGCTTGTGGCGGAAATGTTAATGAAGTAAATACGCATAATGTAGAATCTGAAATATATTCTGAAGAGGACATTGCAGCTGCTATTGACACCATAAAAAAAGAGTTTAAGAGCAACTGGAATGGATGTACTCTTACAGAAATTTATTATGCAGGGGATGACAGCTCTAAAGACCATCAAGATTGGGCAGATAGGAACAATGCAGATGAAGTCATTGTTTTGCTATCTTCATTCGATGTTGATTCATCTGGAGGAGATGGTTCTCTGAATCCAAATAGTACATACAATGATTGGAAGTGGATTTTAGTTAGAACAAACGGCGGACAATGGCAACATGTTGACCATGGATATTAAAATAAATTCCTGTTTAAGGTGCATAGGTTTATGATTCTCAAAAGAAGGTAAAATAATGAGCAGCTGCCTTCTGGCCCTCCTTCAAACATACAACTTAAGAAAGAACTTCAAATGACTAACACAAAACGTAAATCAAAAATTATCCTTATTATACTGCTTGCCGTGATTCTTACACTCTGCGGTATCAGCGTCTGGTATGTCAATGACTACTATCACGCTGTTGATGTAGATGAGGCTTTAACCTCCTCCGATACCGTAACGGTAAGTTCCACGGATACCGGCATGCTTTTTAACGGACCAGGTACGAAAGATGCGCTTATTTTCTATCCCGGTGCAAAAGTGGAAGCAGCCGCATACGCCCCTCTGCTAAAGCTGATCGCGGAAAACGGCATCGACTGTTTTCTTGTCAAAATGCCCTGCAACCTTGCTTTCTTTGGTATGAATAAAGCGGATGACTTCGTGGCGGATTATTCCTATGAACACTGGTATCTGGCTGGTCATTCCCTCGGTGGTGCCATGGCTGCAAGCTATGCAGGGAAGCATTTAAATGATTTAGACGGACTGATCCTGCTTGCTTCCTATTCCACCAGTGATCTTACAAAAGCTGTTTTTCCGGTTATTTCCATATATGGCAGCAATGACGGTGTCTTAAACATGGACAAAGTTGTAACCAGCCGTGACCTTATGCCCGCTGACTATTCGGAACATGTGATCGAAGGAGGAAATCATGCCGGTTTTGGAAGTTACGGTGCACAAAAAGGTGACCATGATGCATCGATTTCCCATGATGAACAATGGAGAGAAACCGTATCCATCTGCACATCAGTGCTAAAAAAGTAATAGAAATGTAATCCAAACACTCTAAAAAGGAGCTGAGATACTGCTAATTTTAATCAGCTAGTGCGACAGCTCCATTTTTAAACTATATTATTTTTTACCATCTAAAAATTCTTAAATCCATATCCCGCAGCTCTCACAGCATCAATAAAATCACCCAGCACTGCTGCATTCGTCTCCGACTCCGCATGGAGCAGATAAATCGCACCCGGATGGAGTTTATCTTTCATCTTCTGCAGGCTTGATACATGATCCGGCTGGTTATTGACATCATAATCAAGATATGCAAAACTCCAGAAAATACTCTTATAATTACAGTTATTTAACAGTGCAAGCGACTGCTCACTGAATCTTCCGGTCGGATAACGGAACAGGTACATGTCATACCCAAAGTTTTCCTTGATATAGGCATGATTCTCTGTTACCTCATTTTCCTGCTTATCTAAAGTCAATGATGGCATACCCGCAGATGGATGTGTCACACTGTGGTTTCCAAGCACATGACCTTCATCAATTATACGTCTTACCAGATCAGGATTGTCCTTCGCATATGGTTCCGTTACAAAAAATGTAGCAGATACACCTTTTTCTTTTAAGGTATTTAAAATGCTCTCGGTCTGTCCGTATTCATAACCTTCATCAAATGTCAGATAAATATCTTTTGTATCTTCACCGATGAAGTACGCATTATATTTTCCATAAGTTTCCTGTGCATTGATGGCGTCAAGCGGACGGTTTTCGTCATCCGTGTGGCTGCCAAGTCCCCAGTCATGACTGGTCGCATCTAAAGAAGCTACGTTTTCAATCTGCGTATTCTGCAGCACCTGTCCGGTCGTGCCTGTGCCTGTTTCCGTAGATGTCTGGTCTTCCGTACTCGGAACATCCTCTACCGATTCTGTAGCGTCTGTTCCGTCTTTTCCATAGGACTCATACGTTTTTAATACAGCATCCCCGATTGCTTTCGCGTAACTGTCAAGGTTTGCATCAAACAACTGGTTATCCGTCGGGCTGTTCATAAAACCAAGTTCAACGATACATGCCGGCATGTTTGTGTGCAGATTTACATAATAATCTTTGCTCTCGCTCTTTTGTGTTCCTTTCTTTACGCCGCGGTTTCTTGAAACTCCTGCAGCATCCAGATTGTCCATGATATTCTGGGCAAGTGACTGTGCCTTATCATCTGCATCACTGCGGATCCAGGTCTCTACGCCATTTCCCTCACCGGTATTTCGGTGCAGCGACACAAAATAATCGGCATTATTCTGGTTTGCAAAGGTTGTCCGCTCCTCTAACGACAAAAATGTATCATCCGAACGTGTCATGATAACCTGCACATTTTCCTTGTCAGTAAGATATGCTGCCACTGCCTGTGTTATTTTTAAATTGTCATTTTTTTCATAACGAAGCCTGTAATCAGATCCATTATCTTTTCCGCCATGCCCGGCATCTAAACATACGATCAGTTTATTCTCGTCTATCTCATCCTGCTTCTCCTGCTCGTCATTAACCGCCACGATCTTCCCTTCGATCTGTGAAAGGTCAATGCCTGCCGGAACCAGCTTGTGCAGCAAACTCCCCATCCCTTTAAATAACGCAAGAACGATCAGAAGCTGCAGCGAACAATATACTATGCATACCAGGTTTCTCAGTCGTTTTTTTCTTCGCTTCTCTGCATTCAAATCCGTTCACTCTCTATCTTTTTTCTTTTTCATTCATTTATATAAATATTTTAGTCCACAGTGCATATTTCAGGTACTGCGATATTAATACTTTAGTCCGCAGTGCATGTGCTCATTGCTTTACCACATTATATCCCATCCACCTTTAAATGACCATAAAACATTTTCTTAATATTTTATTATGTTTCGTCAAACAGGAACTGTGCCAGTGCATAATTGCTGACATCCTGCCCCTTCGGTGTCAGGTAAATTCTGCCTGCACGGCGCTCTAAGAGTCTCTCTTCCTGCAGATGATTTAAAACTTCCTGATACACTGCCTCAATCGGTATTCCAAAGTCATGAAAGAAATCATCTCTGGAAATTCCATCGATCATACGGAGTCCTAAGTACATAAACTCTTCCATCTGGGCATACCTGCTTACAGATTCTGCCGAGGCATGTAGATTGGTTGCCGGAAGTTGTTCCACTGTGCCATCTTCATGATGATTTTCCCAGATACCTTCGCGGATTGCTTGTATCTGTTCTAAATAAGTATATAGATCCGATGTATTGGTGTAACGTATGTTTTCCATCAAAGAAGATGCACCGAGTCCCATTCCGAGATAGTTGACACGTGTCCAATAACCAATATTATGTCTGCATGCATATCCCGGCTGCGCAAAATTTGACACCTCATAATGCACATAGCCATTTTCTTTCAGTACCTGTTCCGTCATCTGCGTCATCTCGTAGACTTCATCTTCCGTCGGCAGTGCATCCGTTGCCATTCCCGCACGCTGCTTGACCGCATCAAATTTATAGAGATCGTAAAAAGGTGTTCCTTTTTCAATGATCAGCGAATAGGCAGAAACATGCTCCGGTTTCAGACGGCATACTTTCTGCAGGGAATCCGCATAGGTTTCTATATGCTGCCCCGGAAGAGAACTCATAAGATCCACATTGATATTGGAAAATCCTCCTGCCCTTGCAAGTTCATAGGTCTTTAAAAACTGCTCCCAGGTATGGATACGTCCCAGCATTTTTAATTCAACATTCTGTGCAGACTGCAGCCCCAGACTGATCCGGTTGATCCCGGTCTGTCTGTATACTGCAAACTTCTGTGCCGTGACAGTTCCCGGATTGCACTCAATGGAAACTTCCGCACCCGGCAGCAGGGAAAAACTCTGATGCATAGCATCCATGATTGCTGCCATATCCGACTCCCAAAGCCATGACGGTGTACCGCCGCCAATATATACGGTCGAGACCACATAATCCCTGCAATGGGCTCCATAGTAGGTAATCTCTTTACAAAGTGCCTTCACATACTGTCTCTGTGTATCTTCATCCGCCGGAAAAGAAAGAAAATCACAATAATTACATTTCCTGACACAGAACGGGATATGGATATATAATTCCAGTTCCTTTTTTTCCATTTTTAATCCTCATCCAGTTTTAAAACACTCATAAATGCTTCCTGCGGAATCTCAACATTTCCGACCTGACGCATACGTTTCTTTCCTTCTTTCTGTTTCTCTAACAGTTTCTTCTTTCGGGAAATATCACCACCATAACATTTTGCAAGCACATCCTTGCGCATTGCCTTGACTGTCTCACGCGCGATAACTTTACCGCCGACAGCCGCCTGGATCGGTATTTCAAACAGATGTCTCGGAATCTCTTCCTTTAACTTTTCACACATTTTTCTTCCGCGCTCGTAGGCACTGTCTTTAAATACGATAAAGGAAAGGGCATCCACCTGCTCTTTATTGATCAGAATGTCAAGTTTTACCAGCTCGGAACGCTCATATCCTTTTAATTCATAATCGAAAGATGCGTAACCTCTGGAACGTGATTTTAATGCGTCAAAGAAATCATAAATGATCTCATTTAACGGCAGATCATATTTGATGAGTGCACGCGTCTCCTCTAAATATTCCATACTCAGATAAACACCGCGGCGTTCCTGACATAACTTCATGATTGCGCCGACATATTCACTCGTCACCATGATCTCTGCCGATACAACAGGTTCTTCCATGTATTCGATTTCAGACGGATCCGGGAGGTTTGACGGGTTTGTCAGGTCAATGACCTCACCGTTTGTCTTATGCACTTTATAAATAACTCCCGGTGCCGTTGTCACAAGGTCTAAATTAAACTCACGCTCTAAACGTTCCTGAATGATCTCTAAATGAAGTAATCCTAAAAATCCACAGCGGAATCCAAAACCAAGTGCTAAAGATGTCTCCGGTTCATACTGCAGGGAAGCATCATTGATCTGCAATTTTTCCAGTGCATCTCTGAGATCCGGATATTTTGCACTGTCTGCCGGATACATACCGCAGTACACCATCGGGTTGACTTTTTTGTAACCCGGAAGCGGTTCACTGCATGGACGGTTGGCATTCGTCACGGTATCGCCGACACGGGTATCACGGACATTTTTGATGCTTGCACAGATATAACCTACCATTCCCGCCGCAAGCTCATCACATGGGATAAACTGTCCTGCACCAAAATATCCGATCTCTGTGACCTCGGACTGTGCACCGGTTGCCATCATACGGATGGTATCTCCCACTTTTACCGTTCCCTCTTTGATACGGCAGAATACGATGACTCCTTTATAGGAATCATAAAGTGCATCAAAGATCAGCGCCTGAAGCGGAGCATCTTTATCTCCGGTCGGCGCCGGGATCTTTGTCACGATCTGCTCTAACACCTGATCGATATTTAAACCGGTCTTAGCGGAAATACGCGGTGCATCCTCCGCCTCAATACCGATCACATCCTCGATCTCCTTTACCACCTCATCCGGCTGTGCACTCGGAAGGTCGATCTTATTAATAACCGGCATCACGTCAAGATCATGGTCTAATGCAAGATATACATTTGCCAGTGTCTGTGCCTCCACGCCCTGTGCAGCATCTACAACCAAAATCGCACCATCACAGGCTGCAAGGCTTCGTGACACTTCATAATTGAAATCGACGTGTCCAGGTGTGTCGATCAGGTTAAAAATGTATTCTTCCCCATCATTTGCCTTATAAATGATACGAACCGCCTGTGACTTGATCGTGATTCCACGCTCACGCTCTAAATCCATATTATCAAGAACCTGTGCCTGCATCTCCCTGCTGGTCAGTGTTCCTGTTCTTTCTATAATACGGTCAGCAAGCGTTGATTTGCCGTGATCGATATGTGCTATAATACAAAAATTTCTGATTTTACTCTGATCTATTGACATTTTATTCTCCATTCCAAAAAATAATCAGGCATTTACCCATACTTTTTTATTATACGGGAAAAGCAAAGGAAACGTCAAGTCGTCCACAGTCCACTTTCGCGGTTCTCTTTCATTTATTAACAATTAAAATACAAAAATTCACAATATGTTCACTGGATTTTTAGTACTTTTGGGTGCATAATAAATTTGCTGTTAAATATTTAACAGTTGGGTTTCCGTAGTCACTATGACTTAAACCCCCTTCTTAATATGAAAATTCCCAACACAGCGGCTGCAAACGCTGTGTTGGGAATTTTTTGCTCATTCATAAATTGGATAAGAAGTTCCTTCTCTCATAAATACCGGAATCACATCGATCGGTGCCGGTACTGTCACATAGTTTCCACCCTCATATACTTTTTTCGTATATGCATCTGTCCACTTTGTACCAGACGGAAGATAAACCCTGCGTTCTGTCGCTCCGGCTTCCATGACTGGTGCCACCAAAAGATCCGGGCCAAACATGTATGCATCTTCCACGTTCCAGCTCTCCTTATCTTCTGCAAAATCAAAGAACAGCGGACGCATCACCGGTGCCCCTGTCTTACTTGCCTGTTCCATGCAGGAACGGATATACGGGCGGAGGCACTCACGGATAAACAGATATTTTTTCAATATCTCATAATTATCCTCTCCAAAACTCCATACCTCATTATCCTGACCGGAGGTAAGCTGGCGCACACCATCGATAAACTCCTGTTCTCTCTCATACCACGGGGAACGTTCTCCATGCATACGGAATACCGGACAGAATGCACCCCATGCAAACCAGCGTACTAAAAGCTCCTTAAATGCCGGATCTTTGATATCCCCACCAAGAAATCCTCCGATATCTGATGTCCACCACGGAATGCCTGCCACACACATGTTAATTCCTGCCTGAAGCTGTTCTCTCATAGAACGGAACGAAGAATACACATCCCCGGACCAGGTAAGGACACCGTATTTCTGGCTGCCAGCCCATGCACAGCGCACCAGACTCATGACGTCTTTCTCTCCCTCCGCTTTTAAGCCATCATAAAATCCTTTTGCATAACCGACCGGATAAATATTACTGCACTGTAATGCAGGTCCCGCATAATAGCGGTAATTGTCAAAATCATAAGGACCATACTCCGGCTCTGCCTCATCTAACCAGAAACAGCGGATTCCGTTTTTATAGTAGTTTTCCTTACATTTATCCCATACAAACTTCTGTGCTCCCGGATTTGTCGCATCATAAAATACCGTATTACCCATCCAGCTCATATGATAGGACAGTCCTCGATCCGGTGTGACAAGATATCCCCTGTCATTCATCTCCCCATAATTTTCGCTGCGCTCATCCACCGTCGGCCAGACAGATACGACCGTCTCGATTCCCATACTCTTTAATTCATCCACCATTGCTTTTGGATCTGGCCAGTCTCTCGGCTCAAACTTAAATTCACCCTGCATTGTCCAATGGAAAAAGTCGATCACGATCGCATCCATCGGAAGTCCGCGTTTTTTATGTTCCCTTGCAACTGCAAGTATCTCATCCTGATTGCGGTAACGCAGCTTACACTGCCAGTATCCCATACCATATTCCGGCATCATCGGTGTTCTTCCGGTTGCCGCAGAATACTGTTCTTCAATCTCAAACGGTGTATCTCCCGCCGTGATAAAATAATCCAGTTTCTTTGTGCTCTTTGCATGCCACTCAGTCTTATTTGCTCCGAAAATGGCTGTCCCAATCGCCGGATTATTCCAGAAAAATCCATAACCTCTGTTTGAAACCATAAATGGTACACTCGCCTGGCTGTTTCTGTGTGCCAGTTCCAATATCGCACCTTTTTTATTCAGATTTTTTTCCTGATACTGCCCCATACCAAATATTTTTTCATCATCAAATGCTTCAAAACGCATGGTCAGTTCGTAATCTGTACTTCCTGGAATCGGTTTTAATTCTCTTGCATCAATACGCAGTGGCACGCAATAGCGGTTGATCCGGTTTCTGTTTCTCCAGTACTCTTTGGTCAGAAGCTCTCCCTTCTGATTAAAATAGCTGATCCATCCCTCCGGGGAGATCACCGCCGTGATCTTTCCGTTTTTTACCGTGTATACGTTTCCGGTCTGATGATATTTTGCAAATTCTTCTCCGCGATACCACGGATCTGTCGTGTCAACTTCCCTGCATTCCACCTGAATAGGGCATTTTTTTACTTCCTCGGTCAGCGCCCAGTCATGTGCATCCATCTGTGCTTCCTTCGTCATGCGCACACGGAAAGAATTTTCTCCCCATGGTTCTAACCACAATGTCGATGTTCCATCTGCAATTACCAGTCTGTTATTTTCTTCGTAAACTCTCATCTAACTTTTCCTCTCTTATATGAATCATTCAAAATTAATATAACTCGCTATTTCCTGTATTTATCATTTTTTCCAGTTGATATAAATTTGTAAAATTTTCCGTCCTTTTTCCAGTTGATACAAATTTGCAAAACATTCTGCCCTGTCAGATTATTTCAACATCTCTCCATACAGAACACCGCGTGACCCTGTCGCAAGGAAAAATCTGCCAAACTTTCTCTTATCGCCATCGATACTGTTGATCTCACCATACATCTGATCATCCCGGTTCAGCCGCTCATACGACTTTCCCTCATCAAGGGTACGGTAAAATCCATATTCCCCATCAAGACGTCCGCAGAAATAAATCGCCTTTTCCTCTGTCAGATACTCCCTTCCTTCGCCGATCACACCAAGTCCCATGCGGTAACATGCATCTTTCGCATCTGTCAGCCTTTTTACATGAATTTCATCTGTTCCGGTGTCATAGCAGAATTTATAAAGTCCCGCGTCACCTAATGCCATGTAAAATACACCGCTTTTTCCACCCTCACCGCGCACTTCCGTCTTATTTGCAGTATCAATATAACCAAAATCGCAGATAGGAAATGTTTCTTCCGGCTGCTTCTGGTAAAAGTTTTTACCGCCGTCCCTGCTCACATAGATTTCAGACGCACCGCCAAAACCGTAAAACAAATCATTACCAGTACGGTCAGAAAAGACTTTCAGGTAACCCTTTTTGACAGGATTTCCTTTCAGATCAAATACGCCTGCTTTTTGAAAATTTTTCCCACCGTCATTGCTGATGATCACCAGTTCCACCGGTAGCCTGATGCCATCTGCCACAGACCAGACAATATTTGTACCGTCCGGTGACATTGCCACCCAGCCGGCATTTACATTCGGATTTTCAATCTCATGCAGTTTTCGGTCAATCTCTGCATTGATGCCAAACGGCATGCTGATCCGCTCAAATGTTTTAAAATTATCACGGGTGCGCACCAGACCGCCTTTTGTTTTCCCTTTCCAGTTTCCCCGTGCCGTCACAATGCCAAGATTGCTGTCTGCATCGGAAATATCTGCATTGATACAGGTAATATAGCGGTTGCCTTCCCTGTCGTCAAATGAATTTTTACATGGTTCATCGAGATTACGGAACGCAAAACCGCCAAGATCCCCGACGATATCAATAAGTTCTGCTTCTCCGGCGACCGGGGCATATACATTCAGATGAACCGTCTCCTCGATTCCTGCACATGCATCATGATAACGCGGATGTTCACCAAGCAGTGCATCCGTCATAAAAACACCGGTTCCGGAATTAAACCATACCTCATTCGGATCGAATGGATTGATCTTAATATCGCTCATCCAGTGCAGCAGACAATGATTGCCATTGTACTCCGGCTTCATATAGGAAGTATTAAAATACAGATCTCCTTTTTCAAGTCCGCACAGGCTCACACTCCAACTATTACCATAATCTTTGGAAAGATATACGATCTCATCACCCTCTTTTTCCCGGCAAAGTGTCGAGCAGACCAAAAGTCCGGGCATCGCTTTACAGGAGGAAATCCCGCCAAATCCATAATTTAAAAATTTTTTTGTCAATACACCATCCGCATCCGGCGTGATATCATCATATCCTGCAATTTTCCCTTCCGAAAAATAATAACGGAGTACTTTTCCACCGATCACATCCCCGGAATCGCAGCTGTATCCGAGATCGACCACATAATTCCATCTTCCGGTAACATTCATCGTCACATAAAGATAAGTTCCATCATAATCATAACGTGATGCCACCAGACCATTCATTTTGCTGTCACTGACTAAAACATTTTCTGGCTGCATCAGCCTTTCAAATGACTGGCCTGCATCATAGGAAACATACAGGCTGTGACCACGCAGTTTATCATTTTCTCTCGTCGTATAGCCTGCTGTCCCTGCGACGATCGTTTTTGCATCATCTGACACCCAGACACATGTCATGTAATTTTCTTCTAAAGTAAGTCTTTTCCAGGTATCTCCTCTGTCCGTGGTTTTCCACAGACCATCTAACTGGCTTGCAAAATAAAGTATATTCTCATCCTTTTTATCTGCTGCCAGACGATATCCGGTTCCTCTTCCGCACAGGTTGCCATGGACAGTCACAGGTATCTTTTTATGGATAAATGTCTCTCCATAATCCTCTGAAATAGAAAATTTTCCATAGCCCTGCCCGTTGATACCGCTCATAATATATAAATATTCCGGATGATTTTCGTCGAGTGCACATGCGATTGGAAATGTTTCAGAGATATCCTCCATGCTCACGCCATCGATCAGACTTTTCCAGTGTTTTTTTTCGTAATCATACCGGTAAACACCGCCGATGTCTGTTCTGGCGTAGAGGATGCCGGGCTGTCTGGGATGGTATAACAGTCCGGTGACGTATCCGCCGCCTGGGATTGGGGCATTTTTGTATTCGTAGTTGATTGTTTTGTGGGCTTTCATTGTATAGGTGAACTCCTTTCGCGGATATTTTTTTCAGTGTAACGATGATTCCCGTTTGCGAGTAAGCAGATTCGCAGTGCTGATAAAAAGAGTCGCTCGCGACTCTTTCGCGCTCGAGCGGTGCTGTTTACAGCTAACTTCTTCTCCGCGAGATGCGCATCCTGCCCGGAGGGCTTTTTGATTCATAGGACGTAATTTCCTATGAATCGAAAAAAGGAACCCCGCCAACAGGATTCCTTCTTAAACACCAGACGAACCCCTACTTTAAAAGTAAGGATTTTCGTCTCAATTTTCTACCACATTTATTCGCCTACTTATACACGAAAAATCCGCTTTAATCTGCATCATAATCATCCAGGAAGTTATGGTACACTCCATCTTTTTTATATCCAATGATAGTCTTTAAATTCACATTGCTGACGCTGTTGAAAATATTGCTGTCAATAAATTCACTTTTTTTGCGCAGTTCGGTGACAAGATCTTTCATTTCCTCACGCTTGGAGCCTTTTGCCCCGCCACAGCTTGTACAGTTTTCCGTAAAACGGCAGGCACACTGGATAAACTGCAGGCGGTTATAGTCACGCCATGCCTTGATGTCCTCTTCCTTTACCAGATAAAGTGGACGGATCAGTTCCATTCCCTCAAAATTCTGGCTGTGAAGTTTTGGCATCATTGTCTCAACTTTTCCACTGTATAACATTCCCATCAGGATCGTCTCGATCACGTCATCAAAATGATGTCCAAGTGCGATCTTATTACATCCTAACTCTTTTGCCTTTGAATAAAGATATCCTCTCCGCATTCTCGCACACAGATAACACGGATTCTTATCTACCTCCGCAACAGAATCAAAAATCTGTGTTTCAAATGTCGTGAGCGGGATATCAAGCAGTTTTGCATTTTCCTGGATAATACGCCAGTTTTCCTCATTATAGCCCGGATTCATACACAGGAAAACAAGTTCAAAATTGCGTTTTCCATGACGGTATAATTCCTGAAACAGTTTTGCCAAAAGCATGGAATCTTTTCCACCGGAAATACATACCGCGATCTTATCGCCATCCTGGATCATTTCATAATCATGAAGTGCCTTGGTAAAACGGCTCCAGACCGGCTTTCTGAATTTTTTGATCAGGCTTTTTTCAATCTGCTCGGTACGCTCTTTTCTTGAATCATCCTCCATCGTCACACGCGTGAGCTGGTATCTTAACCAGGCACGGTAACCACCCTCTAAATTGATGGTATCATAGCCTTCATTATCCAGTATCTCTGCTGCATCCCTGCTGTTTTCCCCCACATGGCAGTACAGATAAACCGGCTGGTCTTTCTTTAAAATATCTGTCTCACCCGCTTCGATCTTTTCTAACGGAAGATTGATGGCACCGTCGATCGCCCCGCGTGAAAAATCATTTTCCGGACGGACGTCGATCAGCTGCAGACCTTCTGTTCCTTTCTGTGCCAGTTCTTCTACGGTAATTGTATTCAAAATATTTCCTCCAATTTCGTATTCTTTTATTTTGTGCGCTTTCCCTCTTTGATCTCATCTAAAACTTCCGCAACTGCCTCGCGCTCATCAAAATGGTATTTCACACCGCGGATCTCCTGATAATCTTCGTGGCCTTTTCCAAGCAATACGATCATATCTCCCGGCTGGGCATTTACCATGCAGTATGCGATCGCTTCTTTCCGGTCGTCGATCTCGATATATTTTCCGTTACTTCTTGCAAGTCCGACTTTAATATCTTTATTGATATCGCGGATGTCTTCATCTCTCGGATTATCACAGGTCAGTACACACAGATCTGCCATCTCACCGGTTACCTCACCCATATCATAACGGCGCAGCTTTGAACGGTTTCCGCCGCCGCCATAGACACAGATCAGACGTTTCGGATGATATTCCATCAATGTCGTAAGCACGCTTCTGGTGCTGACTTCATTGTGTGCGTAGTCAATGATCAGATAATAATCTTTCGATACCGGAAGCATTTCCACACGTCCTTTGACCTGCACTTTATCCAGACCGTCTAAGATTGCCTCATCTGAAATTCCTGCCAGATGGCAGACTAACATTGTTACCAGTGAATTATATACTGAAAATCTTCCCGGAATATGCACTCTTGCCTCGCAGTCCATGCATCCTTTCACATGGAAATGCATACCGAGTTTTCCGTTTTCCTTGATAAATCCAAGATCCGCTGCAACCAGATCAAGCGGTTTGCCAAGAAACGTTTTTTCACTGCCATCTTCCACCCCGAAACTGTGGATCTCACAGGTATGGTTTGCCGCAACTGCTTCGCTGTGCTCATCATCTGCATTTAAAATACCGATCTTGCACTGGCGGAATAACATGCTCTTACATTCTAAATATTCCTCAAACGATGCATGCTCATTTGGTCCGATATGATCCGGGGACAGATTGGTAAACACACCATAATCAAACAGGATTCCTGCTGTTCGGTCCATTTTCAGTCCCTGCGAGGACACCTCCATCACTGCATATTCACAGCCTGCTTCTACCATGGAAGCAAACATGCGGTGCAGTTCGTAAGATTCCGGTGTCGTATTTTTTGACGGAATCTTCTCATCTCCGATCATCGCTCCGATCGTTCCGATCAGTCCGACTTTTTTGCCTGCTGCTTCCAGCACATTTTTGATCATGTATGTCGTGGTTGTCTTTCCTTTGGTGCCGGTCAGTCCGATCGTGATCAGCTTTTCTGCAGGGTAGTCAAACAATGCAGCCGACATCAATGCGAGTGCATAACGTGCAGATTCCACTTTTAACACGGTGATCGTATCAGGAATCTGCGTGGCTTCCTCCGCCCGCTCCACAACAATGACACTTGCTCCTTTTTCCACTGCATCCGGGATATATTTGTGACCATCCGTCACTGCTCCAACCATACAGACGAACATGGTTTCCTTTGCAATCTTTCTTGAATCATAGATAATGTCTCTGACTTCTGCTTCCATGCTGCCCTGTAAACATTCGTATTTTATCTTTTCACAGATCTTACTTAACTTCATTTTTTCTCCCTATATTGTTCAAGACCACGAAAAGCCGCCGTACATTCTGCACGGCAGCCCCTGTATAATATCTTTTTATTTTTCTAAAATGTGTGATGCATCAATCTCCGCTTCAAACACAGTGTGTGACGGTCCCGTCATAAATAAATGGTTCGTTTTCTCATCCCACTCGATCAGAAGAGGTCCACCAATCTGCTCCACAGTAACTTTGCGGTCTGTACGTCCGGTCAGAACACCTGTAACAACCGCTGTCGAACAGCCTGTCCCACATCCGATCGTCTCACCGGTCCCACGTTCCCATTCACGGATCTTGATATAATCACGCTTTACAAACTCTGCAAATGTAACATTGGTTTTATTTGGAAACAACGATGTCATATGCTCGATTGTCTTTCCGTAACGCTCCACATCAAGGTCTGCGACAGAATCCACAAACATTGCACAATGTGGATTGCCCCAGGATACTGCCGTGATATGAAATGTTTTATCCAGCACCTCCACCGGCTGCTCTACAAACTGCTCTAAATCTGTATTTACCGGAATTACTTTCGTATCCAGTCTCGGTTCCCCGATATCTGCTCGGATGTTTGATACCAGACCATCCGTTACCGTCAGATTCAGATGCTGCATTCCACCAAGTGTCTCGATCACAAGTTCTGTCTTATCGGTCAGCCTGTGGTCATAAACATATTTTCCGACAGAACGGAGTGCGTTGCCGCACATTTCTCCTTCTGAACCATCCGGATTGAACATCCGCATCCGGAAATCTCCCTTATCGGATGGACAGATCAAAACCATTCCGTCTGATCCAATGGCAAAATGTCTGTCGCTGACAAACCGTGCCAGCTCCGGTAAATTTTTAATATCCTGGTGAACGGCATCAATATATACATAATCATTTCCAAATGCCTGCATTTTTGTAAATTTCATGGTAATCCTCCATTTTATGCATTCATTGCCCTGTCAAGGTCTGCAATGATATCATCTGCATTTTCAATTCCGACTGACATACGAAGGAAGCAGTCTGTAATACCAAGTTTCTCTTTGATGTCAAGTGGTGTATCCTCATGTGTCTGTGTTGTCGGGTATGTGATCAGTGTCTCTGTTCCTCCAAGGCTCTCTGCAAACATGATCATATCAACACCTTTTAAGATTTTCTTTACTGTCTCAAAACTGTCAACAGTAAATGAGATCATTCCGCCAAAACCAGTTGTCTGTTTTTTCGTCACTGCGTAATCTTTGTGATCTTCAAAACCTACATAATACACTTTCTGTACTTTCGGCTGTGTTCTGAGCCACTCTGCAACTTTCTTCGCATTCTCGTTGTGTCTGTCCATACGAACCGGCAATGTCTTGATTCCTCTTAAGATCAGCCAGCTATCAAGCGGTGCAAGCTGACTGCCGTGAGATTTGATATGGACATGGATCTTTTCTGCAATCTCCTCGTCATCTTTTACAACCACGATACCGGAAATCGTATCGTTATGTCCGCCTAAATATTTTGTGGAGCTGTGTGTTACGATATCTGCACCAAGCTGTAATGGTTTCTGGAAATATGGTGTTAAAAATGTATTATCAACAACCGTGAGTGCTCCGATACTCTTTGCGATCTCAGAAAGTGCATGGATGTCTGCCACCTTCATCATCGGGTTAGTCGGTGTCTCGATAAATAACATTTTTGTATTCGGACGGATGGCTGCCTTTACCTCATCAAGTTCTGACATATCCACATAAGTGTGCTCGATGCCGTATCTTCCAAAAACATCACCGATGATACGGAATGTTCCACCATAGATATCGTCAGATAAGATCACATGCTCTCCCGGATTTAACAGGGAAAATACTGCCATATTTGCCGCCTGTCCGCTGGAAAATGCAAATCCTTTGATACCTCCCTCTAAAATCGCCATAGTACGCTCTAATTCCTGTCTGGTCGGATTCTCAAGACGGCTGTATGCAAATCCTGTGGATTCTCCAAGTGCCGGATGACGGAAAGTAGCTGTCTGGAAGATCGGCATGCTGACTGCTCCGGTAAGCGGTTCCGTTCCAAGTGCTCCGTGTACTGCCTTTGATTCAAAATGTAATTCTTCTTTTGTACTGTAATCATTGTAATTGCTGAAATTCTTCATGCCGTTCTCCTTCTTTTTCATTCTTATTATTTCAAGTTTTTTTACATTTATTTCCTATAACTTTTTTCTTTCATATGGTTCTATTATATAAAACACTTTTTAAAATATATACTCGTCTAGTGCTGTGTATATTGCAAATTGTGCTTTTTTGTGTTAGGGTTGGATTTGAAAAGCATTTTATTAATCTGATTCGGAAGGAGTACCTGTATGCCGGAATATAAAAAAGTCGGTTATCTGACATCCAGTTTTAAATTATTTCATCTGAAAGACCAGAATAAAAAAGATTTTTCTTATCATTATCACGATTTTCACAAGATTTTAATCCTGTTAAACGGTGATATCACTTATTGCATCGAGGGACATTCTTATCAGCTTGCCCCTAATGATATCGTGTTAGTTCACGCCGGGGAGGTTCACCGGCCGATCATTCAGTCAGAATCTCCTTATGAACGTATCATCATCTACATTTCACCGGATTATTTGAAAAAATATGAAAAGTCCGATTTTGATCTTTCACACTGTCTGAGCCAGGCTGCCACAGAACAGTCACACGTGCTGCGTTTTCAGGGTTCGCGTGCTGCAAAGTTAAAAACTGCGATACAGGCACTTGACCAGTCTGTAAATGATAAAGATTTTGCAGCTTCCCTGCATCAGGAAATTTTATTTTTAGAATTTATGATACAGTTAAACCGTGCTGCCATGCACGATGGCATCGAATTTATCAATGATACTGCCTCCGACGAAAAAATCATCACGGTATTAAATTATCTGAGTGAACATCTGACCGAGGATATCTCCATCGACAAACTGTCTGCGAGGTTTTTCTTAAGCCGCTCTTATCTGATGCATACGTTTAAAGATCAGACCGGTTACACGATCGGCAATTATCTCTCGACCAAACGGCTGCTTTTAGCAAAAGATCTGATTGCAGAAGGAATGCCGATCACCGAAGTCTGCTATGCCTGCGGTTTTAAAAATTATTCAACTTTTTCGCGTGCATATAAAAAAAGTTTTGGAGAAGCCCCAAGGGACTCTCTCCAAAACCTGAAATCTTAATTTATGATAATAAAATGTTCGCAGGACACACATTCTGTTATTCTCATCCTATTTTGACACTGCTTCTCACTGACGCTCTGCCATTTCATTCATGAGCGTCGGTATGAACTGTTTCTTTCTGGAAACAATTCCGTCTAACAAAATACCATCAGCCCGCTCTTCTTTGCGGAACGCGGCTCCTAAAATCCTGCCTGCATTCTCCCCGTCAAAAATAATTTTTGAGGATTCCTCTAAAATATCCGTCAGCATGACATAGACCATATCTATCTTCTTTTCTGCAAGCACCTGTACCATAAACGGACGTATCTGCTCTGCCACTTTGTCTAGTTCTTCCCGGCTCATAGCACTGATCTGTGCCACTCCGAAATCACAGTCATCGGTATGGAATATCTTGAAATCCTGATAAAAGATCTCCTCCGTGGACTTTCCGCTGAAATTACTGCCCGCCTGGAACATATTTTTCGCATAAGTCTCAATGTCTACTTCCGCGATCACTGCAAGCGCCTCCGCCACAGATTTATCTAACGGTGTACACGTTGGTGAACGGAACATCAGCGTATCAGAAATAATGGCAGACAGTAAAAGTCCTGCAATCTGTTTTGGCACATCCACGCCCTTTTCCTGATACATCTGATAAATGATCGTTGAGGTACAGCCGAGTGGCTGATTTCTAAAATAAACCGGCGAAACTGTTTCAAGACTGCCAAGACGATGATGATCGATGATCTCTAACAGCTCTGCCTCATCAATTCCGTCTACCGCCTGTGCCTTCTCATTGTGGTCAACAAGAATTACCTGTTTTTTCTGCATATTCATCAAATTACGGCGTGAAACCATTCCGGCATAATTACCATTTTCATTCAAAATCGGGAAGTCACGATGTCTGATCTTTGACATTGTCTCCCGCACTTCGTCCACATAATCCTCGATTCCGAACGTAATAATATTTTTTCGTGTCATAAACTGTTTGATCGGCATACTCTGATTGATAAGACGCGCTATCGAAAATGTATCAAACGGTGTTGTAATAATGATGCAGTCATGTTTTTCCGCAAGGGCGCGTACATCCTCGCTGACTTCAATTCCCCCACCGATGATCAGACAGCTTGCATTTGACTCGATAGCCTGTTTCTGCGCCTCTTCCCGGTCCCCTGAGATTACCATGTCATCATCTTCGATATAATCTGCCATATATTCCGGATTCGAGGTCGCTACCACTACCTTTCCTCTTACAAAATATGCATGCTCATTTCCAACGATGATCGTTCCATCCAACGTTTCCGCAATATTTTTATACTGTGTTCGTGCCTGGGATAACACATGATTATCAAAAACGTCCATGTAAGACGTTGCAATATCCTTTGTTACAATAATTCCTTCGAGTTTTCCAAACTGATTGGTTACCGGAAGCGTTACAACTTCTAATTTTTTCATTGTCTCCCATGCCCGTCTTAAGGAAATCTGACTGCTCACTCCCGCCGTTCTCCGGAAATTGATATCCTTGATCTGGGTTCCCGCATAAGTAACTAACTCCGGTTCCTGTGCCCCAAAATAATCGAGCACATAATGTGTCTCTGCATTTACTGCTCCGGCACGTTTTGCCACATAGGTTTTATCGTTTTCTGTCTGATTTTTTAAATATGCATAAGAGATAGCTGCACAAATAGAATCCGTATCCGGATTTTTATGCCCTACAACCCAAACTTTTCTCTTTTCTGCGCTCATGAAATTCCTCTCTTTACCTAAAAATTAGCAGCTATTTCTCTGATTTATTACTGCCGGACTCTTCTTTTTTATTTCTAAAAAAGAAAGAAACAGACGCTGGCAGCGCCGGCGTCATGTGTACTGTTAAAAGCGAAATACTCCCATAGAATATAATATAAATACGATCAATACCACAAAATTTAAAATTGAAAACCAGGATAGCAGCTTCACATATCCTTTCACCGAATCAACGCCGCCTTCCATCTCATCCATTTTTTCAATTTTAGAATCAAACTCATTGAACAGATCCTGTATGTTACGATAACATTTGACATTTTCCGTGTGTACTTTTTCAGAAAGATCCGTCTTAATAGACTCTAACTGTGACGTTGCATTCTCTAACAGCTCCTTGACCTCCGCAATCTGTCCTTCACTGAGCTTTTTGTTGGCAATTGCCTGTTCCTCTAAGAACTGCTTGTTCGCCGCAATCTGTTCCTCGTTTAATTTCCGGTTAGAAGCCGTCTGCTCCTCATTCATCTGACGATTTAAGGCAATCTGTTCCTCACTGGTTTTCCTGATATCAGCCACCTGTCCGGTAAGACCTGCCTCAATCTCTGTCATTTTCGTCGTCACTTTATCAGCAAGCGCATCTACTTTCCGTCCAAACTCGGTAACAATCTTGTCCGCCTCTTCCTGACGTTCTGTTAAAATATGTTCTAACTCCTGTGCCTTGTCCGCTCTCTCATCCACAAGTGACTGCAGTTCCGCCGCTTTACTTTCTTTTGCTGCCAGAAGCACCTGAAGTTGTTTTGCTTTTTCACGAAACTCATCGATCTGACTGATCAGTAAATCTTCATTTTCCACGTCCTTTTGTGTCCTTTCCTGTTCCTGTTTGTTCATTTGTCCGCTCTCTTCCGGCTTTTTCCGGTCCAAATGACGTACATTCTGCGGTATGACCCGCTTTTTCTGGGGTTGAAGCTGTCTGAATACCATCTGCCATAAACCTGCCATCTGTGTCCACTTCTTCCCCCTTTCTGATTTTTTTCGCAATATATCATGGTTATTCTATCATTATCGTTTTTCTTTGTAAACAATAAATTATTTTCCATTATGTTAAACATGTGGACTGTGAAACTTTATATTTTCATTAAGGATCGCATAGATGACAAAGAAGCGATTCCAACTGGAACCGCCTCTGTCAAAAAAGGGATTATTTTTTCTTCAATATGATTTCATTTCACAAATAGTATGTTTTTGATTATCTACATAATTTTTTGAACTCATCAGCTACGAACTGGACTTTTGTTCCAATGACAACCTGAACAGCTGTTTTACTTGGTCTGATAACACCAGCAGCCCCTGCTGATTTGATTTTCTTCTCATCTACTAAAGAACTGTCTTTTACCTCAAGCCGAAGTCTTGTAATGCAGTTATCAATACTTTTAATATTTGCTGCACCACCAACACCTTCTAAAATTGTTGCCGCTACAGTTGTGTAATCACTGCTCCCAAGGTCGACATTTTTCTCTGCTTCCACATCATCGTCTTCTCTACCAGGAGTTTTCAGATCAAACTTTGTGATAGCGAAACGGAATACAACATAAAATACAATAAATGCTGCAATACCAAGTGGAATGATCATCCAGGTATTCTTTGCTGCCGGAAGGGTTGCAGAGAAAAGAAGGTCTGTTGCTCCAGCAGAGAAACTAAAACCTGCTCTAAATCCAACTAATACCGTAATCACTGTGAAGATACCATATAATAATGCATATACAACATAAAGTGCCGGTGCAAGGAACATGAAACCAAACTCAAATGGCTCTGTAACACCACAGACAAATGCACAAACAGCTGCGGAGGCTACCAGACCGATTGCAACTTTCTTCTTATTACTCTTAGCAGTCTGAATCATAGCAAGAGCTGCACCCGGAATACCGAACATCATACATGGGAAGAATCCAGACATATACATACCCAAATCCCATGTTACATCTGCCGACGTCTCGCCTGCCCAGAAATGTTGTAAATCCCCAAGTCCGATCGTATCAAACCAGAATACATTGTTCAGTGCATGATGTAATCCGGTTGGAATCAGCAATCTGTTTAAGAATGCATAAATACCTGCACCAACAGGACCAAATCCAACAATTCCTTCACCGATTGAAACTAATGCTCCAAATAATAAAGGCCAGATGAATAATAAGATTGCGGATACAATGATAGAAACAACGCCTGCAACGATTGCTACACAACGCTTACCACTGAAGAATGATAACCAATCAGGTAATTTTGTACCTTTGAATTTGTTGTAGCATGTTGCACCGATGATACCGGCAAGGATACCGATAAATGGGTTTGCAATCTTACTGAATGCAAGCACTTTTGTCTCATTCTCTGCAATTACCGGCATTAACGTTGTAACAACCCCTGTAGAAAGAAGGTTTGTCATCATTAACCATGATGCCAAAGCTGCAAGAGCTGCTGTACCATCATTATCATCTGCCATACCAACGCCGACACCGATAACAAAAAGAATTGCCATGTTATCGATCAAAGCTCCTCCTGCTTTTACAAGGAAGAAACCGATCATCTGAACGATACCGGAAACATCGCCCCCCTGCATGGTAGATGGACATAGCGCATATCCAATACCCATTAAGATACCACAGATTGGAAGACACGCTACAGGAAGCATTAATGCTTTTCCCAATTTCTGTAAATACTTCATCATAATAAAAGCTCCTCCTTTTTTTTATCCCTTTTCATTTTATTTTATGCCGTTATAAGTACGGCTAAAATACATTTTAATCTCCATTCTTGCGCTGTCTTTCAATGAAAACAACGTTTTCATTTGCATCTCAAGTTTGTGCTTTATTTATTTAGGATCAATACTGTGTCGCCAGGTTCTACTTCCTGATCTGTCACTGTTTCCACTGTCTGATAATCTGATGTATTGCACACAACCACAGGTGTGATCACGTCATAACCGGCTTTTTTTACTGCGTCAAGATCAGCCTCTATCAACAGTTCTCCCTTTTTCACAGAATCACCATTGCCTTTATATGCAGTAAAATGTTCTCCCTTTAATGCAACCGTATCAAGTCCTATGTGTATGAGCAGTTCTACACCTTCTGAAGTCGTCATACTTACTGCATGCATCGTATCAAATAACATCTCAATCGTACCATCGGCCGGTGCATATATCCTGCCTTCCGCAGGAATAATTGCAACACCTTTTCCTAAAATCTCCTCTCCAAAAGTTGGATCACTTACATTACTGATCGCAACCGTTTTTCCTTTTACTGGTGAACCTATCTCAATCCCTTTTTCTTTTTTCTTAAAAAAATCAAACATTTCCATACCTCTTTTCTGCTGTATTATTGTCAGGTTTATCCTGCCATACACACACGTTTTATATGTATCGCCAGAAACATGATTTCCTCGCTGGCAATTCCGCTGCCATATTCCTTTTCAATATATTCAGCAATATGTTTACTGCATTCATATTCCTTCGGATACTTATTTTCCATCATCCTTGCAAATTCAATCTCCTCATCTTTCAACAATTCATGCCGGTAAAGGCGCTGTACCAAAAACTTAAGATGAGTGATAAATCTCTCATAATGCAGGGATTCCTCATCAAACTCAATTCCCATTTCCAGCCTGACCAGTTCTAAAATCTTCTGAATCATATTCGTCATTTCAAATGTATCATTGATCGTCGTGTTGTATTCTGCATTCACAAAATGCAGGGCTATAAATCCTGCTTCATCTTCCGTAAACTCTGTACCCAGCTTCTCATTCAAAAGATCAACTGCATATTTTCCCATCAGATATTCCTGATGGTAAAACCTCTTAGTCTCCCAAAGTAATGCATTCTTCAATTGAATCCCCTGCGACTGTCTCTGGATTGCAAAATTAATATGATCTGTCAAAGTGATGTATATATTCTGATTCAGTTGTACATTCAGATTCTTTATTGCGTAGGATATAATATCACTGGTAAGCTGCATGTGCTCTAATGGAATATTTTCTAAAAGTTCCTG
The DNA here is from genome assembly GCF_003470905.1 of Roseburia sp. AM23-20. Classification (NCBI taxonomy): domain Bacteria; kingdom Bacillati; phylum Bacillota; class Clostridia; order Lachnospirales; family Lachnospiraceae; genus Roseburia; species Roseburia sp. AM23-20. The sequence goes on from NZ_QRHS01000007.1 coordinate 35,659, forward strand.
AAACTGTCTGGAAAGCTTCTCATTCTCAATACGAAAAACCTTCTCGATTTTGCTTTCATCAATCAGTTCTCCCGTATGCGCCTTAAACCCGATTCCCTTACCCATGATAACAATTTCCTGCTGATTCACATCATATGCTGATATTACATTGTTATTAATCACTTTCTGGATAACCATATTCCACTCCGTTTTTGTCCCTAATAATTAAAAAAACCAAATTTTACAAAATCCAAGCCAGATATGTAAAATTTGGTTTTGCCTGCTTACCAGTAACAATCCAATGTGCTCTGTTTCTATCTAAATAAATTGTAGCATTCATTGTTTATTATGTCAAGTTTTATTCTTATTATTTTTGTTTTTTTGTTAATATCCACCATGTTTTTTTCAAAAACCTGTACACAATAACTTATTATCTTACAAATTTGTTTCAAAGAAAGATTTTAATGCATCATATGCCGCATCTTCGTCAGTACCTTCCACTGTTATAGTCACAGTCTGGTCTTTTTTTACTCCCATACTCATAACTGCCATCAGACGGGCTGCATCAATTACTTTTCCGTCTTTTTCGAGAGTTACTTTACTTTTAAAATTTTTAACCTCTTTTACGAGCATTCCCGCCGGTCTTGCATGAATACCCAATTCGTCCTTTACTGTGTAACTGAATGATTTCATTTTAATTTCCTCCTATGCTTAGATTATGCATTTATTATTTTATTTCTTACAGGCAGCACCATTGCAGGTGATACCGATAATTCATCAATGCCCATTTTCACAAATGTTTCTGTCAAAGTCAGATCTGCTCCAAGTTCTCCGCAAATTCCTGCCCAGATTCCTTCTTCATGGGCACTGTCAATGACCATCTGGATCATTTTGAGTACTGCCGGATGATGTGAATCATAGAAACGGTCAAGTTTTGCATTCTGCCTGTCAATAGCAAGCGTATACTGTGTCAGGTCATTGGTTCCAATACTAAAGAAATCCACCTCTTTTGCGAGATCATCTGCGATCATAACCGCTGCAGGAGTCTCGATCATAACTCCAAATTCAACTTCTTTATATGGCAATCCCTCTGCAGACAATTCCGCTTTCACTTCCTCCATGATTTCTTTTACTTTTTTCACTTCCCATACAGATGCGATCATAGGAACCATAATGGAAATATTGCCAAACATGCTTGCACGCAGCAACGCTCTTAACTGTGTTTTAAAAATTTCCGGTCGGTTCAGGCAGATTCTTACTGCACGATATCCCAATGCCGGATTATCCTCACGATCAAGTCCAAAATAATCTATCTGCTTGTCTGCTCCGATATCTAATGTTCGGATGATCACCTTTTTTCCAGCCATCACTTCTGCAACTGTTTTATAGGCCTGAAACTGTTCTTCCTCTGTTGGAAAATGATCACTCTGCAAATATAAAAACTCACTTCTGAAAAGTCCGATTCCGGCTGCATCATTCTGTAAAACAGCTCCTAAATCTTTTACCTCACCAATATTAGCATAGAGTTTGATCTCTTTTCCATCTTTTGTAACAGTCGGTTTTCCCTTTAACTGCTGTAATAATTCCTGACGTTTCTTCTCATTCTGCTGTTTTTTCTCGTATTCTTTTAATATTTCTTCCTCTGGATCAAGGATCAAAATACCCTTAAATCCATCTATAATTGCATACTTTCCATTCACTTCTTTTGGAATTGCCGCTGATACCAATGCCGGAATATTCATCGTTCTGGCAAGAATGGCTGTATGAGAATTTGTAGAGCCTTGTCTTGTCACAAATGCAAGCACTCTCTCCCGTTCTAACTGAATTGTCTCGCTCGGAGCAAGGTCGTCCGCTGCTATAATATATTTTTCTTCATCGGCCGCATGCACAGTTTCTTCCTTCCGGGATAAAATACGGATCACACGTTCAGAAATATCTTTTACATCTGCTGCACGTTCTTTCATATAATCGTCATCCATATCCGCAAACATCCTTGCAAAATTATCTCCCGTCGTCGCTACAGCAAATTCTGCGTTCACAGACTGCGCTACTATGATATTACGAATAGAATCCAGATAATCTTCATCCTCTAACATCATCTGATGTACTTCAAAAATTGCTGCATTTGCTTCACCAACTTCTTTGACTGCCTTGTCATAAAGTGCCTTTAATTCTTCTGTTGCCTGATTTTTGGCTGCTCTAAAACGTGAAATTTCTGCCTGTGTGTCATCAATTTTCACACGTCTTACCACATTGTTTTCTTTAAAAACTTCTTTGATTTTTCCAATCGCAATTCCTCCGAATGCAATCTTTCCATTAATTTGCTGCATTTGTTTCCCCCCTCTAAACAACAAGTCACATTACTCTACCACATCTGCATTCAAAATCAAAAAAACCGAAAAAGCACACGCAATCATAAGCGTCTTACTTTTTCGGTTTAGTACATTTGCATGTGAACTACCCTCTATATGTATTTTTATTATACGTTTTTACCCTGTTTTTGTCAATACACAATTTCGTATTATGCTAATTATATACTTTGTATACAATTATGATATAATTTTCGACATATTTTCACAGATACATCTTATCTATTGGACCGCCTGCTATCTGTTCCATGCTCCAGTTATAATCCTGTAACCAAAAGTTTATTTTATCACCAGCTTCTGACTTACAAAAAACCCGAAAAGGCTTATACCTTTCCGGGCTTTGGAAATTTACATCAATTCAGACAAGATCTGCAGCTTATTTGTAAAGCTCAACCAGTCTCTGTAAGTGCTCATAACGAGCCTTTGCAGCTTCCTCAGATGCAGCAAAGAGTTTCTGTGCTCTCTCTGGGAAGGATCTTGTCAGACGGCTGTAACGTGTTTCGTTGTTCAGGAAATCCTGGTAAGAACCATCACCTGGCTTAGATGTCAATGTAAATGGGTTCTTTCCTTCTGCTTTGAGTGCAGGATTGAAGGAGAATAAGTTCCAGTAACCAGCAGCTACTGCTTTCTTCATCTCATCCTGGCAGTGGTTCATTCCGCCTTTAACACCGTGTAACTCACATGGAGCATAACCGATGATTAAAGAAGGTCCGTTGTAAGCTTCTGCTTCAGCTAAAACTTTAACAGCCTGAGCCATGTTTGCACCAAGAGCGATCTGTGCTACGTATACATAACCATAGCTCATAGCGATCTCTGCAAGGCTCTTCTTGCCGATATCTTTACCAGCAGCAGCGAACTGACAAACTTCACCGATGTTGGAAGCTTTAGAAGCCTGACCACCTGTATTGGAGTACATCTCAGTATCGAATACCATAACATTTACGTTATGTCCGGAAGCAAGAACATGATCTAATCCGCCGAATCCGATATCGTATGCCCAACCATCACCACCGAAGATCCATACGGACTTCTTAGCGAGGTAATCTTTCTTATCAAGAGCTGCCTTAGCGTCTGGGCATCCAGCTGCTGCAGCTTTCTCTAACTCTGCTACAAGAGCTTCTGTTGCAGGTGTATTTGCTTTTGTATCGTTCTTTGTCTCAACAAATTTATCAAATGCAGCCTTTAACTCAGCGCTTGCTTTGTCAGAAGCAGCACATTTCTCAGCGCTTGCGATAGCCTGATCACGTAATACTTCCTGACCAATCTGCATACCTAAACCATGCTCAGCGTTATCCTCGAATAAGGAGTTAGCCCAAGCCGGTCCTTTTTTACTGTCTTTGTTTACTGTATATGGTGATGTAGCAGCCGGACCACCCCAGATAGAGGAACATCCTGTTGCATTGGAGATATACATATGCTCACCAAATAACTGAGTAATCAAACGAGCGTATGATGTCTCTGCACATCCTGCACAAGAACCTGAGAACTCAAGTAATGGCTGGTTGAACTGAGAACCTTTTACAGTGTTGTCTGCCGGCATACCAGGTTTCTTGCTTACGTTAGCAACTAAGTAATCGAATACTGGCTGCTCGTCTGCCTGAGATTCCTGTGGAACCATCTCGATAGCACCAACCGGACATACTGTGATACACTCGCCGCATCCCATACAGTCTAATGGAGATACGCTCATTGTGTATTTGTACTCGCTTGCCTTTGGTTTTGTATCAGCAACTTTGATATTGGAAGGAGCTGCTTTTACTTCATCCTCACTTAACATGAACGGACGGATTGTTGCATGAGAACATACAAATGCACACTGGTTACACTGGATACATTTCTCTGCATTCCATGTAGGAACTGTTACAGCTGTACCACGTTTCTCGTATGCTGCTGCACCATGCTCGAACTGTCCATCAGGGTTGCCCATGAATGCAGAAACTGGTAATGAATCACCATCCATTAAGGAGATCGGGTTCATTAAATCTTCTACCATCTTAACTGTCTCTGGACGACCTGTTAATTTCTTAGGAGCCGGATCTGCTGCCGGGTTAGACCAGGAAGCCGGAACCTCTACTTTATGAACTGCATCAACACCAGCGTCGATTGCTTTGTAGTTCATCTCTACGACTGCATCACCTTTCTTACCATAGGATTTCTTAGCAGCCTGTTTCATGAAATCTACAGCCTCTTCGATTGGCATTACGTTTGCTAATTTGAAGAATGCAGACTGTAAAATTGTGTTAGTACGTTTACCCATACCGATCTCGATAGCTTTATCGATAGCGTTGATGGTATATAACTGAATGTTGTTGTCAGCGATGTATTTCTTAGCAGCAGCATTTAAATGATGCTCTAATTCTTCATCTGACCACTGGCAGTTGATCATGAATACTCCGCCTGGTTTTACATCCTGTACCATCTTGAATCCTTTTGTTACATAAGATGGGTTGTGGCATGCTACGAAGTCTGCCTGGTTGATGTAATACGGGCTTCTGATTGGTTTGTCACCAAATCTTAAGTGGGAAATTGTGATACCACCAGTTTTCTTGGAGTCATACTGGAAGTATGCCTGGATGTATTTATCTGTGTGGTCACCAATGATCTTGGTAGAGTTCTTGTTAGCACCTACAGTACCATCTCCGCCGAGACCCCAGAATTTACACTCAACTGTACCTTCTGCTGCAGTGATAGGAGCCGGTTTAACTTCCGGTAAACTTAAGTTAGTAACATCATCAACGATACCGATGGTGAATCTGCTCTTTGGAGCATCTTTCTCTAACTCTTTGTATACTGCGAATAAACTTGAAGGTGGTGTATCTTTAGAACCTAATCCGTAACGGCCGCCTGTTAATACGATTGTATCAAGACCTGCCTCACGAAGTGTGGTTGCTACATCTAAGTATAACGGATCACCAAGTGCACCTGGCTCTTTTGTTCTGTCAAGAACAGCAACTTTCTTAGCTGTCTTAGGAAGAACTTTTAAGAATGCCTCAGATACCCATGGACGATATAAACGAACTTTGATAAGTCCGACTTTCTCACCCTTAGCTGTTAAGTAATCAATTACCTCTTCTGCTACGTCGTTTACAGAACCCATAGCTACGATAACACGGTCAGCATCTTCTGCTCCGTAGTAGTTGAATAAATCGTAGTTTGTTCCTAACTTCTCGTTGATCTTAGCCATGTATTTCTCAACGATTGCCGGTAACTCGTTGTAAGCTGTGTTACAAGCCTCACGATGCTGGAAGAAAACGTCTCCGTTCTCATGAGAACCACGCATAGCCGGATGCTCCGGATTTAATGCATGTGCACGGAATGCAGCAACTGCGTCCATGTTGCACATTTCTTTCAGATCAGCGTAATCCCATTTCTCGATCTTCTGGATCTCGTGGGATGTACGGAAACCATCAAAGAAGTTGATGAATGGAACTTTTCCTTCGATTGTTGCAAGATGAGCAACCGGACTTAAGTCCATAACTTCCTGTGGGTTGGTCTCACATAACATAGCGAAACCTGTCTGACGGCAGGCATATACATCACTGTGATCACCAAAAATATTTAAAGACTGTGTAGCAACTGTACGTGCAGATACATCGAATACACATGGAAGCTGCTCACCTGCGATTTTGTACATGTTCGGGATCATTAATAAAAGACCCTGAGAAGCTGTAAAGGTGGTTGTTAAAGCACCTGCTGCAAGAGAACCGTGAACGGCACCTGCTGCACCTGCCTCAGATTCCATCTCCACAACCTTTACCTGATTACCGAAAATATTTTCCTGTCCTGCTGCAGACCACTGATCTACGGTATCTGCCATCGGGCTGGATGGTGTAATTGGGTAAATAGCTGCAACATCTGTAAACGCATAAGCTACATGAGCTGCGGCGGTATTACCGTCCATTGACTGTTTTGCTCTGGACATTACTTATTCCTCCTTATTTTAAAAAAATAAAATGTCATACTGTATCTCTCTTATGCTCCTGTGTGAAAAGCACAAAATGATACAATTTATCGACTTAAGTCATATTTTAGCATAGAATTTATCAAAAGAAAAGGTCTTTGACTGTACAAAAACAAGTGCAATCTCACATATATTTCCTTTCAAATTCTTTTAGCGGGATCGGTCTGTCAAATAAATATCCCTGTCCATACAAAAAGCCACAGCTGCACAAAAACTGAAGCTGTTCTTCCGTTTCAATCCCCTCAAATATTACTTCTTCTTTTGCCGAATGTATAAAATTCCCCATCTGCGAAACAAAGTTGCGCTGTTCTTCCAGATTGATCCGGTCTGTAAAAGTTTTGTCGATCTTCACCACATCAGCGGGTATCTCAAGCAGAACACCAAGTGAAGAATACCCTGTTCCAAAATCATCGATCGCGATACGGAATCCGGATTTTTCAAGTTCTGCGAGCACCACCTTTAATTCATCCACATTTTCCACCACAACGCTCTCGGTAACTTCCACTTCAATATATTTTGGATCAATGCCATAATGATCCGCCATGCGTTTTAAACGGTCTGCAAAATTTCTGCTTCCATTTTCAAAATTGCGCCGCGAAAAATTGGTAGATATTGTAAACAGCTCTTTTCCTGCCTGTTTCCATCTTCGCATTGCCCTAAGAAGCTGTTCATAAATATAGAAGTCAAGATCCACCACATAGCCTGTATTTTCAAGTGGGGGAACGAATCTTCCCGGCATGATCATCTCCCCGGACTTCGTCCGCCATCTTGCAAGTGCTTCTGCACCGTATATTTTCCGGTCTTTTAAATTAAATTTGGGCTGTAAGTAAACTTCAAGCTCCCCCTGCTGCATGGCTCCATAAAAGCGTCCTGTGATCTGTATCTCATCATCACGTTTTGCACGCATCTCTTCTTTATAAACGCAGATTCCTGCACCGCCCTGTTCCTTTACCAGTTTGCGTGCCATATTTGCACTCTCTAATATCGTGTCAAATTTTTCATTCAGATTTTCAATGTGACAGATTCCAACCGACAGCCTGAGCGTTCCGAAAGGATATTTTTTCTTTAATTTCTGCTCATAATATTCTGTGCCCCATGCCACCAATTTTTCGATTTCAGCCTGATCTTTTCCTTTTAAAAGAAGGATAAAATAGTCGGAATACATCCGGCATGCCAGAAGAATCCTGCTATTTTTCATAAGCCGCGCCGCAAAATCTTTCAAAATAGTGTCCCCTGTCTGCTGCCCATAATTTTCATTGACATAAGAAAATTTGTCGATATCTGCATGTATAAGCGCATAGTGTTCCTGTTCTTTTCCGGTATTCCAGGTCTCACTCAGAATATTGTTCATTTTATTTTTAAACGCTTCTAAATTATATAATCCCGTCAGCTGGTCTATATTCTGTAAATGGCGGATCTCCTTCTGATCATCCCTTAACTTATTTCTCAGCGACACGAACACAGACGTTATCCTTGCAAGTTCGCAAAACGTTGTGCGGTCTGCGTTTTCAAAATAGTTCTGTCTGTTCCGCACACCAAAATACAATCCCCCGGTCCGGTTACCGGAACATTCAAATTTTGCCACAGCGATCTGTGTGATACGTTCTTCTCCCGTATTCCAGTTTTCAAGTGACAGCCTTTGATAGTGTGTCTCATCTGTATCATTCAATATTACAAAATCCCCGCTGCCTGCCTCTGCCACTTCAGTCCGGATCGGTTTTATGACATTTTTTTCATAAATCTGTCCGAAGGTGCTCCAATAGTTTGTCAGCGTCATTTTTGAAAGTTCTTCATCATATTCAAAAACAGCTGCCATATCCAGGTGATACCGTCTGCCAATCCTCTCAAGCAGCACATTTAAGGAACCATTCAGATCTTTCGCATGTGATAAAAGCAGGAATGCAGTATTTAAAAATTCTTTGTCCATTCCCTGCTTTTTTTCAAAGTCCATGTCTTTTCCACAGGTATCTATTTCGCGTTTCGTATGACTGTTCTTATTTTTTCCGGCGAATGCGTAATTACTTTTTCCACTCCGCTTGATCTCATACATGGCACGGTCCGCCTGATCAAACAGATCTGTATAACTGTCTCCATCCTGTCCCGATACCGCCAGTCCCACACTCATCGTCACATAGATGACCGCATCATCTCCAACCAGCTTTTTATCTCCATGCCGGCAGAGTTCCTTTGCTTTTTGTTCTGCCTGTTTTATTGTCGTATTATCCATCAGAACCAGAAATTCATCTCCGCCGACTCTTCCCACCAGTTTATTATCCGGGAACTGTTCCTCTAAAGTTAATGCAATATCTGAAATCACGGTGTCGCCTACCGTATGTCCAAACGTATCGTTAATATTCTTAAAATTATCGATATCGATCAGAAACAATACATGTGTTTCTTCCGGATACTTATTTAATATCCGTTCCACCTCTTCACCGGTCGCCACTTTATTATAAAGATGTGTCAGTGGATCTCTCCGCATCTCTTCGGAAAGCTGTTCCTGAATCTTTCTGTCGGAACTGATATCATAACTTCTCCCGATAATCTTTAAAATTCTTCCATCTGTTCCCCTTATACTCCGGTACACAGTCCGATACCAGCAGTACTGTGGCACTCCCCCTCCAAGGGCGGTATTCATCCGATAATCAAACGATCCAGACATTTCCTTTGCGGATGCATTCTGAATTACTTCCCGATATAGCGGCTGTTCCTCTTTATGTATAAAATCAAGCCACTCTTCAATTCCCATATAATCCTGACCATCTTTTTTCAGGCGTCCGTTTATATGATATTTATGTGGGACTCTGAATCGTTTTCCCTCCACATCGTATTCAAACGGCACATCATCCGTCACTTCCTCTAACATGGAATACTGCTCATTTAATAAAAACAGCTCATCTTCGAGTGCTTTCTGGTCATTGGTATCTTTACAGATCAAAAGATAGTATGGCACCGCATCCTTATAATAATAAATACTGCACCAGAATTTTACCCAGCAGATCTGCCCCTGTCCCGAAATGATTCTTATTTCGATCTCTTCTGCCTTTTTCTTCTCCCTGCATTTTTCGATCATGTCCTCAAAAGCACCTGCATCCTGCCCATAAATACAGTCATAGAAATCCCTGCTTCTGTCTGCTTCCGTACATTCTCCATGACCGACTGCTTTCATAAATTCTGCATTTGCGATCTCAACCTGTAATGAATTTCCACCTTTTAATACTGCAACCCCCATCGGAAATTCATATATCAGTCCCTTTACGTTTGCCTTCTCCATTTTTTCTCCATTCAAGTATGTAAATCTGACTTTTCCATACAATTTCTTTTCCGATTCTGTATACACATTCTATTTTCCATTATAGCAAATTTTGTCAGAAATAAAAGTGTTTCTAGGAAGTTTCGGTTGCAATCTCCACACTTTTCTAGTATGATACGAATTGGTGCAATTACGGTATTATAGCGGTTTGCAACAGCATCCGCACACTCAATATTAACAAATCAGGAGAATAACAACTATGATCAGTGCAAATAACGTTACGCTTCGAATTGGTAAAAAAGCCCTGTTCGAAGACGTCAATATTAAGTTTACTGAAGGAAACTGTTACGGTCTTATCGGTGCAAACGGTGCCGGAAAGTCTACCTTTTTAAAAATTTTATCCGGACAGTTAGAACCGACCGGAGGTGACGTTACCATTACACCGGGACAGCGTCTTTCTTTCCTGCAGCAGGATCACTTCAAATATGATGAATATACGGTTCTTGATACTGTCATCATGGGTAATAAACGCCTCTATGATATTATGAAAGAAAAAGATGCAATTTACATGAAAGAGGATTTTACGGATGAGGACGGTATCCGTGCAAGCGAACTTGAGGCAGAGTTTGCTGACATGGACGGATGGAATGCAGAATCCGATGCTGCAACGCTCCTCAATGGTCTTGGTATCCCGACAGAGGAACATTACACACAAATGGCTGACATGCCTGGTCCTTTAAAAGTAAAAGTCTTACTTGCACAGGCGCTGTTCGGCAATCCTGACATTCTGCTTCTCGATGAGCCGACTAACCACTTAGATCTTGATGCGATCAACTGGCTGGAAGAATTTCTGATCAACTTTGAAAATACTGTTATCGTGGTATCCCATGACCGTTATTTCTTAAACAAAGTCTGCACAAACATTGCAGATATCGATTACGGTAAGATCCAGTTGTATGCAGGTAACTATGACTTCTGGTATGAATCCAGCCAGCTTCTCGTAAAACAGATGAAAGAAGCCAACAAGAAGAAAGAAGAAAAGATCAAAGAGTTACAGGACTTTATTTCCCGTTTCTCTGCAAATGCTTCCAAATCCAAACAGGCTACCTCAAGAAAGCGTGCTTTAGAGAAGATCCAGTTAGATGAGATCCGTCCTTCCAGCCGTAAATATCCGTACATTGATTTCCGTCCAAGCCGTGAGATCGGTAATGAGGTTCTGTCGGTAGAAGGCATCACGAAAACCATCGACGGTGTGAAAGTGCTCGACAATGTATCCTTTATCGTAGGACATGATGACAAGATCGCTTTTGTCGGCGGTAACGAACTGGCAAAAACCACACTCTTTAAAATACTTACCGGAGAAATGGAACCGGATTCCGGTTCTTATAAATGGGGTGTCACCACAAGTCAGTCCTATTTTCCAAAAGACAATACAGAGATTTTCGATACAGATCTTCTGATCGTTGACTGGCTGACACAGTACTCCGAGATCAAAGATGCAACTTACGTACGCGGATTCCTCGGCCGTATGCTTTTTGCAGGAGAAGATGGAACCAAAAAAATGCGTGTTCTCTCCGGTGGTGAAAAAGTACGTGTACTTCTCTCCCGCATGATGATCATGGCTACAAACGTTCTGATCTTAGATGAGCCGACTGACCATCTGGACATGGAATCTATCACTGCATTAAATAATGGTCTGATCAAATTCCCGGGAGTTGTCCTTTTTGCTTCCCGTGACCATCAGGTTGTACAGACCACTGCAAACAGAATCATCGAATTTCTGCCGGACGGAACATTTATTGATAAAGTTTCTACTTATGATGAATATCTTGAAAATGATGAGATGGCAAGAAAACGTCAGGTATACAGTATGTCTTCTGACGACGAGAACGATAACTAAAAAAATAGCACTGACCAGAATAAGATCTGGCAGTGCTGTTTTTAATTTTTCCTAAAATGTGGTCCATTTTAATGTATAAGAACCAGATGACGCTTTGCTCATACGCTCTACCTTGATGTAGTATGTACCAGACGGCAGATCAAATTTTGTTCCACCATTTGCCAAACTGATATACCATCCATCTTCCGGATATAATCTGGTAACTTTTGAAATAGCAGAAACTTTTTTTCCATTGTTTTTACCAGAAAATACTTTTCCATCTTTATTATAGAAAGTTATCTTAAAACCATTTTTCTCATTTGTTCCGTTTGTGTTTGCGAGATAATACAGATCCAATTTAGCACTCTTAGTCAGTTTGATTTTATACCAGTCTGCCTTACTGTCACCGTATGCAATAACACCTGTCACTTTCTTTCCTTTTGAAAGTGTTTTTGCTTTTGATTTTGAACTTGCAGATGAATCTTTAATAGCTTTTACAGTAGCTGTGATTTTTGTACCTGCATTACACTGCACTGCAAAATAATATGTAGTATTCTTCTTTACACCATACGTTGTGGTATTGTAAATCTTGCCGGCATAATCATTTCTCCAGATTTCATTTTGCTGACCGATCGTCTTTTTATTTTTATTGCAAAATGTAACATACCCCTGGGAATTATTGTAATAAGAAGAACTGCAGTTAAACTTTAAAGTTACCGTACCAGTCACGGATGGTTTGAATTTGATATAATTTACCTTCAAATTCCGTCCGCTATAACACTGTGTATCTTTAATTGTAACTGTAGACTTTCCATTCCCCTTAAAAGAAAATCCGGCTGCCTGTGCCTCTGTCGGAGCTGCCACTGTAAATAACGTAACTGCCATAACTGCTGTCAAAAACATGCAAACAGCTCTGTGAAAAATTGTTTTTCTGGTTTTCATAACCAATCCTCCTTGTTTTCCTCCTTGTTTTGTAAATAACCATTTTTACTTTACCACAGTACTCTGCTGCCATCAAGTTCTTTTATATGATTTAGTACCATTTTCCCATATATTTAGTTGTGATTTTAGTTAATTTTAGTTAATTTTAGTTAATTTTACTTATATATTATTTAATTTTACTTTCAATTCATTCATATCCGCAACAATACAGTCTGCCCCGGCAGTTTCAAGTTCCATTCTGTCACCATAACCATACAAAACACCGATCACATACATGCCATTTTCTTTTGCACCAATCACATCATGTTTTCTGTCTCCCACCATTACTGCCTGATCAGCAGTGATTTTAAGTGAATCCAGAGCGTAGCGGATCACATCACCTTTTTTACTTCTGCTGCCGTCTAATGTACTTCCTGCAACAAAATAAAAATATTGCTCAATTTCAAAATACTTAAGGATCTGTACAGTATATACTTCCGGTTTTGATGTCGCGATCACAATCTTTTTTCCCAGTGAAGCAACTTCCGCAAGTAATTCTTTCATTCCATCATACAAAACATTCTCAAAAAGACCCTGCCTGCTGAAATATTCCCTGTATTTTCCGACTGCCTCCCGGCTCTGTTCCTCTGAAAATCCATAAAAATCCTGAAAAGAATCCAGAAGCGGTGGTCCAATAAACTTCTCTAATGTATCTAAATTTTCAACCTGGATTCCATAATACGAAAGTGCATGTGCCACCGCCTTTGTGATTCCCTCTTTCGGATCTGAAATCGTTCCATCCAGATCCATAAAAATATATTCCGGTCTCATTGTTTTCTCCATTTTCTTTTGTTTTTTCTATTGTAACATACCATTCTTTTTTCTGTACGTTTATTTTCCTGATATTTTATTTTTATCGCACATATTTTCATAAAATCCCCATTTTTACGCTATCTTTTGCGCATATCAAGTCTGTGCATAAGCACAAATCTTGCATGTGAAAAATGTTATTTTTCACACTGCATATCAAATTTTATAAACATCCAATCCTCAGTCTCTCAGTCTTTCGATATTACGTTTTAAGGACTCCACTGCCGCATCAATATCCGCACGCCTCGTATCCCTGCAAAGCGTCATACGGACGGTTCCCGCAGCATAATCTTCCGGAACCCCAAGTTCTTTTATCACATAGGATATCCTGCTCTCTCCCGTATTACATGCAGAACCGCCGGATGCACAGATTCCGTCTTCATCCAGAAGGATTAATAGGGATGCCCCATCTACCCCCCGGAAACTGACAGATACATTTCCCGGAAGTCTTTTTGTTCTGTGTCCATTGACACGGACATCCGGGATCTCATGCATGATCTTTTCGATCAGATAATTGCGCAGCATTGTTTCACGGTACATTCCCGTGCGCATATTTTTCGCGGTGATCTCTGCTGCTTTTCCCATCCCAACGATTCCGGCAATATTCTCTGTCCCGGCACGTTTTCCTTTTTCCTGTGATCCTCCATGAATAAATGACGGAATCTTCACGCCTTCCCTGATATACAAAAATCCAACACCTTTTGGCCCGTGAAATTTATGGGCACTCGCACTTAAAAGATCTACCGGATAATAACGCACGGAGATCGGAACCTGCGCATATGCCTGCACAGCATCCGTATGGAACAGTACATTTTTTTCTCTTGCAATTTTGCCAATTGAAAAAACCGGTTCAATCGTCCCAACCTCATTATTTCCAAACATGATCGTGATCAGTGTCGTATCCTCCCTGATTGCACGATACACCGCTTCCGGTGATACCATTCCATATTCATCCACATCCAGATAGGTCACCTCATATCCAAGTTCCTCTAAATATTTACAGGAATTTAATATCGCATGATGTTCGATCTTACTTGTGATAATATGTTTTCCCTTATGTTTATACTCTCCGGCAATACATTTTACTGCCCAGTTATCCGATTCCGAGCCACCTGATGTAAAAAAAATCTCTGACGGCTTTGCCTCGAGTGTATCAGCAATGGTTTTCCTTGCCTTTTCCATTGCCTGTCTCGACTTTTCCCCATATCCATACATTGTAGACGCATTTCCAAATTTTTCTTCCAGATACGGATTCATCGCCTCTTTTACTTCTTCTGACATCCTTGTAGTTGCAGCGTTATCTAAATAAATTACCTTCTCTTTATTTTCAATTTGATTCATTTTCTCCCCGCTTCCTTCATATATTAAAATGAACTAAGTCCGGATTTTCCGGCTGACTTTGGAGGTTTCTATTGAAAAAATTATCTTCCACCAAAAGTACGCTCTTAACCGGAACCCTCTTTCTCACCCTTGCCGGAATCCTTACCCGCATCATAGGTTTCTTCTATAGAATATTCTTATCACGTACCATTGGTGCAGAAGGTCTGGGTATTTATCAGCTCATCGCACCAGTAACCGCTATTTGTTTTGCATTCACCGCCGCCGGAATCCAGACTTCCATATCCAAATTTGTTTCCATGGAAATTGGTAAAAAAAACGGCACAGGGGCAAAAACCTATCTCTCGATCGGGCTTGTCATGTCCTTGTGCCTTTCTGCGCTCTGTGGCCTTATTCTCTATCATTATGCAGATTTCATTGCCGTCTCCTGGCTGGGGGATAAACGGTGTATCCCTCTTCTTTCTGTTCTTTCCTTTTCTTTTATCCCCTGCTGCATCCATGCCTGCATCAACGGCTACTATTATGGGCTGAAAAAAACTGCCGTCCCTTCACTCTGCCAGTTGACAGAGCAATTAGCACGCGTTGGAAGCGTTTATCTGATGTATCAGATCGCTATCAGTGAAGGAAGATCTCTAACACTTTCCATGGTCGTCTGGGGCATCGTCTGTGGTGAGATGGCAAGCACACTGGTATCTGTAAGTGTTTTCCGCATTTCAGGTACAAATCAGCATACAGCCGGAAAAAACAGGAACTATCTGTATACCTGCACCAGAAATCTGCTCTCCATGGCAGTTCCATTAACTTCAAACCGTATCGTTTTAAATCTATTTGCAGGGTTTGAAAATGTTATGCTGCCAAACCGTCTTTTGGCATTTGGCTATACACAATCAGAAGCACTCAGCGTATATGGCATTCTCACTGGAATGGCAATGTCTGTCATCATGTTTCCCTCCGTTCTCACAAATTCCGTTTCCGTCTTACTGCTCCCTACGATATCGGAAGCACAGGCTGCCGGCAAAAGAGACAAAATCCTCTACACCATAAAAAAAACAATTGAATCCTGCCTTCTGCTTGGTTTTATCTCAACCGCCGGCTTTCTTATCACCGGAAATTTTCTCGGCAATTTTCTATTCAAAAATGCTCTTGCCGGAACATTCATTGCAACTCTCGGCTGGCTCTGTCCATTTCTGTATCTGAGTTCTACCTTAAGCAGTATCCTGCATGGTCTCGGACATCCCGGCATCACATTTGAATTAAACCTGATTTCCTGCACTATAAGAATTCTGTTTGTTCTGCTTGCTGTCCCCACCTTCGGGATCAGAAGCTATCTCTGGGGAATCCTTGTCAGCCAGGCAGCCACGGCACTTCTCTCCATTCTTATACTGCTGCGTAAAACATCTTTAAATCAATAATTATTTTTAACACACTGCACTGTATTCCTGTAGTTTTTTCTTTGCCTCAGGGCTTAAGTATTTTGGTACCTGGATCTGTACTTTTACATACTGGTCTCCATGCACGGACGGATTCTTTCTGGAAACGATTCCTTTTCCACGCAGCCTGATCTTACTGCCATCCTGCGTTCCGCTCTTAATATTGCAGTCTACATCCCCGTAGAGCGTATGGATTCTGGCTTTTCCTCCAAGTGCAGCCGTGGCATATGGTATTGTGACAGTCGTATAGATATCGAGTCCTTTTCTCTCACAGCCATTCTTTGGGCGGATCTTTATCTTCAAAAACAGATCTCCTGTGGTACCGTCTGTGCCGGCATGTCCTTTTCCTTTCAGCCTTAACTGCTCTCCATCATCCATCCCCGCCGGGATACGCACTTTAAACGACTGGATCTTTCCATCATTTCCGCTTAATCTTATGACTTTTTCACAGCCTAATGCTGCCTCATCAAAATCTACAGCCACTTCCGCTTCCACATCGCGCCCGCCGCTAAAGTGCCCGCTGCTTCCTCCGGTAAATTCCTGATAAAATCCGCTGCCGTAGGAACCGCCTTCTCCTGCTGCATTTCTTCTGCTGCCGCCGCCAAAGAACTTGCCAAACATATCATCCCAGAAATCTCCTGCATTGCCATTTTCAAAATGAAATTCTGAGAATCCACCTCCATTTGCAGCACGCCCTGCCTGCTCCTCAGAAAATCCTTCCTCAAACGCAGCCATTCCATACTGATCATATAATTTCTTTTTCTTTGGATCATTTAATACAGAATATGCCTCCGTGACTTCCTTAAACATCTGCTCTGCTTTCGGATCGCCCGCATTCGTATCCGGGTGATATTTTTTTGCAAGTTTCCGATACGCCTTTTTTATCGCAGACGCATCCGCATTTTTATCAATTCCAAGTACTTCATAGTAATCTCTTTTCATGATTGCACTACCTCCAATCAAAACAAAAACAGAGAGACCTCTTACATCGCCTCTCTGTTTTATCTCCGGTTCTCCCGGCAATCTATCTCTCCCATGGCGATGTGCTTCGCTTTTCTGTCTGGGATCTTGGTTTTACATTTATTGCAGATATACTATAACACTTGTTTTAGCACTCGTCAAGCCAGAGTGCTAACATTTTACAAATATTTTATTCATAATTTTTTCTTACTTCGTCCGCTCCCATATAGATCACATTTTTCTGCGGTGAAATACCACTCTTTTGGAACAGATCCCTTACTGTGACAAATTCATATCCCTGTTCTTTTAATGCCGGAATAATTGTCTTTATCGCTTCAACCGTCTGCACATTATCTTCCATGTCGTGCAGCAAGATAATAAATCCCGGCTTTGCATCATGAAGAATCCGTTTTATCCGTTCCTGTTCTGTCACGGAAGGTTCCCAGTCCTCGCATCCATATCCGCAGATAAAATAAAGATCGATCAGATCATACATTTTCTGGTTATAGCTGATGTATGGCGGTCTGAAAAACTTTGGTTGTTCCCCGGTAATACGCACGATCTGTTCTGTCGTATAACTGACTTCGTCTAAAATTTCCTGATCCTTAAGTTCCGGCATCCCCGGATGTGTCCTGGAATGATTCTCGATCGAACATCCCATCTCATATGCCCGTCTCACAAGATATTCGGACTTTTCCGTAATCTTCTGCCCGATCAGGAAAAAACTTGCCACAACCTGATTTGTTTCCAATACATCCAGAACCTGATCTGTGATCCCCGGCGTCGGTCCGTCATCAAAGGTCAATGCCACTAATTTTTTCTCCACCATACCAATCTCCTTTTACAATACACTTTTTTTAGAAAAGCAGAGCAATCCCGTGTACTAAAAATGCTGCGATCCACGCAACCAGACACTGCCAGATGATCACGCCTGCCACCCATTTTCTGCCAAGTTCGCGCCGGATTGCTGCAAGTGCCGCAACACAAGGCGTATAGAGCAGACTAAACACCAGAAGAGACGCTGCAGCCGCATTTGACAATGCTGCATGTACATTACCATTAAATAAGATCTCAAGTGTAGAGATCACGCTCTCCTTTGCCATCACACCGCTGATCAGGGAAGTGCAGATACGCCAGTCCCCAAGTCCTAACGGAGCAAATAATGGAACTAATCCATTCGAAATCAGTGCAAGCATGCTGTCTTTCGAATCATTTACAATATTAAAATGAATATCAAATTTCTGCAAGAACCAGATGCAGATCGTTGCAAGGAAAATAACCGTAAATGCTTTCTGCAAAAAGTCTTTTGCTTTTTCCCACAAAAGCTGCATGACATTTTTTAACCCCGGCAGACGGTAATTCGGCAATTCCATGACAAACGGAACAGCATCACCGCGAAACAGTGTCTTGCGGTAAAGCAGTGCGACTAAAATACCAATTACGATTCCCCCCAGATACAGTGCGCACATCACAAGTGCTCCATATTCCGGGAAAAATGCACTGACAAAAAACGCATAGATCGGCAGTTTTGCCGAACAGCTCATAAACGGTGTCAGTAAGATCGTCATTTTACGGTCACGCTCACTTGGCAGTGTACGAGTTGCCATTACTGCCGGAACCGTACAGCCAAAACCGATCAGCATCGGAACGATACTTCTTCCAGAGAGTCCGATCTTTCGTAATAACTTATCCATAAAAAATGCAACACGGGCAATATATCCACTGTCCTCCATCAGAGACAGGAAGAAAAACAGCGTCACAACGATCGGAAGAAAACTTAAAATGCTTCCAACTCCTGTAAAAATACCATCAATTATAAGGTCATGCAACACTTCATTGACACCTGCAGCAGAAAGGAGCTGATCCACTGCTGCTGTCAGCGCATCAATCCCCATCTGTAAAAGATTCTGTAGTCCTGCTCCTATTACATGAAACGTAAGATAAAACACGATCAGCATGATACCGATAAAACAAGGGATTGCCGTATATTTTCCGGTCAGGATACGGTCAATTTTCTCGCTTCGTATCCTTTCCCTGCTCTCTTTGGGTTTTACTACTGTCTTTTCACAGACTTTTTCAATAAAGGTAAAACGCATATCTGCGATCGCTGCACTCCGGTCAAGTCCACGCTCTTTTTCCATCTGAACGATCAGATGTTCGATCGTCTCTTTTTCATTTTCATCCAGATGCAGTTTTTCTAAGATCAGATGATCCCCTTCAATGATTTTCGAAGCTGCAAAACGGATCGGTATCTGCGCTTCTTTCGCATGGTCCTCGATCAGATGCGAAACTGCATGGATACAGCGGTGCACGGCTCCTCCAAAGTCACTCTCATCACAAAAATCCTGCCTTCCTGGACGTTCCTGATATTTTGCAATGTGAAGCGCATGACGTACCAGCTCATCCACACCTTCATTTTTTGCCGCTGAGATCGGGACAACCGGCACACCAAGCATTGCCTCCATGCCATTGACATCCACAGAACCGGAGTTTCCGGTCATCTCATCCATCATATTTAATGCAATGACCATCGGAATATCCATCTCCAAAAGCTGCATCGTCAGGTACAGATTGCGCTCGATGTTGGTTGCATCGATAATATTGATCATCGCTTTCGGCTTATCTTCAAGCACAAAATTTCTCGAAACGATCTCCTCACTGCTGTATGGTGACATTGAATAAATGCCTGGCAGATCGGTTACCGACGTGTTTGGATGACCTTTTATCGCTCCGTCTTTCCTGTCGACCGTCACTCCCGGAAAATTGCCTATATGCTGGTTAGAACCGGTCAACTGGTTAAACAGTGTTGTCTTTCCGCAGTTCTGGTTCCCGACAAGTGCATAGGTCAGCTTTTCCTGCTCCGGCAGCGGCTTTCCGTCTCCCTTCACATGGTACTTTCCTTCTTCCCCAAGTCCCGGATGTACCGATTTGTTGATATTTTTTGCGCCCTCATGTCTGCGCGAACGCTCACTGATCAGTTCAATCTCAATCTGCTCTGCATCCGAAAGCCGCAGTGTCAGCTCATATCCATGAATCTGCAGCTCCATCGGATCTCCCATAGGTGCAAATTTGATAACCGTAACTTCTGCCCCCGGTATTACTCCCATATCCAGAAAATGCTGTCTTAGTGCCCCTTCTCCCCCGACTACTTTGATCACAGCACTTTTTCCGATTTCTAACTCTTTTAGCGTCATTTTTCTTTATCCTTTGTATTGATATTGATAATCTTTATCGATTATACACTTATTCCATGGAAAAATATAGTACAATTTTTCCACGAAAAATATAGTACAATTTCCCCCAAAAAATACAGTGCCGTGTTTCAGAAAAAATACAGTGCCATTTTCTCATGAAAAATATTTTATAACAAGTAGAAAAACTATGACTAAGGTGCTAGAATAACTTTCGTAAAAATAAATTTTCACAAGCAGAAATAGGAATTTTTATGAAAACAAATACATCCATTACTCATTTATACAGCAACCAGGATCTGCGGAAACTTTTAGTTCCGATCATTGTAGAGCAGCTGCTTTCCTCCCTGATGGGAACTGCCGATACAATGATGGTCAGCAATGTCGGATCTGCAGCTATTTCTGCAGTATCTCTCGTAGATTCCATCAATATCTTAGTGATCCAGGCACTCTCCGCACTCGCGGCAGGAGGTGCGATCCTCTGTTCCCAGTATCTTGGAAGCAGCAATAAAAAAGCCGCCAATGAATCTGCCAGACAGGTACTCTTTGTCATGACTGTTTTATCGGTGACCTTATCCGTCATCTGCCTTTTGTTCCGCGGTCCACTACTCCGTGCAATCTTCGGTGCCGTAGAAGCAGATGTTATGGAAAACTCACAGATTTATTTTCTGTTCACGCTGTTGTCCTTTCCTTTTATCGGATTATATGACGCCGGTGCTTCGATCATGCGTGCACAGAATAACAGCAGTGAACCGATGATCATTTCCATCATATCCAACTTTTTAAACATCGGTGGAAATGCCCTTTTGATCTTTGTTTTCGGAATGGGCGTGGAAGGTGCTGCAATTTCAACTCTTGCATCCCGTATTTTCTGCGCTATTGTCGTGATCTATAAGCTGCACAGTGAAGATGAGCCAATCTTTATTAAAAATTATGCCTCCATCCGTCCTGATTTTTCTCTCATAAAGAAAATACTGTTCATCGGTATCCCATCCGGAATCGAGAACAGTATGTTTCAGTTCGGTAAACTCGCCATCCAGTCCACAGTTTCCACCCTTGGAACCGTCGCGATCGCAGCACAGGCAATGACAAATATTCTGGAAAATCTAAACGGTGTCGCCGCGATCGGTATCGGTATCGGTCTGATGACCGTAGTCGGTCAGTGTCTCGGTGCCGGCAGAAAAGATGAAGTCATCTATTACATTAAAAAGCTGTCCTGGCTTGCCCAAGCAGCGATCGTGATCAGTTGTCTTACCGTGCTCGCACTGACGAAACCGATCACCCTCTTAGGCGGTATGGAAGCAGAAAGTGCCAGCCTTTGTTTTAAAATGGTCATTTTTATCACGATCACAAAACCAATCTCCTGGGTGCTTTCTTTTATCCCCGCATATGGAATGCGTGCAGCCGGAGATGTAAAATTCTCCATGATCACTTCCTGCTGCACGATGTGGCTGTGCCGTGTAAGCCTCTGCATTTATCTCTGCCGTGTATGGGGCTTTGGACCGATCGCCGTCTGGATCGGTATGTTTGCCGACTGGACGATCCGTGGAATTGTATTTTCACTCCGCTTCCACGGAAGAAAATGGTTAAACCATCACATTATTGATTAGGCAAAAGCCTGTCTGATGCTGTCATAATGGAGGAATTTTCCTTCTTCCCCAAGTTTTTTAATCTCCTCCGTGGAAGCAAACATATACCCATCTGTTTCTTCCTCCTGGAGGCTGATGTCCGACTCATCAAAATCTGCGGAAAAACGGTATACATCCACAAAATAGTTATCTCCTTCTCCCGGATTATCCCTGCGGTAGGTAAACAGATATCCGCCGTCCCACGCAGAGACATCCAGTCCGGTTTCCTCCTTAATCTCCCGAAGTACCGCGGTCTTAGAATCCTCTCCCGCCATCGCAGCACCACCGGAAACTTCCCAGCAGCCCGGTGCCCATGCTTTTGTCATAACACGCTTCGTGATCAGGAAACGCCCATCCGTTCTTTTTATCACGCCAAGTACGGTAAGATGATATTCGCCATCTTTTAAGCACCAGTCATTTCGTTTCATCGTTCTGCCTGTGCGCTCTTTCTTCTCATTATAAATATCCCATAATTCGTATTTTTCTGCCATTCGTATCTTCCTCATTTCCTATTTTTTCAAACTGTTGTGTGATAGCTTCTTGCACTGTCACACATTAGCACAGCAAAGTGTTCTTATTTCTATTATAATCAAAAATATGTTTTCGGCAACTGATTTTAAAAAAACATTCCCTGCAGCAGATAAAAAAGACCGCTTAATAAAAATGCAACACCTAAGAAAAATGTAAACAGATCTTCCACCTGAAAATTTTTCCGCAGATAACATAGTTTTTTTGGATTTTCCTCATTGATCCGGATCACATAAGTTTTTCCTTTTTCCAGTGAACTTTTTTCTCTGCGTGAAAGCCGCTCCATCGTACACTGGCGAAATTTTTCTTCATGATAGACATAAGAAAACACCGCATATGTTCTGACATGATCCCCTGTTTTCTTTGTCACAGTCCGCTCAAACACTGCTTCAACAGGTACTTTACAACGGATGCGCCTTCTCCATTTGCCAAATCCGATCCGTATTAACAGTATCCCGTATGCTATTCCTGTTATCCCCAGTAACATAAATCCTATATTCATACTGGTCTCCATTCCACAACTTCTGGTTTCAATCCGGCAGACTCTGTGCCACGCAGAGTGCTCCCCATCCAAACACCGGATTTGGATAGTACTGCATCGCAGGAAGTCTCCTTGCCCCCTTGATCAGATATGCTTTCATTTTTTCACCATACAGATACAGATCATTTTTATTCACGATTCCCCACTGCATCAGCAGTGCTGCCCCACCTGACACAAAGGGAGTTGCCATCGATGTCCCACTCCTTACCACATACCCGCCCCCCGGTGCACAGGAAGTAATATCCACACCAGGTGCCACAAGATCCGGTTTGACCTGATTTGTCTCACGCGTATAACCACGCCCTGAAAACGCTGCTGCGCGGTCAAAATAGCCATCGTAAGCTCCAACTGTGATCACCCGCGCTGCTGTCGATGGAATGGTTAAAGTCGTTTCCACCGACGGCAGCACAAATCCGGTACCTTCATTTAAAACACCGCCTGCCGGCAGCCACATATCATAATTTCCAACTGCGATTTTCTGTGGCAGCAACTGTATTGTCCAGATACCACTGTCAATAAAATCGTCTGCCGGAAGCAGTTCAAAATAAATTTCCTGATAAGGACTGTACGGACTCGGTTCCCCATAATAAAGCAAAACATCTGTATTCCCCAGCCGGAAACGCTGTGCCCCTAAAATCTGCTGGATCGGTCCGGCTTTGCTTCCGTCAGGATGGATTAAAGAAACTGCAATCTCATCCGCGTAATTTTTCCAGATCTGCAGATTCAGTGATATTTCATATCCGCTCACTGCAACCTCAACTTCTTCCGTAACATTTTCGCGCAGGGTTCCTGCTGCATGCACCGCCGATGCCCCTTCATTCCCGCTGCCGGTAATAATTGATGTGCGCCAGTAATCTGCCATATCATCAAGATAACTTTCCAGCAGGGAATTGCCGGAATGTGAACCATAATTATTTCCAAAACTTAAGTTTAAAACGACAGGCATCCCATACTCCTGTGCTTTTCTGATACAGTAATCTACCGCCTGCATCAGTTCTGTCGTTCTTGGAAAAGACCGCTCACCCGGTGTTCCTAATTTAACGATCAGAAGCGGACTCTCATATGCTACTCCCCTGTACCGTCCCTGCGAGGCTATACCATTTCCGGCTGCAATCCCCGTCACATGGGTGCCGTGTCCTGAAATATCACGGCTGGGACATACCGCATACCGCTCTCTTTCCGTCGTCTGCTCTAATGCACGGTTTATCACTTCCTGCGGAAATTCTGTTCCAAGAAAATACCCTGCCGGGGCCCCTAAAAATGACTGTTCCACGTTTTCTTCAGACAATGGATCTGCCACACTGCCTGCTGGAATTGTCTGATCCCAGAGATCTAAGATTCTGGTCGTTCCGTCCGCATTCCGGAAATCAGGATGTGCATAATCAATCCCGGAATCGATCACTGCCACGATTACGCCGGTTCCACTTAAATCATTCCTTCCGGCTGTTCCTCCCCGCATCTGTCCGGTCTGCAGAGGATTGATGCACGACACACGTCTGCCATTATTCACTGCAAAAAACAAAAGTTTCGGTTTCTCCATGTATTCGATCTCTGTCAGCGCCGCCACCAGCTCCACAATGTGCTCCGGCAAAAGCAGGATCGCATACTCATTCCGCAGATTCGTAATTTTTATCCGGTCATATTCCTTTGGAAAATTTTCTGCAAGTAGTCTTTTTAACGATTCCTCCGTTTCTCCAAACTTCACGATCACTTCCCAGGTTCGTTCCTCCTTGTCGTATCCTGTATCAAGATCTAACGACTTTTCGCGTTCCTGCTCTGTCGCATCGAGTGCAAGATTCAACAGATTTTCTATTTTCTCATTGGACATAAAAATCCCCCGCGATCGCACTCCTTTACTTATTAGAAATGCGGCTGCGGGGGATTTTATGACTTATTGTTTTTATTTTTAAAATTCTACCGACTTATTATTGTTTTTTAATGCATGATATAACTCTGCATGTGTCAGATATATGTATGGTTCTACATAAAATACCAGAAGAATACCGACTGTGCAGATGCCTAACAATGTCCAGCCGATAAATGAAAGATCTAAAACAAATGCATTCCATTTATTTCCATCCATCATCCGCTTACTCTCTGCAAATGCTTCCTGTCTGGTCATTTCCGGATGCTCTGCTAAAAGATATGGGATCATCATATATTCATAACTTTTCACAATACCAGGAATGATAAACAGCAAACTCCAAAGTGCGGTAAACAGTCCGCGAAGGAACATGATCACACCGATATTTGCATATCCGTTTTTAAATCCGTGTGCCAGATCACCTAACTGTGCATTGCCATATTTACAGTTTACAAAGAATTTCTGGCATCCTACCTCAAGCGGATTCCAGATAAAAATACTGAGCAGTATACTGATCACCATGGCAACGAATACCGCTGCTAAGATAATTCCGATCACGGAAAATAAAACTGCCGGGTCCATGTATGCCATTCCATCCGTTGATGACTTTGCTGAATTTCTGGTAGCTGTCGAACCTGATCCCAAAATAAGCGACAGGATCAACCCAACTAATACCGCTTTCCAGTAATTCGCTTTCAATGCAAGTTTTGCATTGCTTTTTAAATCACTTCTGTTCCACATATTAAACTCCTCCTTAAATAAAAACATTTTTCACTTCGTCAGTTTAACATATTAACGTTTCATTGTCATCATAAACAGCGCAATCTTAAAAAATTTTTAAAAATTTTTCATAAATCTTAATTTTTAAATCAGGCTGCAGTTATACCTCTATCTTTCCTTCTTTCAGCAGTTCAACAAATGCCTCTGACAACTTTGGATCAAACTGTGTTCCCTTGTTACGTTCTAACTCACTGATCGCATAATCTACCGGCATTGCTTCCTTGTAAGAACGCTTTGTTGTCATCGCATCGAACGAATCACACACTGCAAGTATACGTCCAAGCAAAGGGATATCTTCTCCTTTCAGACCTCTCGGATATCCCTTTCCGTCGTATCTCTCATGATGTGATAATACAGCCGGTATCACATAGTTCATATTAGGCAGGAAATGGATCATCTCAATCGAATTTGTGACATGTGTTTTCATGATCTCATATTCCTCAGCATTTAGTCTTCCCTGTTTTTTCAGGATACTTTCCGGAATACCGATTTTCCCGATATCATGAAGCAGTCCCGCCTCTTTTACAATTTCAATATCATCTGGTGAAAGTCCTATTTTCTTTGCAAGCAGAACTGCATAATCCGATACATGACATGAATGCTCAAATGTATACGAATCCTTCGCATCAATTGCTGCAGTCAGTGCATAGATGGTCGGTGCGATCTGTTCATAATGTTTTTCTGCCTTCTGATCCTCGATCTCATCTTCCGTGCGTTCTCCATAAATTTTAATACAGTTCTTTCCATCCCGTTTTGCATAAAAATTTGCACGTTCTGCCTGACTGAGCAGCTCATCCTCTCCGGAAGCTGTATCCGGATAAAATGCAATACCGATACTTGCAGTGACCGGCTGGAGTACATCCGGCTTTTCCTTATCCTCGATCAGGAAATTCTTCTGTATTTTCTGTGCGATCAACGAAACTTCTCTCTTTTCCCCCGAATTGATCAAAACAACATATTCATTTGATCCAAACCGGAACGTTTCTCCCTGACATCCTACCGTATTCTCTATGATATGCCCGCACCATTTTAAGATACGGTCTCCACACTCTTCTCCATACAGCTCGTTAAAGAGCTTAAAATCATCCAGATCAAGATACAAAAGAGCCACCGGCTGTCCCACTTTCCAGTTTTCCATCAGAAATTTTTTAAAATATCCCCGGTTATAAAGTCCTGTCAGTTCATCATGGATCGATATCTGATATACTTCCTGATATGTACGGATATTTTTCAGACATACACCGGCATATAATCCAATTCTCCAATAGTAATCTCTCTCTAAATAATTGAGTCTGGTCCGCCTTTCGAGTTTTATATAAATAAACCCCTGTATCTCATTGTCATACTTCATCAGGGAAATCTCAGAACGTTCGCCTATTCCCGGTTCCTCCAGCATAGCTGCGATCTCATCCTGTTCTTCCTGCCCCGGCATCTGTCCACTGCCTGTTTTTGCGAGTGTAAATTTATTTTCATTTCTGGTAAAGATAAAAACATCAATTACTGGAAACATCTCATTTACCACACCGATCATTTTATCAAACAGTTCTTCCTGCCGAAATACGGATGCCGACTCATTCTGAAAACAACGCAATACTTCAATCTGTTTTCTGTTCTGTCCCTGCATGACTCCTTCTGCCATTTTTCTTGCCAGATAAAATATAAACAACGACCATCCCATAAATCCAAGCACGATCACTATGATCTTCTGCTGCATTTCCGGCAATACACTGCCAAGATACCTCTGTGCATTATGATTAAAATTAAATACCGGGAGAAGGCTGACTGCCAGTGCAACAGAATAGATGCATCCGATCACGATACGGTTTGACAGATCAAACAGATACTTGTGCCACATGATATACAACAGACACAACGCCATAAAAATGCCACCGAGCATATCGTAAGGGAACTGATTGCCCGGCAGTGCATCCAAAAGATTGCCGGTCAAAACCAAAACTGTCCCAAGCAGCAAAGGAAATAATTTCTTTCGTTTTTCCAGTTTATTGCCGATCGCCCTGTGTGCCAGAACGGTCGCATATACGATCACGCCTGCCTCCACAACTGCCAACAGATAACTTCCCCACGATATATGATAAGTATATCCTATACTTCCATCCGTATATCTGACGATATCCGGTTCCGGGATAAATACCTCTGTAGCAATATTGATCCCCATTGCTGCTGCAGTAGCGATACAAAATCCGATCAGGAATCCATTCTTTCTGATCTCCAGCATATAAAACAAAAAGGCATACATAAAAATCGGCACCGTCAACAGTCCGAATACCGACACATGAAACCAGAACCGTATTCCAGGCATGATCTGCATACGCATCATTACCATGCCGCCTGTCCATATCAGGCAGGATAAAAGAATCTGTCTGAAATACCTGACTGCTTTTGCATCCGCCGCATTCAGGAAGGAAAAGAATATAAACAGGAAGCAGAAAAACGCTCCGATCGGAACTCCAATATATAAACTATCCAGCGTCAAAGCCGTTTCCTCCAAATTAAAAAAATTAACTTATTAAGTATAACATACTCCAATATATAATTCCAAGTTTTTCCGGGAAATCCGACTGTTTTTATCATTTTTTGGATAGCAATTTATCATAAATATAATGGGTCTGCATATACTAACAGGGAATAAATCTGTTTTCAAAAAATGGAGTGAACTTATGTGCGGAATTGCAGGATTTTGCAGTCTGAAACGCTGTTATACGGACAGACAGTCCTTTTGGGAGAATGTACTGATCTCCATGCATCAAAAACTGATACACCGTGGCGGCGACGCTTCCGGTATCTATCTGGCACCGCATGCCGGCCTGTCACATCAGAGACTTTCCATCCGTGATATTACGCACGGTGCCCAGCCTATGATACGCCACCACAACGGTGCTGATTATGCTATCGCCTACAACGGAGAAATCTATAATACCGATGAACTGATACCAGAACTTACCGCTGCAGGATTTGACTTTCTTACAACCTCTGATACAGAAGTGATCTTATATGCCTATATGCATTTCGGTGCTTCCTTTGTCTCTCACTTAAACGGAATTTTTGCTTTTGCCATCTGGGATGGTGCCACCGGACAGCTTTTACTCTATCGCGACAGGGTAGGAACAAAACCTCTTTTTTATTCTGTAAAAGACAACGAACTGGTTTTTGCTTCCGAACCCAAAGCCTTATTTTGTTTTCCGGATCTGACACCTTCCATCGACAAAAACAGCTTAAGGGAACTGCTTGCGGTTGGTCCTGCACGCACACCCGGCTATGGGATTTTCCGCGGCATCTGCGAAGTTCTGCCCGGTCATTACATGTGTTTTAACACCTCCGGTCTTTCCGACACCATCTACTGGGATCTGAAATGTCTGCCTCATACGGACTCCTATAAAGATACAGTAGCACATGTATCTTTCCTCATACGCGATACTGTAAAACGGCAGATGGTATCCGATGTACCGGTCTGTACATTTTTATCCGGCGGCATTGATTCAAGCATCGTTACTGCCCTTGCCGCATCTTACCAGAGCGCACATGACAAAACCCTAAATACTTTTTCCTTCGATTTTACGGAAAATGATATTTATTTCCAGTCCAATTCCTTTCAGCCGGAACGCGATCTTCCATATGTAAACTGCATGTTAAAGCATTGTAAAACAAACCATACCTATCTGGAATGTACACAGGAAACACTTGCCGACATGCTCTATACTGCCGTAGATGCGAAAGATATGCCTGGTATGACGGACGTGGATGCCTCTTTGCTTTATTTTTGTTCACTCGTAAAAAAACAGAACAAGGTAACACTGACCGGAGAATGTGCTGACGAAATTTTCGGCGGCTATCCATGGTTTTACCGCAAAGAGCTGATGCATCAGGACGGTTTTCCATGGTCTGCAGATACAAATGCCCGTACTGTTTTTCTTGCCGATGATGTCGTAAAGAATCTTGATCTTTCTTCTTATTCCCATGCCAGATACGAAGAATCTTTAAAAAAGACACCACATCTTCCGGACGAAACTGCCGAAGAATACAGACGCAGAGAGATCGCCTACCTGAATATCAAATGGTTTATGCAGACACTGCTCGACCGCATGGACCGCACCAGTATGTATTCCGGTCTTGAAGCGAGAGTTCCATTTGCAGACCATCGCATTATCGATTATGTATACAACGTCCCCTGGGAAATGAAATACCAGGGCGGTGTAGAAAAATCCCTTTTACGCGATGCCTTCTGTGATCTTCTGCCGCCTGAACTGCTGCACCGCAAAAAAAGCCCTTACCCCAAGACCTATCATCCGGGTTATGAAAAAATTCTGATCTCACGAATGACGGATATTTTAGCGGACAGCAATGCTCCCATTCTTCCGCTTATTGACAAAAAGAAAGTTAAAAAATTTATGGAATCTCCAAAAGAATATGGAAAGCCCTGGTTTGGACAGCTCATGGCAGGTCCCCAGCTTTTAGCTTACTTTATACAGCTAAATTACTGGATGGAAAAATATCATCTTTCCATATAAAAAATGGCTTGAAAAGTCTTTTATTTTTGACTTTTCAAGCCATTTTCCAATTCATATAACAAAATATTTCAGAATTTCTGCACATCATTGTCCGGAAACTTTCTCCGGTATACCGCACATACCAGCACCGCGATCAGTGTTCCTGTGACCATTCCGGCAAGAACGTCCGTCGGATAATGAACCCCGACATAAAGCCTTGAGAACATGATCAGGAATGCGAGGATCAGAGCCGGTACTCCGATCTTTCGCGGACATGTGAGAAAAATAACAACTGCTGCCGCAAACGAACTGCCGGTATGACCAGATGGAAATGACAGATCCTTCTGCGCTTCTATGATACGCTGCAATCCATCCACTGCTTCATAAGGTCTTGTTCTGGCAACCAGATTTTTGAGAATAAGGTTATTAATGATCAAAGATCCAATCAGTGAACACGTCATAAGCAGCCCGGTCTTTCGCATCTTTTTTAAAAGCAGAAACAAAACTGTGAGTGCGATCCAGATCCATCCGGCGTCTCCCAAATGTGTGATAAATTTCATCACAGGTGTCAGCATATCATTTCTCACATGCTCCTGTATCCATAATAAAATATTGCCATCTAAATGTAACAAAGCATCCATCTTATGTATTACCCCATTTTTTTACATTTTTACGAATATTTTACTTTTCTACTGTGGTCCCGTCAATACTTTATTGAGCAGATCAGCAAGCGGCACCATTGCATTTTTTGCTTCTTCGAGTGTATTCGTCTGTGCCCCAACCTCAATCAGGAGCGTTTTCGGGCAATAGTGCATATTGTAGCGGTACCCTTTCAGGTAAATTCTTCTGGTAAATCCCGGATAATATTCCGCCGCCTTTAGCTGCATCTGAAACGATACCGCCAGATTATCTGCGATATAAGGATTATACAGATATTCGATATCACCTGTTTTCGTCGTACGGCTTAACCCATTAAAAAACATCACCTGTGCCATCTGCACACCGTTTTGTTCTGTCACCAGCCTTGTATTGTTCCCAACGCCGTCACGATGCAGATCGATCACAACCTCAATACTCTGATTCTCCGCTAAAATCTGTTCTAACGCAGGCCCCGCTTTTGCATAAGCATGATCTCTGTCTCCGACATCATACTGCCCCGTGTGGTGGATAACAGAAAAACCATATTTTTGTGTCAGAAGCTCTGTCAGATAATCTCCGACACCCACCACCGTCATGGAAGCATCACCAGGGACAGAATCTGCATATCCTTCCTGTGAATGTGTGTGATAGATCAGAATCTGCGGTGTGGATGCATCATGGCTTAAACGCACATCCTTTCCAAGCAGGGCATCTGCATTAAGCTGTGCGCTCCCGATTGTTGTCGTATTATCTACCTGATAAAAATTCTGGATCAGATAATCAAAATCATCCAGCTTTTCCCTGGCAAACGTGACCACTTTACCATCTGCCACTGCTGCCGCTTCTTTACTGTCTGTATCTTTCAAAGTCTGATCTTGTGCCATGTCTTGTTCTTCCACATTCTCTTTTGTATTCTCAACCTCTTTTTCATCATCTGGCAGGCTCGTACCATCTGCGCTTCCGACAGATGGTATCACTTTCCCAGTCTTTTCATCCACATAGTTTTCATCTGCAGCCTCCCGCGCTAAGATTGTCTCATAAGACAGATCACTCTCGATCTGGGTTTTATATGATTCACTTTCTGTATTGACATCCTCCTCCGAAAAAAGTACACCGATCACTTTTTCCACCAAAGACCACTCATTTTCATCCTTTATGCTGTATGACAGGCCGGGAAGATAAAATTCAAGTACTTTTTCACAACAGCTTTCTGCCCCCTCCTCTCCCAGTTTTGTCAGAAAGGATTTATCTGTCTGTATCAGCAGCGCAATGAAAGCCGATAACAATATCCATAGCCAGACGGCTGCTTTTATTTTTTT
The DNA here is from genome assembly GCF_003470905.1 of Roseburia sp. AM23-20. NCBI lineage: Bacteria > Bacillati > Bacillota > Clostridia > Lachnospirales > Lachnospiraceae > Roseburia > Roseburia sp. AM23-20. The sequence goes on from NZ_QRHS01000007.1 coordinate 67,614, forward strand.
CTTTTTTAAAGACCGATAACGATAAGCATACATACTACACTGTATGCTCTTTCAATTTTCATTATGTCAGTATCCCATCCATTTATACCGGCAGCATTTCACCCATAAATGCGATATTGATGCCCTCAGAGATCGTGAAACTTAATCTTTTCACTGACTCATCGATATCTTTTGGTGTCACAAACATCGCATTTAAATTCGGTGAGAGCAGTTCCCTGATCAATTCATATTTTTCCCCATCATTCAGTTCCTTTAACGAATCTCCCAGCTTATCAAAAGCTCTGCTCTGGCTCATAGCTGCGATCAGATTAAACATCGTGTCATTGACGATGGTCGCAGCATCCACAACCGTCGGTATCCCGATTGAGATCACCGGAACCCCTAGACTCTTTTTATTCAGGCCGTGTCTGTGATTTCCAACTCCGCTGCCTGGGTTAATTCCGGTATCTGTAACCTGGATCGTCCGGTTTAACCTTTTGGTACTCCGCGCAGCTAACGCATCAATAACAATGACAATATCCGGTTTTGTCTCATCAATGATCCCGTGAATGATCTCAAGGCTTTCCATCCCCGTCTGTGCCATAACTCCCGGTACGATGCTGCTGATCCGGTTTACATTTTTTTCCCCGAATGCATATTTTCCATACTCTTTTATAATGTGTCTTGTGATAAACAGGTTGTCCACCACACGGGGGCCTAACGCATCTGGTGTAACTTCACGGTTTCCAAGTCCTACAACCAACACTGACATTTCTTCTTTTCTGTCCCGTATCAGCTTACGAATGATCTGTGCAAGCTGCACAGATATCTCTCTGTGGTAATCCTCGTCCTCCTCATCCATATTTCCCGCCTCGATCGTAATATAGGTTCCCTTTGGTTTTCCCATCGTCTTTGCACCGTTTTCTGTTTCAATGACCACTGTGCTGATCGTGATATTTTTATCTACTTTCTCTTCTAAAAAGCGGACTCCCTTTAAATCAACATGATCTTCCTGCATTTTTTCCTGCGTTTCAAGTGCTAAATCTGTCCGGATCTGATACATAAATTCCCCCTATATCCCAATGCCCTGCTCCCGGCATCTGTTATCTCTGCCTATATTATTTCAAATCTGCGAAAAAAATATCCATAATTTCTCATTATTTTGCTGTTTTATACTTGACAACAAAAATATACTGACCTATAATATACCAGTATGTTTACATTGAACTGTCCGTGTCCGGCTTTAATGTAACAATCATGAACAATAACGATTACAAATTGGAGGTGTACGGATTGGCTAACATTAAATCTGCAAAGAAAAGAATTTTAGTAACAGAGACAAGAGCTGCTAGAAACAAAGCGATCAGAAGCGAAGTTAAGACTTCTATTAAAAAAGTTGAGGCTGCAGTGGCTGCAAATGATAAAGAGGCTGCAAAAGCTGCTTTAACAGTTGCTATCTCAACCATCGAGAGCGCTTCTTCTAAAGGAATTTACCACAAGAACAATTCTGCTAGAAAAGTTTCCCGTTTAACAAAACTTGTTAACGGATTAGCTTAATTTTTGAAACATAGATAAAACTTATATGTGGTTTTAACCCGACCACATAATAAAAAACACCAGTACCGTCATACTGGTGTTTTTTTGACTTATCTCTTCGTACTGCTGTACTTCATGATAAAAAGTTCCACTGCCATCTGGTCATTCATCCGCCCTGTTTTTACAGACTCTTCTAAATCCACTCCATCATAAAGCGCCATCTTTAACTGTGCCATCGTAAATCCTTTTGCCTGTGAAATATTCTTTTTTACTGCAAACGGAGGTATTCCTGCATTTTTCGCGATTGTCTGGTTGTCCATCCCTCGTCCTGCCATATCACGCACATTCAAAAGGATCTGAAACTGTCTGGTGATCAGAAACATGATACGCATCGGCGGTTCTTTCAACGTCAGAAGATCATAGTAAAGATCCAGTGCTCTGCGTTTGTTATGCTCCGCTATCGCATTGACCATCTCAAATATCTTATTGGTGGTCTGTTCTGTCGTAACTGCCATCACATCTTCCGCTGTGATCACATCCCGATCCAGAGCATAACAGATCAGCTTCTCTAATTCCCTGTCGATATTTCCCATGTCCGTTCCTGTCCTGCTTAAAAATAGCTGCATCACAGAACCGGTGATATTTTTCCCCTCTTTCTTTAGTCTCGTCAGAATCCAGCGTGTCAAAAGTTCCTCACTCTGTGCCGAAAATTCTACGATTTTTCCATTATTTTTAACCGCTTTATACATTTTCGAACGCTTATCTGCTTCCTCCTCCACAAAGATAAAATGTGTCGCTGGCGCCACCTGTGACAGATATTCGGCAAGATCCTCACAGGAACTTTTAAAAAAGCCACTGTCCTCGATCAGTATGACTCTTTTATCCGCAAAAAAAGGCAGTGTCTCGGCAAGATCGATCACTTCTTTCGGATTGATATTTTTCCCTTCAAACCTCGTAAAATTCATGGTATCATCCGGCGCTGCCATTGCATTTTTCAGTTTATCTTTGTATTGTTTCTTTAAATATGCTTCCGTTCCATACAACAGATAGATCTGTTTGAAATTTCCGCTCTTAATATCCTCATCAATCGTTTTCATTTTATTCCATCCCTTTTTGTCCGTTTCGCTTTATCACAGTATAGCATACATTACCTTACAAATACAAACTGCTTATCCGGCACCAGATATTTTTGTACTGTAAGCGCATGTTTCTTTGACCGTGTCACAGTGATCTGACCATCTTCCATCGTATAAAACAAGGAACTTCCCGTATCTTTTATATTTTCAACCGCTTCTTTGCCCGGATGACCATACCGGTTCTTTTTCGCACAGGAAATAACAGAAATCCGCGGCGATACTGCGTTCAAAAATGATCTTGTATTTGAATATTTTGAGCCATGGTGAGCTGCCTTGTAAAAATCGATATCCGAAACTTTTAACCAGTTTAAAATCTTTTTTTCCTGCATTTCCCCTATATCGCCGGTAAACAGTGCCGAAAAACTTTTTTCCTCATATAATAGCACAAGTGATTCCTCATTTTTATCCGCAGATGTATCACTCCTTTTTTCATCTCCTGCATGGTATTCCGGTGAAATGGCTGTTATCTTTCCTTCTCCAAGGAATAATATATCCTCACGGTTCATTGTACATATATTTGTTCCATGTTCTTTTGCAAGCAAAACCAGCTTCTTATAACTTTCATCCTGTACCATTCCCCTCCAAAATACGAGATTTCTGATCCTGTATCTTTCTTCAAAAAGTTCCGACAGACCGGATATATGATCCTGATCCGTGTGGGATACAAACCAATAATCGATTTCTTTTACACCATTTGACTTTAAATATGGTAAGATGCGGTATTTTCCCACACTCTGCACATCCGTACTTCCACCGTCTATAAAAACATCATATCCATTGTCCGTATGCAGATAAATTCCGTCACCCTGTCCGACATCAAGCACAGTGAGTTTCATGTCTTTTTGAAATGGTACAAACAAAAAAACAAGCAGACCAAAACCACAGATAAAAGGTATCCACCCATGTGACTCTTTTTCCTGTCGTTTTGTCACACAGAAAAGTAAAAAAAGTCCTCCAAGCAGCAACAGATAATATAGCACTATTCTTACTGCGGATGGTCTTCCTGTAATTACCATTGCTTTTGGCAGATCCGATGCGATCGTACAGATTTTTTCACAGCCGCTTAAGATCACATGACATGGTAACAATACGATACGTACCATCTTCCATTTCCATCCCATACCGTTGTACATATGCGGCAGGGTTTCTATAGCAGAAACCAGTGATTCCCCGGATAACACTGCCGTCTTTGGTATCACGACACTTCCCAGCAGGCCTCCCGCTATCCCTGATGCCAGCGCAATACCGACAAATGGAAGTACAAGCAGATTTATCAGCATCGCATATACCGGAATTTCAAAAAAGTACCACGCTGTGACCGGCAGTATTACAAGCTGAAGTACGAATCCCATAGCAATTTTCTGTAACAATACATACCCCTGGTATGCACTTTGAACGATTTTTCCAGCCCAGACCACACCAGATACCGCAATAAACGAAAACTGAAAACCTGCATCACATAGTGCAAACGGCTGTTTCCACAGAATGAGCAGTGCTGCAAAACCCATTGCATTTAACGAATCATAGCTTCGTCCCACTGCCTGTGCCAGCAGAAGAATACAAAACATACTGACTGCCCGGAAAGACGAATATCCCATTCCTGTCATCAGACCATATGAAACCATAAAAACTGCTGCAAAAATTCCCGCTCCCCAGAAACCAAGACTTCTCTTTCGCAAAAAACGGTAAAATGTCATACCGATCATAGATATATGCAGACCTGATATCGCCAGAATATGTGAAATTCCGGACGTACGGTAAAGCTGTTTTATCTCTGCATCCAAAAGATTTTTCTCTCCCAGAAGCATCGTATTTAAAATTCCACCCTCCCGTGCTCCAAGTGCGCACTCATACACACCAGCAAGGTAATATTTCCATCCATACATTGTCTCTGCAATGCGATCCCTTTTTCCGTATGCATTCTTTACATCCACATCATTTACAGCAAATGAGATTCCCCGCGCTTTATAATAAGCCGCCTGATCAAAGTTTCCCTCGTTGCGTGCCCGGTTAAATAATTTTGTTTTCCCATGTAATACAAGCGTTTGTCCGATAGAATATGTGTCGGACTCACAATAGATAATGACGTTTGCAGATACCCTCTGCCATTCTTTGATTTTAAGATCCTGTCTGATCTGACAGGATGACATATAGTATAAGTACTGTTCCTTTTTTTGCTCTTTGCCTGCAATCTTTCCTTTCAAGAAGATTTCTTTTCCATCCTCTAAATACGGCAAATACTGATTTTCTGCCGCCTGCACCGCCCGGCAATGATACCAGCCCAGGGAAAAAAATGCCGCACATAACACCCCCACGCAGCATCGCCGCTTCCAGGCAGGATATCTGTCATTCTCCGGCCACCCCAGACCATATCCCGCCAGGATTGCCGTCCATAACAAAATTCCAATACATCCGGGCACGATCATCCACGGTTTTCCATATACTGCAATGAAAATACCGCAGATAAACCCGGCCGCCATTTCCAAAAATGGTCTTTTCCCCAATCTACTCCTCCTCTGTTGTTCCTGTCTCCTCCAGTGTAACGACATAATCAAGATTCCTGTCATACATGTCGCTCAATTTAAAATTATCACGGTAAGTGCCACTGGTATCTCCGTTGACTGAGATCTGTACTTTACTGATCGTAGACAATTCTGTCAGGGAATCCACGATTGAATAAATGACAACTGCCTCATTTACCTGATAATCCTGATTTTTAAAGTTTTCATCCAGACTCACATAGCAGACACCATCCACCACTGATACATTGATCAGTTTCGTTCCTGCCGGGATTGCAGACTTCGCCCCCTCTGTCTGTGGTCCCTCCAGAAGCTGTTCCATGATCAGTTTTTCCATTGACACATTGCTGCTGTAATATACGTCACTTCTTGTCTCTTCTACCAGACCATCACCGGCTTCATTTGCAAAATAAAGTTTTAATGTCGTACACTGAATGGAATTAATCTGTTCCCCCGGATTCTCAATAAAGCTGTCCTGATTCATACTTCCGACAATATTGCCTCTGACATCCGTAAGTGGTGCGTCCGCCACATAAAATGATACGCAGTCCACCCCAGGAATCTGCGTCATTGTAAGAACAACTGCTGCCCGGCACAATACCTCCTCCACCTCTGCCATACTGCTGTAATCTGCATCAAAATGAATCGAAAGCATTACACCGTCAAGTGAATAATCGGTAACCTCCACCCCGTTTGGTATCGGTTTACGGTACTCAACATTGTCAGAATCCGAGCTTAACTTTGCTAAAAATTCTTCGATCAAACCTTGCGTATCGGAAGCCTGTGGCTCATAAGGAACATCTACGATTTTTGTTTTTTCTTTATTCAGATATTCAATATGATATTCACTGGCTACCTCATTGTTTCCACATCCTGTCAGCAAAATAACTGCCAGAATAAATCCTGACAACAGGATAATTATTTTTTTATCCATAATCTGACCTTTCATTTTCAATAGATCCAATCTGTTATGAAATATAGTTGAGCGGAATACGAACATTAAAGATCGTTCCCTCTCCCTCTGTACTGAATACCTTGATCGCACCACGATGCATCAGCACTGCATTTCGCGTTATGGCAAGACCAAGTCCTGTTCCACCGATCTCTCTGGAATGTGACTTGTCCACGCGGTAAAAACGTTCATAAATATGTTCTAAGGAATCTTCCGGTATTCCGATTCCGGAATCCTCAACTTTCAGATAAAAATACTGATGATCAGCATTCAGCGAAACATGTACCCAGCCATCTTCTTTGTTATACTTGATCGCATTTTCAATCAGGTTGGTAAAGGCAAGCGTGATCTTGACCTCATCGACATCAGCACTGACCGGTCGGAAACTCTCAAGCACAAGCTCCACTTTCTGCTTATCTGCGATCGGACGCAGGCGTTTTAAAATCTGCTCTAACAATTCATTAATATTAATATTCGTGATATTTAAATCCCCTGCTGCCTTGTCCATCTTGACCAGGGAAAGCAGATCATTGATAATCTTCGTCTCACGATCCACCTCGTTACCGATATCTCCCATAAACTCTTTATAAAGCTCTATCGGAGCATCCTCCATACTGTTGATGGAATCCGCCAGCACCTTCATGGAAGTAAGCGGTGTTTTTAATTCATGCGACACATTCGATACAAATTCCTGTCTCGAATCGTCTAACACCTTCATTCTTCCCAACATTTTATTAAACTTCTCACTGATCATTCTGGTTTCTGTATAATCATTGACAGAAAGTGCATCCTCTCCATAACCTGTCTGAATCTCATCGATCGACTTTGACATCTTATGAAATGGTTTCACCATCTGCCCTGCAATGATTACACTCGCAAAAACAACCGAAAAAATACAGATCAATTCAATAATCCTTGTATTGGTTGCAAGATATTCTAAATTCAGACTGATTGTGTCCGTCGATACACTTACCATCATGACACCGATCACCTGTCTGCTTTCGTTTTCCTGATCTGTGCGCACAAGTGGTATCGTCATCTCAATATAACGATATTTCGAATCATATTTTGTAATCTCTTCTCCATAAAAACTCTTAATGACTTCCTCTGAAATGATCGTCTTTTTTTCATCGAGCTTATAAGTATCTTTCACTACCTGAAACGTGTCGCTGATGATCATGACACGTCCGTCATAAATAGTAGAAAGCTGCTCTAACTGCGCATTGATAGTAGGAGAACCGGAATTTTCCAGATAATCATTTGACACGATCTGATTTGCTAAAATTTTCGCCTGACTTAAGATTTCACTGGTTCGAAGTGAAACAGCCCTGTTTTCATATGAATTCAGCATCCCAATCCGTAACAGAACACACGGTATCACACCTATAAGAATAAGTAAAAGAATCAGCCTGAATCTCAGGCTGTTCAGAAAATCGGTAAATTTTTTTAATTTCGTCATGGCTGCACCTTACTAATTCTGAGAGTAATAATATCCAACACCCCATTTGGTATGCACATACTTCGGCTCACTCGGATTACTCTCGATCTTTTCTCTCAGACGTCTCACATGAACATCCACTGTACGCACATCTCCCGGATATTCGTATCCCCACACAAGATTCAAAAGATTCTCCCTGCCGTAGACTTTGTTTGGGTTATTGACAAGAAGTTCTAACAGATCAAACTCTTTTGCAGTAAGATTCACTTCTTTTCCTAAAATAAAGAGTCTCCTACTCTCACAGTCTAATTTCAGATCTCCCGCTTCTATGACTTTGCTGTCCTCTTTTTTCGGCTGACTTGCTGCTGTACGCCGCATGATCGCCTTAATTCTTGCTTTTACTTCAAGGATATTAAATGGTTTTGTGATATAATCATCTGCGCCATACTCCAGACCTAAGATCTTATCCATGTCATCTCCCTTTGCGGTAAGCATGACGATCGGCATATTAGAAAACTCCCTGATGTGCTGGCATACTTCAAATCCGTCCATCTTCGGAAGCATGATATCAAGCAGCACCATATCATAAGCATTTTCGGTTGCCATTTTTAATGCTTCTTCCCCGTCATATGCGCAGTCTACTTCCATTCCGTCCTGTTCAAGGCTGAACCGGATACCCTTTACAATTAACTTTTCATCATCTACAACAAGAACCTTTTTTGCCATTTTACTTCACCTTTATATTATCTTTTATTCGATTATAAACGCCCTCTTTGATTCCCTCTACCTGCTTGATCTCCTCTATAGAAGAAAAAGCACCATTCTTCTCGCGGTAACGGACAATACTGTCCGCTTTTGCCTGACCAATTCCGGGAAGCGTCATGAGTTCTGCCACAGTTGCAAGATTCAGATCGATCCTGCCGTCTGAATCATTTGCTGTTTCTGCTTTCACGTCATTCTCTGCCCCTTCCCCTGCTTCTTCATCACCAGCCTGCGCTGCCTCTTCCTGTGTCAGGATGCGTATCATCTCTCCGTCCTCAATCTGACGTGCCTGATTGACAGACTCTTCTGCCGCATCCTCCCTCAGACCACCGGCAGCTTCAACCACCTCATAGAGTCTTGCATTCTGTTCCACTTCATAAACACCTGGCACATTTACAGCTCCGCATATATACACAAAGCGTTTTTTATCAGACCCCGCCGTCTGTGTATCATCCGCGTTATTCTCTGCCATAATCTCTGTCGCCGCCACATCCTCGTTCTGCTGTGTTCCAGCCACAGATGTTTCTGTCTGAAAATAGACGTTTTCTCTTTCTCCACATGCTGCTGCCAACAGGCAGAAACATGAAAAACATAGTACTTTTATAATTTTTTTAATCATAAGCATCTCCTTCTCTTATATTAGAAGGAGTCCTCAATGCCCACTCTCTATATTTTAACGAAATTTTTCATTTATTACAAGAGTGTATAAAATTTATTTCATTTATTTTTATAAAATTTAAAAATACTCGGCAATTTTTTCCTTTAAACCTACCCAGAAGTCTTTTGCATCCTGGGAATCCGGCAGTAAAATGGCATCCTCATATGCCTGATATGCAGTTTTTTCCGCATCAGACGCATTTTGCGATAAAAATACGGAATAATGACCACTCATATCGTGCAGCACGTCTGCAAGCTGTACAGTCACAAACTCTGCAAAATCTGCTGCATCGGACGCATTCTTTGAAAAATCATTAACAACCAGCATATCCGTAGATGCACATGCAACAGATGGAAGTTCCTCATTCAATGCCGGAATCTCCATCACAGAATAAGATATATCATCTAATTTTTGCAGGGAATCTGTGTTCACAAATGCACAGAGTGTTTTTCCATCTTTAAAATGTTCTAATATACTGTCCATGGAAACTGTATTGATATCCAGGGAAAATGAGCCAAGAATCGTCTCAAAATACTCAAGATCTTTCTGATACAAATCCTCATCATAGGTTACATTCATCATTTCCGGTGCTGTTTTTTCAAATGTCACGCTGTTGCCAATGAATGGGAAATCATAAAATGCATCATTTACATCCCACTCCAATAGGTATTCCACATTTTCACCCGGTTCATTCTCATTCGAATAATCAATAATTGCCTGCAGTGATTCCGGCCGATTTTCAAAATATCCATTCTGATAAACAAACACATTTGCATCATAACTGAGCGGATATCCCAGCAGCTTTTCTTCGTAAGAGGAAGCCTCCAATGCCTTTTGTGATGCACCTTCATATGCTTTTTGTGTCTCATTTAATGCGGCAAGTCCATATAAATATGCCTCCTCAAGTCCGTCACCATTCAGCAGATAAACATCCGGATAATCCTCTCCTTTTATGGTGTCATCATAGATCATTCCGATATAATCTAATGTATCCTGACATTTAAAAACTGCCTTAACACCGGTCTTTGCAAAATACTGTCTTGCTGCATATTCAAAGAAATCCATATAAGATGCATCCTCATACCACACCGTCAGATCTGTTTCTGCGGCATCATATGGATCTGTTTCTGCACCCGGCTGTTGTTCTTCTGCATCCGTCTGTTTTTCCGGCAAACGAAATGCCGCTTCTTTTTCAGGCTGTTTTGAAACGACACCAGCCATAATGGCTGCTCCTGCACATACCACTATGGCTGCAATTACACTTCTTTTCTGTACATTCTTCATAATCTCTTTCCTATTCCTCATTTTACGACAATAGACTGCACACATCCGTGTGCAGTCTTATTTTCATCCATTCATCAATCATGCAGACAGGTCAGCTATTCCATGATCCTTACATCTGATCCAGGGCTTTTTTCAGTTTTCCGATCATCTCATCTACATGTTTCTTCTCAATGATAAGTGGCGGTACAAAACGAAGTACATCCGCCCCCGCCGTAATCACGATCAGACCTTCCTCAAGTGCTTTTGCGGCGATCTGTCCGACCGGTTTTTCGGATACAACGCCCTGCATCAGTCCAAGTCCTCTGCGTGCCGTTAAGAAATCATAAGAATCAACCAGTTCATCTAATTTTTCTTCCAGATATGGTGCGATCTCTTTGACATGATCCGTGATATGGTCGCGCTCCATCATCTCAAGCACCTTGTCAACTGCAGCCCCTACAAATGGATTTCCACCATAAGTTGTTCCATGATCGCCCGGTTTTAAGGACTTTTCTGCTACTCTCTCTGTCATCATGAATGCTCCGACCGGTACACCGCAGCCAAGGGCTTTTGCACTTGTCATGATATCCGGTTTCACACCATAATGCTGCCATGCAAACATTTCTCCTGTTCGTCCCATACCACACTGGATCTCATCTAATATCAGTAAAATATCATGCTCATCACAAAGGCTTCTTACACCTTCCATAAACTCTTTCGTCGCCGGATAAATACCGCCCTCACCCTGTACTGTTTCAAACAGGATCGCACAGGTTTTATCCGTGATCAGCTTTTTCACACTGTCGAGATCATTGTAATCTGCAAATTTCACACCCGGCATCAGTGGTTCAAACGGTTCCTGGTAATGTTTATTGCCGGTGACGGAAAGCGCTCCGATGCTTCTTCCATGGAAAGAATGATTCATTGCAATGATCTCATGACCTGCATGACCATCTCTCGTATAGGCATATTTTTTTGCAGCCTTGATCGCACCTTCGATTGCTTCTGTGCCACTGTTAGTAAAGAATACACGGTCCATACCGCTTGCCTTTTTTACCCGCTCTGCTGCATGGATGATCGGCACATTATAATAAAGATTTGACGTATGCATAATTTTATCGATCTGTGTTTTTAATGCATCCCCATACTCTTTATTACCATATCCGAATGCCTGCACAGCAATACCTGCCGCGAAATCCAGATATTCTTTGCCATCTGTATCGTACAGATACACTCCCTCTCCATGGTCTAATACCAATGAAAACCGGTTATATGTATGGAGGATATTCTCCTCTGCTTCACTTATATATCCTTCTTTATTCATGATAAAACTTCGTCTCCTTATCTCCTAATATAGCAGTTCCGATTCCGCGGTTTGTAAAGATTTCAAGAAGCAGGCAGTGTGCGATACGTCCATCTAAGATATGGACTCTTGAAACACCGTTCTCGATTGCATCAATACAGTTATTTAACTTCGGAAGCATGCCGCCACCGATAAATCCATCCCCGATCAATTCTCTTGCTTCTGATACACGAAGTTCAGAGATCAGGGTATCTTTCTCTTCCGGATCTTTGTAAACACCCTCTATATCGGTTAAAAATGCCAGTTTTTCAGCTTTTACTGCTTTTGCGATCGCACATGCAGCATCATCCGCATTGATATTGTAGCTGTTGTATTCTGCATCCATTCCGACCGGACAGATGATCGGCAGGAAATCTTTTTCTAACAGATCATATAAGATCTGCGGTTTTACCTCAGTGATTTCACCAACGTAACCGATATCCTCACCGTTTGAATATTTCTTCTCTACTTTTAAAAGTCCACCATCTTTTCCACTGATACCGACCGCATTTACTCCAAGTTCCTGTACCAGTGTCACAAGTGACTTATTGACTTTGTTTAGCACCATCTCAGCGATCTCCATGGTCGCTTCGTCTGTTTTGCGCAGTCCGTTGACAAATACAGGCTCCATACCGACTTTTCCGACCCACTTGCTGATCTCTTTTCCACCGCCGTGTACAATAATTGGTTTAAATCCAACCAGTTTTAACAGGGTAACATCCTGGATGACATGTTTTTTTAATTCTTCATCTACCATGGCGCTTCCACCATATTTTACCACAATGATCTTACGGTTAAAACGCTGTATGTAAGGGAGCGCTTCAATGAGCACTTCGGCTTTCTGCAAAATTTCTTTCATATTGTTATTTTCTTCCATTGCTTTGGTTCTCCTCTATAAAATGTTGATATTGCAGTGCGAAACTCTATCCATATTTTGTTTGCTGTGACCACCTGCCAGATAAAATGAAGGCACGCCTTTTTATGAACGGTAGTCCGCGTTGATTTTTACATAGTCGTAAGTCAGATCGCAGCCCCAGGCGGTAGCTTCTGCATCTCCCATTTTGATGTCGGCGATGGCGGTGACTGCCGGCTCGGATAAGATTTTGGTTGCTTCTTCTTCGCTGTAATCGACGGCGACACCGTCTTTGATGATCTGCATTTTTCCTGCGGCACTCTCAAAGAATAAGTCTACTTTTTCCGGATCAAACTGTGCACCGGAGTAGCCCATGGCACAGAGGATTCTGCCCCAGTTTGCATCATGTCCATAGATAGCTGCCTTGGTAAGGCTTGATGTGATGACGGATTTGCTTAAGATCTTTGCCTGTTCTTTTGTCTCAGCTCCGACTACTTTCACTTCAAACAATGCAGTTGCACCTTCTCCGTCTCCTGCCATCTGTTTTGCAAGTGTCTCGTTGACAAAACGGAGTGCTTTTGTAAATGTCTCATAATCCGCATTTTTCTCTGTGATCTTTGTATTTTCTGCCGTTCCGTTTGCCAGCAGAAGACAGGTGTCATTTGTGGATGTATCGCCATCTACAGAGATCATGTTATAGGTATCTTCCACGTCCGCTTTTAATGCTTCTAATAACAACTCCTGTGAAATCGCAGCATCCGTTGTCACAAAACTTAACATGGTACACATATTCGGATGGATCATGCCGGAACCTTTGCACATGCCGCCGATCGTGACCGTCTTACCGGAAAGTTCGATCTCAACTGCCACTTCTTTCTCATGCGTATCCGTTGTCATGATCGCAAGTGCAGCTTTATGTCCGCTTTCGATATCGCCATTTAATTGTGGAACCATCGTTTCAACTCCCGCACAGATACGTTCGATTGGAAGCTGCATACCAATGACTCCGGTTGATGCCACAAGTACCTCATCCGTCGGGATATGAAGCAGATTGTTTACTTTTTCTGCGGTTGCTTTACAGTAGCTCATTCCCTCTTCTCCGGTACATGCATTTGCGATACCTGCATTGACAACAACTGCCTGCGCCATTTTGCTGTCATAGACTACATGCTGATCCCATTTTACCGGAGCGGCCTTTACAATATTTGTGGTAAATGTACCTGCCACTGCACACGGAACCTCGCTGTAGATCATTGCCATATCTGTTCTGTCTTTATATTTGATTCCTGCTGCTGTGCTTGCTGCTTCGAATCCTTTTGCTGCGGTAACTCCGCCTTTGATCTGTTTCATCGTTTCCTCCATTCCTGCACTGCTTTCTAATGCAGACAAAGTTTTCTTTTGCATCTCAAGTTTGTGCGTAGCTCAAATCCTGCGTGTGAAAATTGTATTTTTACGGATTAAATACCGTCTGGTTTTCTTCATTTGTGACATATTCATAATAATTAACATCCTCACGGAATGTCCATCCCATCCCCTGCCAGAAATGATTTCCAACATCATTTTTTTTGAAGGCGATCAGATTTACTTTATTGACATGTTCACGTTTTAAAGCTGCAAGACAGGCCTCCACCATCTTTTGTCCAATGCCCTGCTTTCTGTAATCTTCGTGAACGCAGACATGATATAAACATCCGCGTCTTCCATCATGACCACACAGAATCGCACCGACGATCCTGCCATTTTCGCACGCCACCATGCTGGTAGTCGGATTACGTCTGATAAAACGTTCCACACCTTCTTTCGAATCGTCAATGCTCCGGATTCCAAACCCGTGGATTCCCATCCACAGCGCATGTACCTCCTCAAAATCCTCCATTGTCATCTCACGGATATTTACCTTGTTCTCTTTCATGTCTTTTATTCCTCTTCTAGCATAACTGTCTCATCCAGTTATTTTTTACCACATAAAATTGTAGTCACAGACTCCAATGTAATCGTCCATCCACTTTATGGGAACATCGGAACCATATTTAAGCCTTCTGCCTCATCAAAACCAAATAACAGATTCATGTTCTGTACCGCCTGACCTGCTGCACCTTTTACCAGATTATCAAGTGCTCCCATCATCACGATACGGCCGGTTCTCTCATCAATCTTAAAGTTGACATCCACATAGTTGCTGCCCTCTACCCATTTCGTCTCCGGGCAGACATCTTTCTCAAGTACACGGACAAATTTTTCTTTCGCATAATATTTATCATAGACTGCTTTTACTTCTTCATAAGAAGGAAGGCTGCCATCTGCTTTTTTCACCAGTGTCGCATACTCTGTTGCAAGAATACCACGGTTCATCGGAACCAGATGCGGTGTAAAATTAACAACGATCTCTTTTCCTGCCGCATAACCAAGCTGTTCCTCGATCTCCGGTGTATGACGGTGATTTGTCACTCCATATGCTTTCATGTTTTCATTGACTTCACAGAACAGATTTGGCAGTTTCGCGCCACGCCCCGCACCGGAAGTTCCTGATTTTGCATCAATGATCAGCGTATTAGGATCGATCATGCCCTCTTTTACAAGCGGGTACGCTGTCAGAATAGAGCAAGTGGTATAACAACCCGGATTTGCAATCAATCTTGCTCCTTTTACTTTATCACGGTTGATCTCACAGAGTCCATAAACAGCTTCTTCAATAAACTGCGGAGTCTTGTGCTCGATCTTGTACCATTTCTCATAAACAGATACATCCTTGATTCTGAAATCAGCACTCAAATCTATGATCTTTACCTTATTTAATATATCTTCTGTCAGCACCCCTGCTAAAAATCCCTGCGGAGTTGCTGTAAAGATCACATCCACCTGGCTTGCAAGTTCATCCATGTTATCGTCTAAGCACACATCATCCACGATCTCAAACATGTTCTGATAAACTTCTGCATATTTTTTATCTATGTAACTGCGGGATCCATACCATTTGATCTCCACTTCTTTATGTCCCATTAAAATACGAACCAGTTCATTTCCTGCATAACCGGTTGCTCCGATAATTCCTGCTCTTATCATTTTTTCGTCCTTTCTGCTTATCCTTATTTTATATGCCTTTTAAAATTTCTTATCTGTCATTGTATACAGGCATACCTGCATAAGCATCTTTCTTCCTATATTAATACACCTCATCGCAGTCGTAAAGTATCTTTTTTCATACGCTGTTTGATATTGCATAATTATACATTCGTTTTATTTTTTATGCAATACCATTTTTTATCTTTTTTCTTTAGCATACTATATATTAAGCCTTTTTCTGCATTTTGTATAATCTTTATGCATTTTTATGAATAATGAATGTATAAATTTTCACTTGCGTTTCTATATTTTTTGTTGTATATTGTTTTTAGTCAATGATCCGGGAACAAATGGATCAAATATACATAACAGAAAGGGCTGTATCACATGAAGGAAAAAGTTATTTTAGCGTACTCCGGCGGACTTGATACCACCGCCATTATTCCATGGTTAAAGGAAAATTATGATTACGAAGTTATCTGCTGCTGTATCGACTGCGGTCAGGAAGAAGAATTAGACGGTCTTGAAGAAAGAGCTATCTCCTGTGGAGCTTCCAAATTATACATTGTAGATATCATCGACGAGTTCTGTGATGATTACATTATGCCATGTGTTCAGGCAAATGCCATTTACGAGAACAAATATTTACTCGGAACCTCTATGGCACGTCCTCTGATCGCTAAGAAATTAGTTGAAGTTGCAAGAAAAGAAGGCGCTACTGCAATCTGCCACGGTGCTACCGGTAAAGGAAACGATCAGATCCGTTTCGAGCTTGGCATCAAAGCACTTGCTCCTGACTTAAAGATCATCGCTGCATGGAGAGATCCGAAGTGGACTATGGATTCCCGTGAATCAGAGATCGAATACTGCAAAGCACACGGCATTCATCTTCCATTCTCTGCCGACACAAGCTACAGCCGTGACCGTAACATCTGGCACATCAGCCATGAAGGTCTTGAATTAGAGGATCCTGCATGCGAGCCTAACTACGACCACCTTTTAGTTCTCGGTGTTTCCCCGGAAAAAGCTCCGGAAGAAGGCGAATATGTAACTATGACATTTGAGAAAGGTGTTCCGACTTCCGTAAACGGAAAAGAGATGAAGGTTTCCGATATCATCCGTGAATTAAACCGTCTCGGCGGCAAACATGGTGTCGGCATCATTGATATCGTTGAAAACCGTGTTGTTGGTATGAAATCCCGCGGTGTATACGAAACTCCTGGCGGAACGATCTTAATGGAAGCTCATCAGCAGTTAGAGGAGCTTGTTTTAGACCGTGCTACCATGGAAGTTAAAAAAGATATGGGAAACAAACTTGCCCAGATCGTTTACGAAGGAAAATGGTTCACACCTTTATGTGATGCAGTCAGAGCTTTCGTTACTTCCACACAGGAATATGTAACCGGTGAAGTAAAATTCAAATTATACAAAGGTAACATCATCAAAGCCGGAACTACTTCAAAATATTCTCTGTACAGTGAGTCACTCGCAAGTTTCACAACCGGTGATCTTTATGACCATCATGATGCTTCCGGATTTATCACACTGTTCGGACTTCCATTAAAAGTTCGTGCTATGAAAATGCAGGAGATCGGCGAGAAAAACAAATACGAGGATTAATCAGAAATTCTGATTTCAATTCAGACAGTTCATGATCTGAGATCAAAAAACAGGAGCCCGCAAGGACTCCTGTTTTTGTATTATTTACCAAGTGCTTCTTCTAACAGTCTTGCAAAATACTCTGCCGCCGGTGCAAGTGCAGCCTCATCCGCATAAAATTGTGGATGATGGTTTGGATAACCAACCCCTGTCCCGACATTGATAAAACATCCCGGTATCTTTTCCAGATAAAATGCAAAATCCTCTCCACCTGTTGAATTTCGCTGTGGAACAACCTCATAGCCACATTCTTTTGCCACATCTTCTGCAAACGCACTCCATGTTTCCTCATTGACTGTTGCAGGAGGTCCCGGATACCATAGTAATTCTGCCTTCGCACCATACGCTGCGGCTGTGTTTTCTGCAATCCCGCGCATGCGTTTTTCTATAAAAACACGATCCTCTTTGTCCATGGAACGAACTGTTCCCTCTAATTCCACTTTATCCGGAATCACATTCCAGGTATTACCGCCATGAATCCTTGTCACACTGACCACCCCCGTATGAAACGGATTTAAGTTTCTGCCGACAATGCTCTGCAATGCCTGTATCACAGATGCCGCCACAAGTATCGTGTCCACTCCCTCATCCGGATGACCGCCATGGCAGCCTGTACCCGTAATATTTAATTCAAACCGGTCTACCGCCGCCATAACACTTCCGGCACGGATTCCAAGTGTGCCAACCGGAAGATATGCTGCTGTGTGCAGACCAAAAATCGCCTCCACATCAGAAAGTATCCCTGTCTGCAGAACCGTCTCTGCTCCATGTGACGACTCCTCTGCCGGCTGGAACAGAATTTTTACATTTCCATGCAGTTTCTCTTTTCGCTCCTGCAAGAGTAATGCTGTTCCAATTACTGCTGCCGTATGGAAATCATGTCCGCAGGCATGCATCTTTCCCGGAATTTCTGACTTATAAGGCAGCTCTGTCTCCTCCATGATCGGCAGTGCATCAATGTCACAACGCAATCCATATGTTTTTCCCGGTTGTGCGCCTCGTATTATGGCAACCACGCCGGTTTTTAATGGTGTCTGTAAAATTTCGATTCCTGCTGCATGAAGTTCTCTTTTGATCCGCTCTGTCGTCTCATATTCCTCATAGGATAGCTCTGGGTGACTGTGAAGTTCCTCAAAGAAATCCGTAAGTTTCTGCTCTAATACTTTCTGTTCCATATACTTCTCCATTCTGCTTTTCTGCATAATATAATATCATAAGCCGCCCGGCAAATGCTGGTTTGTTGAGGCACACGTCACTCCGCCCCAACCTGAATCAGGCATACTAATTTCACTCTGATTATTATCAGAGTGAAATCGCTTTCTTATTTTCGGACAACGGAAACAAAACAGTCCCGGCTTGATGCAATTTGCCAATCGTAACCCTCCAGAACCACCCTACACAGGGAAGTTCATGATCCATGGGCACCTATCTGCGCCCACCAGACGGATCAAATGCATCACGCAGTGCATCCCCAACAAAGTTGATGGAAATAACCAGCACAACGATCATGATCCCCGGAGGCAGCCAGAGCCAGGGCTGTGACGTCAGTACCGTAATAGACTGTGCTCCGTTTAACATATTTCCAAGGCTTGCCATTGGAGGCTGCACACCCATGCCAAGGAAACTTAACGCCGCCTCATCTAACATGGAGATTGCCATAACAGAAGTTGCATATACGAGGATCGGCGCAACCGTATTTGGCAAAATCTCGGAAAACAGGATATGACGAAGCGGCATGCCTGCTACTACATTTCCTTTGACAAAATTTGTTTCACGTAAGCTGAGCACATTTCCACGTACCAGTCTTGCTACCCCAGGCCAGTCTACAAATCCCAGAATCAGAATAATACTCCACAATCCCGGTTTAAAGATCGCTGCTGCAACAAGTACCAGAAGGATATAAGGAAAAGACATGACCATATCCGTAAAACGCATCAGTATCATATCTGCCACTCCGCCAAAATATCCCGCGATCAGGCCAAGTACCACACCAATCACCGTCGATATGGCTGTAGCAAGGATTCCCACAAGCAGTGATATCCTTGTTGCATATAAAAGCCTGCTGAATACGTCCCTGCCGATCTGATCTGTTCCAAGAATAAACTCTTTACACGGTGCTCCACTAAACGTTCCGACAATTGCATCCGGGTCATAAGGCGCAACAACCGGTGCAAACAATGCCGCCAGTCCGACAACAACCAGTATCCCAAGGCTGATCTTTGCAAGATGATGTGCACGGAAACGACGCAGCACCATCTGCATATATGTTTCATTTAAGTTTTCTTTTTTCTTTTTTATCATACAAATTCAACCTCTTTACTGAAGTTTTATCGTCGGATCTACTACCGCATATAAAATATCTGTCAGAAGATTACCGAGCAGTACAACGATCGCTGAGAGCAGACAGACTCCCATAATAACCGGATAATCACGGTTTGTGATCGCACTCATCGTCATAAGACCAAGTCCCGGCCAGGAAAATACCTGCTCCACAATAATAGAACCTCCAAACAATACCGGTATTTCCATTCCAATGACCGTCACGATCGGAACTAAGGCATTGCGCAGTGCATGTTTATTGATGACAAGAAAATGTCCGATTCCCTTTGCCCGTGCTGTACGCAGATAATCCTGCTGTAAGATTTCAAGCACTGCACTGCGGATATAGCGGATATTTGTTCCTGCCATGGACACCGCAAGGACAATGACCGGCATAACCATATGTGCCGCCACATCTGCTGCACCACCGGACGTGCCAAGCGTTGTCATTCCACCGGAAGGCAGCCAGCCCAATTTGACTGTAAACAGATAGATGAGAAGCATGGCAAGGAAAAATCCCGGAATACTGCTGCCAAGAAATGATAATGTCACTACCGTATAATCACCTTTTGAATACTGATGGATTGCACTGTAAATTCCTGACGGAACAGCAAGCAATATACTGACAAACAGTGATACCCCCATCAAAAGCAATGTTGGTCCCAGATGGCTTGCGATCATATCTGCAACAGGCTGGTAATTTTTAATGGAATATCCCATATTCCCATGCAGAAGCTGTCCCAGCCACACAAAATACTGCACATAAAATGGTTTGTCGAGTCCAAGTGCTATTGCTTTTGCCTGTACTGCAGCTTCCGAAACACGCGGTCCCTGCAGCATTTCAAGCGGACTCCCCGCCATACACATGATCGCATAATCGATCACAGTAATACCGAGCAATACCGGAATCGCGATCAGGATACGTTTGATAATATATTTTGTCATATGATTCCTCATTTCCTGCACTTTTGCATCACTGCTTTTGTGCATCACCGCATTTTACGCATTTTCTGTCCCCTCATAATAAGGACATGCCACCAGATGATCCGGTTTTCCGGCAATCGGTAAAAGCACCGGCTCACTCAGCCGGCAGTCGTCTCTCGCATACGGACACCTCGGATGAAACCGGCATCCTTTTGGAGGATGCACCGCGGAAGCAACCTCGCCTTTTAAAACTGCAGGCTTTTCTTCCCGGTGTCCCGGATCTGCAACCGGTGCTGCATGTGTCAGCGCTTTTGTATACGGATGTGCAGGATGTAAGAACACTTCACTGGCATCTGCGATCTCAACGATCTTCCCAAGGTACATAACCGCGATCCTGTCACTCACGTAACGGACAGCTCCAAGACCATGCCCCACAAACAGACTTGTCAGTCCCAGTTCATTTTGTAACTCACGGATCAGATTTAATATCTGTGCCTGTATCGACACATCAAGTGCACTGACCGGTTCATCACACACGATGAACTCCGGTTTTAATGACAACGCTTTTGCTATTCCAATACGCTGTCTCTGTCCACCCGAAAATTCATGCGGATATTTTAAAAGTGTGCTCTGGGGCAGTCCGACCATATCTAAAAGCTGTTTTATATCAGTGTCAATTGTTCTCTTATCCGAAATTCCATGATATAACATTGGCTGTGCCAAAATATCATAGATACGTTTCCGGGGATTTAAAGAGGAATAGGAATCCTGAAAGATCATCTGAAGACCGGTTCCTGCCTGTTTTCGTGCCTTTTTTTCATTGTGGGTAAGTGATTTTGCAGCGATTTTTTCTCCATGATAGTAAATCGCTCCGTCCGTCGGTGAAATCAGCCCGACTAAAAGCTGTCCGATCGTGGATTTTCCACATCCGGACTCTCCAACCAGACCAAGTGTCTCGCCCTTTTTTATTGAAAAATCAACACCGTCAACTGCCTGTACCTGACTGACAGTATGGGTAATGATACCACCTTTGATGTCATAATATTTTTTTAATTTTTCTACTCTGATCAGTTCTTTATCCATTCCATTTAACTCCTGCAAGCCTTATGGCAGCGTACAAAATGATCCTTTTCTGTCTCTTTCATCTCCTGCTTTTCCACGCAGCCTTCTCCGGCAAATGCACAGCGGTCTGCAAACCGGCACCCTGTGATCTGGTCATAATTTTCCGGTACAATGCCCGGAATTGATGCAAGTGTCCTTCCACTCTCATCATAAATACCCGGAACCGTATCAAGCAGTGCTTTCGTATACGGATGTGCCGGATGATAAAAAAGATCTTTCACTGATGCCATCTCTATAATCTGTCCCGCATACATAACAAGCACACGATCCGCCATCTGCGCCACAAGTCCAATATCATGTGTGATCAGGATCACTGACATCCCAATCTCTTTTTGCAGTTCTTTCATCAGCTCCATGATCTGAGCCTGAATCGTCACATCCAGCGCCGTTGTCGGTTCATCCGCAATGAGAAGCTTTGGATTGCAGCAAAGTGCCATCGCGATCATCACACGCTGACGCATCCCTCCGGATAACATATGCGGATATTTTTTCATTGCTGCACGCGCATCCGGCATCCCGACTTTCTCTAAAATCGTAACAGCCCTCTCTTTTGCTTCTTTTTTTGAAAGATGCAGATGGATGCGTATACTCTCCGTAATCTGACTTCCAATCGTAAACACCGGATTTAACGACGTTAAAGGGTCCTGAAAAACCATCGTCATCTGATTTCCGCGGATCATATCTAACTGCTTTTCATCCATATCTAGCAGATTTTTGTTTGTAAAGAGGACAGAGCCGTCAATAACAGCTCCGCCCTTTCCTAATAATCCCATTATAGACAGTGATGTCACACTCTTGCCACAGCCGGACTCACCAACGATACAAACCGTTTCTCCTTCTGCAACTTCAAAACTGACATGATCCACACTGATCTTTTTTCCAAAATCTCCGGTAAACGCTGTCGTCAGATCATTTACCTGTAATAATTTTGACATTGATTTTCCCGTTCCTTATTTCGTAATTTCCCACTGTTCTACATTATTAAAGAAACCATACACACTTGGTGTGGCATTTACCAGACGTTTGTTAACAGCCGCCTGCGCACTGACAATATAAGCAGAGAACATCGGCACATCTTCCTGCACTTTCTGATCCACTACTGAATAAAGACCTTTGATCTCATCAATATCACTTGTCGTCTGTGTCTTTGCAAGTGCTTCATTTACACTGTCATCTCCGTATCCGGTCCAGCTCTCCTCGCCACCTAAAAGCCATGCTACATCCGGGTATGGATCAACCGGCGCATAAGTATACTGTACCGCCAAAATATCATAATCATTTGTACCTGCTACAGACATCAGGGTTGCAAAATCCACTGTCTGCACTTCCACCTTAATACCAACTGCAGCCCACTGTGCCACAAACACATTTGCTGCATTTACGAATGCGCCGTCTCCGGAATTCACATAAAAACGTAAAGTCTGTGATCCGTCCCATCCGGCCTCTGCTAAAAGTTCTTTCGCTTTCTCCACATCCTGTTCTACCGGAACGATGCCATCGTCATAAAAAGGACTTGCAGAAGAAAGAAATCCGTCTACAACTTCACCTTTTCCTTTTAAAAGCTGCTCTAAAACCATCTTACGGTCAATTGCATATAACATTGCCTGACGCACACGCACATCAGGAACATTCTTTGTCTGGATAAACACGGACTGGTTTGTTACCGGTTCTCCGTATACAACATTCACATTGGAAAGTCCTTCAATGCTGTCATAATCTTCCTGTGGGATAACACTCATTGTCGGCTGTGTAATGTCGATCTCCCCGGACTGTAATCCGGCATAAAGCTGACTGCCGCTTACGATCTTGATATTGAGTTTCGCGATCTTTGGTGCACCTTTCCAGTAATTTTCATTCGCTTTATAAGAAATATAATGATCGACATCAAAATCCGTCACCATATATGGTCCGCTGACCACATCCGGATGATTAAACCAGTCAGCCGTCTTTAATTCTTCCTCACTGTACTGCTCGATCACATGTTTTGGAAGTGTCATCAGATAACGTGCATAGGAATTTTCAAATGTGGTTAATGACATCTCATCTTTTGTAGTAAACTGTACTGTTGCATCATCAATCGCTTTGATACCGTCGATACTCTCCGCTCCCTCTTCCGTAAAACCGTCATCTCCGACACCTTCAAACACATAATACATCATGGAGGTATTTCCAATAACCGGGGAAGTCAGACGAAGTGCTGTATATACCACATCATCTGCAGTGATCTTCTCGCCATCTGACCAGGTTGCTTTCTCATCGATATGCACGATAAAATTTTTATTATCTTCCGTTGTGACAGAATCAGCGATCTCACCTTCAAATTCCAGTTTGGAATTTAATTCCACCAGTGGAAGAAACATCAGGCTGGTCGCATATTTATTGATCTCACCGCCATCCATCAAAAGCGGATTTAATGTTCCAAGTGTATCCGTAACACCAATGTTTACAATATCATCTGAAACTTCTGCCATCTCTGTTGCTGCAGCATTTTCCCCCTGCGGCCGACTGCCTGTATTGCCGCCAGAAGTCCCGCATCCAACAGCAGTAATCCCCATCGCAGCCGTAAGCATAAGCGCCGACAGGACTTTTTTCCATCTTCTTTCTTTTCTCATAATTTCCTCACTTTCTGACAAAAAACTGTATTATGCCCGCTTCTCGCACATAAACCAGTACTTTTTGCGCATTATTACTAGTAATCCACTAGGAATTAGGTAAATTATATTTTTTCTTTTTTAAATTGTCAATCATTTTTTCAGAATATCCAGGTGTCAAAAGGTGATTCACAACTTAGCATCTTTCAGATTGACAAAAAAATTACGGCTTATTATAGTATTCCTTAGAATAAAGAAAAGAGGCAATACACATGAAAAACCTGTTAATCTATCAATCCACTGAATATGACTGTGGTCCGACCACCTTGACAAATGCAATCCGATATCTGTTTGACCGTGAAGAAATTTATCCTGATATTGTCAAATATATTATGCTCTATTGTCTCGATTCTTATAATGAAGCCGGTGAGGTAGGAAAACGCGGTACTTCCGCATCTGCCATGATGTTTTTAAGCAACTGGCTCACCCAGTTTGGACAAGTGAAAAATTTTCCTATTTCCTGCAATTTTCTATCTAAACAAGATGTCGTATTATCCCAAAACAGCTGTATTATCGGTGCCCTGCAGCAGGGTGGTGCTGTTTTGCTCCGTGTCTACTTAGAAGTACCGCATTATATTCTGCTGACTGGCGTTTCGGACAATGATATTTATGTGTTTGATCCATATTATGAAGAGATAGATGACCCTGAACTCGACAAAGAATTCTTTGAAGATGGCATCACCTTTATCACCGATCAGCCAAAGCGTGCTAACCGCATGATTTCAATCGACAGGCTTTCTAGTACCGGTGTCGGCTTTTATGAAATGGGACCATATGAGGAACGTGAGGCTGTGATCCTGTTCAACACAAATACCAGGAAAACGCCCGAAAACAGTATTGAATACATCATATAATTGTATCTAATATCAAAAGTCCTTTCCGGATCTCATCTTCACACAGTCTTCCATAACCAAGTAAAAGAATCGGTTTGTCCGGTGCAGTTTCGGCAGATCCGATTTTTTCACTTTCTATGGAATACTTGCTGTATTTTGTATTCTCATATCCGTTCGAAGCCATTTCCGGAACAACGTATTCACTGATTCCATAGATACGTATTCCCTGCTTTCCTGCAAGGTCACATATCTCCGCTTCTTTTTTTTCTGTACGTATCTGCACCAGAACATGCAGTCCTGCATGATCTCCGTAAACTTTTTCCACCCAGTTTCTCTTTTTTAGTTCCGCAAGGAGGAAATCATGTTTTGCACGGTAAATTCCTCTCATCTTATTCAGATGACGTTCAAAATGTCCCTCTTCAATAAACGCACGCAATACCTCCTGCTGGATTTTAGGAACAGTCGCAGAGTAAAATCCACATTTTTCATGATAACGATTTAACAATTCCGGCGGAAGCACCATATAACTGATTCGAAGTGACGGTGCAATGCTCTTAGAAAAAGTTCCAATATAAATAACCTTATCAAAATGATCCACACTCTGCAGGGACGGGATCGGCTTTCCACGATACCTGTATTCACTGTCGTGATCATCTTCGATCAGATACCTGTTTTCTTTTTCAGAAGCCCATTTCAGCAGCTCCAGTCTCTGCTTTAACGGCATGACCGTTCCTAGCGGAAACTGATGGGAAGGCATAATGTAGACAATATCCGGATCATATTTTCTGACTTTCCAGAGATCTATTCCATCTTCTTCCACGATAACCAGTGACATCTGGTATCCCATATTTAAAAATGTATGATATGCCTGCAGATAAGTCGGATTCTCCATCAGGACACGCTTATTTCTGCCCAAAATCTGTGTCAGTAAGATCTCAAGATATTCATTTCCGGCTCCGATAATCAACTGATCCGGCTCACAGTTAACCCCTCTCGCCTGATGAAGATAAGCCGCAATCGCCTTTCTGAGTCCATAATCTCCCTGTCCATCTCCGGATAAAAGCAATTCCTCCCGGTCATCTAACAGCACATTTTTATTTAATTTTCTCCACACATTATATGGAAAATGTTCGGTATCGATCGCATATGGTGAGAAGTCAATGATATCTTCCCCCATTTTCTCTTTCTGTCCCTTTTTCCCAAATGGAGCTATATCTTTTGATCCTTTTTCTGCATGACCAAATTCATATAATTCCGTAATATCGCATACAAAAAAACCCCTGCAAGGTTCTGCTTTGATGTATCCCTCTGCCAGGAGCTGTTCATATGCCATTTCCACGGTACTTCTGCTTACAGACAAATGTTTTGACAAAAGTCTTGTTGATGGAAGTTTTTCCCCGACGGGAATCTTTCCCGCAATGACATCCCGTTTGATATACTCATATATTTTCTCATAGAGGGGAGCTTTCGCTCCCCCCTGTAGATCAATCATTATTTCAATCATTATAATTTTGCCTATTTGCTTTTTTTGATTTCTGCAACGATCTTTTCTTTTAAATCATATGCGCGGTCTTTCATCTTCTTTGATGCGGAAGGCGCAGCCTGAATCCTTGAAATACACTTAGATGCCACATCATATTTTTTAAAATGATATGCCATTGCTGCAAGAAGATAATCTACGGTACACTGATCCATTCCACACATCGGGAACATCTCTGTAGACATTGCTTTCATAAATCCTTCATATGCCTGCTGGTAAAATGCTTCTTCCTGCTCTTTTACCTCTTTTTTCTTCCCTAATGTTTCAGGATCAGTTCCTTTTAACTCTTCCCCTTTTCCACGATACAGCCAGGCAAGTTTCAGACAGGTATATGCTTTCTCACTCGTCTTTCCTTTTTTCACGATCGTGTTAAACAGTGCCAGTTTATAACGCTCAATCGCCTGGTCATAGTCTAAAACCATTGGTTCATCAGAACCACTTGGTTTGAAGTTCGCACAAACCTGTTCTTTGACCAGTTTGATCTGTCCTGATGTTACATGCTCAAAATAGCGGTTCATCGCTGTATATCCGCAATACGGGCAGGATGCCACATCATATTTTAATGTATCAATATATTCAAAACGTGGACGCAGATCCAGATCCGGCTCTAATCGTTTGATTCGTCCGTTTTTAATCATTTTGGTCTTAAATACCTTATCACATACAGTACAGCGGATCGCTTTGTCTAACAGAAAACTGTCTTCTGTCGGAGCAGCTTCTGTTTTTCCTCCATTAGCAGATGCTGCCGGCTTTTTCTCTTCTTCAAACAGATCCGTTGTGTTATCCGCTTTGATACCAAATTTTTCCAATCCTGCAAATAAATTCATATGTATTTCATATCCTTTCCTGATACGCCCGTTTCCGGGTGCAAATACACCATCCCGGTGCAGCTAATGCTTATGCATTAGGTAATTTAAATGAGCTCTTTAATGACACAATTCTGTTAAATACCAGATGATCTGCGGTTGAATCCTTTGCATCCACACAGAAAAATCCCTGTCTTACAAACTGGAAACTGTCATATGCTTTTGCATCTTTTAAGTTTTCCTCAACAACACAGTTTTTCAAAATCGTAAGGGAATTCGGATTCAGATTCAGACTTCCGTCTTCATTATACACGCCTTTATCCTCATCCACAATATTTTCATAGAGACGGATTTCAGCCGGAACTGCCTGTGCTGCCGATACCCACTGAATCGTTCCTTTTACTTTACGTCCGTCCGGGCTGTTTCCACCTTTGGATGCCGGATCATAAGTACAGTGGATCTCCGTCACCACGCCGTTTTCATCTTTTACGAAACTGTTGCAGGTCACAAAGTATGCGTTCATCAGACGTACTTCGTTGCCCGGAAACATACGGAAATATTTCTTTGGCGGCTCTTCCATAAAATCTTCACGGTCAATATAAAGTTCGCGTGAAAATGGAACTTTACGCACACCAAGTTCCTCGTTCTCAAGGTTATTAACTACCTCAAGATACTCTGTCTCTCCCTCCGGGTAGTTATCGATCACCACTTTGACCGGATCTAAGATTGCCATCATACGCGGACGTTTCATCTTTAGATCCTCACGGATGCAGTATTCTAACATTGCATAATCCACGGAACTGTTTGCCTTGGAAATACCACAGAGTTCTACGAACATTTTTAAAGATTCCGGTGTAAATCCTCTTCTGCGGAGTGCTGCGATCGATACAAGACGCGGATCATCCCAGCCGTCTACGATCCCTTCCTCTACAAGACGTTTGATATATCTTTTTCCGGTTACAACATTGGTCAGATATAATTTTGCAAACTCAATCTGTCTTGGAGGCATCTCATCCTTGTCAGGGATCATATCTTTGCCAACCTCATCAATCACCCAGTTGTACAGCGGTCTATGATCCTCAAACTCAAGTGTACAGATCGAATGGGTAATTCCCTCGATGGCATCCTCTAATGGATGTGCAAAATCGTACATCGGATAAATGCACCATTTGTCTCCGGTTCTGTGGTGTGTCATATGCGCCACACGGTAAATAACCGGATCCCTCATATTGATGTTTGAAGATGTCATATCGATTCTTGCGCGGAGCACTTTCTCTCCGTCGGCAAATTTACCGTTTTTCATATCTTCAAATAAAGCAAGATTCTCTTCCACACTTCTGCTGCCCGCAGGATCTTCTTTTCCCGGTTCTGTCAGTGTACCGCGGTACTCACGGATCTCATCTGCACTCAGATCAGAAACGTATGCTTTTCCTTTTTTGATCAGCTTTACTGCTGCTTCATACATCTGATCAAAATAGTCGGATGCGAAGAACAGTCTGTCCTCCCAGTCAGCACCAAGCCATTTGATATCCTCTTTGATTGCCTCAACAAACTCTGTCTTCTCTTTTGTCGGGTTCGTATCATCAAATCGTAAATTGAATTTTCCATTATATTTCTGCGCAAGACCTGAATTTAAAAGTATGGACTTGGCATGTCCGATATGAAGATATCCGTTCGGCTCCGGTGGAAATCTTGTATGGACGGTTTTGCAATGTCCTTCCTCTATATCCTGATCAATAAACTGTTCGATAAAATTCTTTGAGACATTCTCGTTTTCCATGATGTCTGTCCTCCTCATATAACAACTCATGCTATATCATGTGCAAAATCAGCACATGATAAACATTCGCCGCTCGTCAATCATTCAAATATGTTGACTCACTTACGCTCATTATATCATACATGATACACCGCTTGGGTGCAAGTATAATATAGCATGAATTAGCGGTTTTGGGTAAGAAAATATTTTTTCGTTCGATTCGTTCCCCTGATATAAACTTTTCTGTATCATTTATTTATTTTCCAATAACCTTTTCTGTCTGATCCCACTCGTTCTATCACTTTTTTTTCCTTCAATGACTTCAACCGCACCGCTATTGTTTTTCTGCTTATCTTTAATTTTTCTGCAAGTTGAGGCATGGTATAATTTGCATTCTCTAATAGCAATGCAAGAACCTCCTGCTCTTTTTCAGTCACCTTTTCAGTCACCTTTTCAGTCACCTTTTCAGTCACCTTTTTAACGTTGTCTGGTCCAACTTGCAAATCAGCAACGGATTCCATCGGTATCACTATTTGAAAAATATTGTCTTCCAAAAAAATGGGGGTTCCACCAGAGTATAATTTCGTATATTTATTCGTATTTCTCATCCCAGAGCCCAATTCATCCGCATATCCAATTTCCCGGAACACTTTCGAAATCGGCGGGTTCTTTGGAAATGGCTCAAACTGATTCAATTTCAGTTCTCCATGACCATGTGGAAGATTACTGTTTTTCGTATAGATTCGGTTACTTTCAATCACAAATTGTGCCGTATATGCATTGGAATAATCCCGATGTGCCAGAATATTTGATATAATTTCACGCAAAATCTTATCTCTAGCACTCACGCTCTGATCTCCATCCAACACAAAAGTATCATTCAAATGTTTTTTTCCAAAATCCATCAATCTGCGGTAGCTATCTATTAAATTCGTGATAATAACTTCGCGGTCATCATAGCGGTCCAGATTTTTCACACGATAAATAGCGTCTGTCTTATATTGTGGCAACACAGACATAATCGTATTATCTTTTCCAAATAATAGAATCGCAGCAAGTGTTATTCCTTCCTTTCCCGTATCCGGGTCAGTCAGAATAAGTCCTGTGCTTCCAAGTATTTCTTTCTCATCCATATTTGCCCATGGGTGATTGTCTACTCTTGAAAGTGCCATCTGCTTCGCTCTTCGGATCACGTCAAGATCAAGATACTCCAGTCCAAGTCTTGGATAAACTTTATTCGCAAAATAAGTGCTCTGCTTTCTCGCATACAGCTTATACACTAATTCTGCATTGTCTGTTATATCAATATCACCTTCATGTGTTCTATCCCAGATTCTGCCATTCAAACGTCTAAGCTGTGTTCCCTCAGGCACCCAGATATAGACAAGTATCTTTCCATCTATCTCAAAAACCTCTGGTGTAAGATACATCGGTGGATTCAGCTTATTTGCATTATTAATAGATGTCGTAAAATCTTTGAGTATCTTATCTACTTTTTGGAAATTAACACCCCGAATCTCTTTTGTCTTATCAACTACACCAAGAACAATATGTCCTCCATTGCGGTTATTAAACGAACAGACCGATTGATACACATCCTTTGTCAGATCATTTTCTGACTGTTTGAATTCCACATCTATTTTTTCGCCGGACTGAATTATCTTTTTCAACTCGTCTGCTGTCATACGCATACCACCTTTCCAAGACCAAATCCATTACACTGACTTTCCTTAAATCATTTAGCTAATAGTATCATAACTTCTCCTAATATATCTGATATCTCTACATAGTCTATATCATTCAATTTCACTATGTTTTTGTTACCATTCTATTATTCATGCTCTTCTACTTTTTCAATAATATACTCTATTTTCTCAATTCTTTCTTCTGCTATCTGTACTCTTTTCTTCTCAACTTCATTTTTATCTGTAATCCTTATAAAATAATACTTTCCTCTTTTTACTGGTTCAAATAATGTTTTATATGTTTCTTTTTGTGTTATAACTATATACTTTACATTCCGTACTTTTCAGCCTTAATATTTGCCAAAACTTGAAGAATAATGCAACTAATAACTACAAAATAAATATCTCTATCATACTGTTTGTTATATAAATTTTTTAAGATTGCTAAACCTTGCATTGAAATTACAAAGTAAACCACTATTCCAAAAAACATATTGACGACATATTTCTTTTTTTGTTTTTTTGTTTTTAATTTTACAATTAAACTTATACCAAAACTATATATTAATCCAATGACACTTAAAGCAAAAAAATATTCATTTATTATAATATTAGACCACGTCGATTTTCCAAATGCTACAATTAAAAATATAACCAATACCTGTGCTACAATAGTTCCTACTAATTCGTATTCCATCAAAAAAATGATTCTTCAAAATTATGATATTCATTTATAAAAATTTTTGTTTTCATATATGGAATAAATTTGTAAATAAAAAAACCATAAATTACAATAGCAATTGGTCAAAACACTTCTAACATTTTCATAATGTTTTCAATTTTCATTATCTTCCCCCACTCGTCAATTATGTTTCCCCTATTCTCGAACACGAACGCACGTTCTATTTATAAAATATCATACTCCAGTTCTCATATCAAGAACATTTTTACATTTTCCATTTAAACATCAGAAACAATGAAATCTTCGTAGAAAGTTACATAAACTACACCGTTATTCACACCAGTCTGCAAAAAAGGGCAAAAATCAGAGCCAGCCTTCCGACTGACTCTGCTCCACTCTAATCATATTATAATTTACTCTGATAATTCTCTAACTGGTGAAAAATACCAACTATATTTACAACATCTATCCTTAATTCTCATTCATCTTCGCAAGTTTCGCTGCCTGGTCTGCTGCGATACATGCGTCAATAATCTCCTGGATATCTCCGTTCATGATCTTATCAAGTTTGTAAAGTGTGAGGTTGATCCTGTGATCTGTCACACGTCCCTGTGGGAAGTTGTAGGTACGGATCTTCTCAGAACGGTCTCCTGTTCCGACCTGGCTCTTACGAAGCTCTGCTTCCGCATCGTGGGCTTTCTGCTGCTCTAAGTCGTATAATTTGGTACGCAGCAGGGCAAATGCCTTTGCCTTGTTCTGGATCTGTGATTTTTCTGTCTGGCTGTAGATCACGATTCCGGTTGGGATATGTGTCAGACGCACGGCAGAGTCTGTCGTGTTGACACACTGTCCACCGGCACCGGATGCACGGCAGACATCGATACGGATATCTTTGTCATCGATCTGTACATCCACTTCCTCGGCCTCCGGCATCACGGCAACTGTGATGGTGGAAGTATGGATACGTCCGCCGGACTCTGTCTCCGGCACACGCTGTACACGATGTACACCGGACTCATATTTCATAACAGAATACGCGCCCTGACCACTCAGCATAAAAGTAACACTCTTCATACCGCCGATGCCTGTCTCATCTGCTTCCATAATCTCTGTCTTCCAGTTTCTGCTTTCTGCATAATGCAGATACATACGATAGATCTCAGCTGCAAATAAAGCTGCCTCGTCACCACCGGCGCCCGCACGGATCTCAACGATAACATTTTTGTCATCATTCGGGTCTTTCGGAAGTAAAAGAATTTTCAACTCTTTTTCTAACTCTTCCACTCTTGCCTTAGAATCGTTTAATTCTTCTTTTGCAAGCTCACGCATTTCCTCGTCTGACTCTTCCTCAAGCAATGCAAGAGAATCTTCAATATTCTGTTTGCACTGTTTGTACTCTTTGTATGCGTTTACGATCGGAGTCAGGTCACTCTGCTCTTTCATCAGTTTACGGAAACGCACCGGATCATTTGCAACATCCGGCTCACTTAACTCACTCATTAATTCTTCAAAACGGATCAGTAAATCCTCTAATTTATCAAACATAAATCCTCCATTCCTGTGTATCAAAGAATACCTTTACACATTCCCTGTTTTCACATACCATCTTTCTAACAAACACACCACATTCCACGCTAAAGCATTCCTGTCACAACACGGTCATTTTGTGCTAAATCTTTGATGACCGCCACATTCTTAAATCCCGCCTCTCTTAAAAGCCCGGATACCGCCTCGCCTTGGTCATAACCGATCTCGAACAGAATGTGCCCTTCCGGTTTTAAATACGATGGACATTTCTCCATGATCTTCCGGTAAAAATATAAACCATCTTCTTTGCCATCCAATGCCTCCATCGGTTCAAAATCCCGTACTTCCGGCATAAGTTTAAGTACTTCTTCTGTTCTTATATAAGGTGGATTTGATACGATCACATCATAAGTTCCTGTCACATTATCAAACAGATCACTGCGTTCAAATGTAACCGAAACCTGGTTCAGCTTTGCATTTTCTTTCGCCACAAGAAGCGCCTGTTTGGAAATATCCGTCGCTGTTCCCTCCACCTCCGGTATATTATGCACAATACTGACAATAATACAGCCGGAACCGGTACACATGTCAAGCACATTCATTCCCGGTTTTACAACTTTTAATGCTTCTTCCACTAAAGTTTCCGTATCCTGCCTTGGAATGAGCACATTGGAATTGACTTTAAATTTCAATCCCATAAATTCAGCCTCACCGACAATATACTGTAACGGCACATGTTCTGCGCGTTTTCTCAGTGCGATCTCATATTCACTTAACTGTTCCTCAGCTACCTCGTCCTCCATATGCAGATAATAAAAACTGCGGTCAATCTTGCAGACCATCTCTAACAGCAGCCATGCATCGATTTTAGCATCTGCCACATCTGCCATATTTAAAACTTTCTCACCGAGATTAATTGCTTCCCGATATGTCATGTTCCTTACTGTCCTCTTGCTTTATTTCTTTCACATAAGCCTTCCAGTCAAACACAGCCTCAACAGATGCCATACCCACCTCGATCATGTCATCCTCCGGTTCTTTCGTTGTAATGTGCTGCAACAGAAGTCCCGGTTTGCTGAGCAGATTGACAACTGCATTATCACTGCGTCCTGCCAGTCTTATAAATTCATAAGATACCCCCGCGATCACAGGGATCAGCACAAGACGAAGTACCAGTCTTAATACTCTCGAATCCACATGGATAAACATAAAAAAGAAAATACTGATGATCATAACGATCAACAAAAAACTGGTCCCGCAGCGCTTATGTAATCTGGAACTTTTTCTCACATTCTCAACGGTAAGATCCATTCCATGCTCAATACAGTTAATACACTTATGCTCCGCACCATGATACATATAAACTCTTTTTATGTCAGGCATCAATGAAATTGCTGCCACATACCCGATAAAGATCGCCAGGCGGATAATCCCTTCTAATACAGCAATCAGCATATAGGAATCTGTAAATTTCTGGAAAAACACAGATATATAATACGGAAGGATCATAAAAATCGCAACCGCCAGCACGATGGAAAATGCAACCGTACCACCCATCATCAGGCTATCCTGTCTTTTCTGCTGCTCTTCTGTCAATGCCTTTTTTTCACGTTTTTTTGTTTGCTTCTTTTCATGCTCCGGCTCCTCTTCCTCAAAAAAAGAAGCGGAAAATGTCAATGTTGAAACGCCTAAATACAACGACTCTATAAAACTGAACACACCGCGTAAGATCGGCATGTTTCTGATTTTCTTATTTTTTATTATACCTTTATATTCGGAAATCTTAAGTGTGATTTCCCCATCAGGCTTTCTGACAGCTACGGCGTATTTTTCCTGGTTTTTCATCATTACGCCTTCCATGACTGCCTGCCCGCCAATACCGGAATACCTCATACTAATCCTCTGCTCTAAAAAAAGGTTGAGATTAAATAAACCTCAACCTTATCTTTAACCATGTTCACTTGCGTACTATTTGTTAATGCCGTACTTCTTGTTGAACTTATCGATACGTCCGTCAGTTCTTGCAGATTTCTGCTGTCCTGTGTAGAACGGATGGCATTTGGAACAAATTTCTACGTGGATATCCTCTTTTGTAGAACCTGTTACGAATGTGTTACCGCAGTTACATGTAACTGTTGCCTGATAATAATCTGGATGGATTCCTTCTCTCATGATTTTCACCTCTTTATGTTCTTATCGTTATTTAGTTTCGCCTGTTCAATCCTTTTATACCCGTATGCCCGATCCGCATATGGTACTTACTCCAAAGGAAAGTCCCGATAAACAGCTTAATCAGTGTAACATACGATTTCAAAAAAATCAAGATATTTTTAAATAATTCTGTTCTTTTTTACCATATTAATATATTCGCGATTATTTTTGGTACGTGCAAACATATTCAAAATATTCTCCACGGCATCATCTTTGCGCATTCCATTGATTGCTTTTCGCATGATGTCAACTGCTTCCTGTTCTTCGGAATCAAGCAGCAGATCTTCTCTTCTGGTTCCCGATTTCACGATATCGATTGCCGGAAATACACGCTTTTCCGAAAGTTTTCTGTCGAGCACGAGTTCCATGTTACCGGTTCCCTTAAATTCCTCAAATACAACATCATCCATCTTGCTTCCGGTATCAACCAGCGCTGTCGCAAGGATTGTAAGGCTTCCTCCCTCACGCATATTTCTCGCTGCACCAAAGAATCTTTTTGGCATATGGAGTGCCGCCGGATCAAGACCTCCGGATAAGGTACGTCCACTTGGTGGAACCGTAAGGTTATATGCCCTTGCAAGTCTTGTGATACTGTCAAGAAGGATCATGACATCTTTGCCGTGCTCTACCAGACGTTTTGCACGGCCAAGCACCATCTCCGATACACGTTTGTGATGTTCCGGGAGTTCATCAAAAGTAGAGTAAATTACCTCAACATTATCGCCCGCAATGGCTTCCTTGATATCTGTAACCTCCTCCGGTCTCTCATCGATCAGAAGGATGATCAGGTGCATATTCGGATTTCCTGATGTTACTGATTTGGCGATTTCTTTTAAAAGTGTTGTTTTTCCTGCCTTAGGCTGGGAAACGATCATACCACGCTGTCCCTTACCAATTGGGGAAACAAGATCTACAATACGCATCGCAACACTGCATCCCGGGCGTTCTAAACGTATCCTCTCATTCGGAAAAATCGGTGTCAGATCTTCAAAACTTTTTCTCTTCTGGGCTACACTCGGGTGATAGCCGTTAATTGTAGTCACATATAAAAGTGCCGAAAACTTTTCCTGCTGTGTCTTGATTCTTGTATTACCACAGACAATATCTCCCGTTTTTAAATTAAACTTTCGGATCTGTGATGGTGAAACATACACATCATGCTCACCCGGAAGATAATTCTCACAGCGGATAAATCCGTATCCATCCGGCATAACCTCTAAAATACCATTTGCCGTAATTCCACTGTCAAGACTCATCATGGTATCATCTGCCGCTGCAGATGCCGTCTGATTTTCCTGTGTTTCTACCGGCTCTTCTGCCTTTTCTTTTGTCTGACGATCTGCATCTGTTCCGCGTTCCCTTGGTACATATTCCGTCCTTTTTCTGGAATATTCTTTCGGCTGTGCATGATCTTTCGAACGCTCTGTGCCCTCTTTTGCTTTCACACGCTCCCCGCGCTCTTCCTGCGTCTGCATACTCTCCGTCTCTTTTTGTTTGCGTGCATCTTCTTCAAGCATACGATTGACCAAATCGCTCTTCTTCATGGAAGAAATATTCTTCAGTCCCCGTGCCTTTGCCAGATCACGCAAAACGACTAATGATAAACTCTCATATTTTTCTCTCATTCATAAACTCCTTACTTTTTTCACCTGTTGGAATCGTCTGCGGAAATGATGTCTGATGTGACAATTGAATTTTTCGATGTGGCTATTATACTACATCTTTTTCTAAATAGGAAGTCCTAATTCTTGATTTTTCTCCCTAATCGCAAAAAAGCAGATACTACGAAAATGTTCAAATCCCTGTTCCTACATATAATAATATACACTGTAATAACCGGAAACAGTAAAATCTGCCTTTAATGCCCAGAAACTCATCGATCGATTTCGGCGTGTCTGTAAAACCGGCTTTGTCAAATACCACTTTCTTGTAGATTAATCCATTTACACAGGCAGATGACATCAAAATGAAAGCTGTAAGAAATGCAGCACTGCACCGCAATTTGACTTTATTCCCATTCTGTTTTCTTATTTGTAATCAAATTTCCCGTCGTTCTTTTCTTCTAAGGCTTTGATCATATGATAAGTAAACTCATTATACGGTGTAGGAATGCCTAACTCTCTCCCCATACGAACGACTGCACCGGCAAACATATCTACCTCTGTGTGACGCTTTGCATCAAGATCCTGAAGCGTGGAATATCTAGCGCGGTCCATGACTTTGCTGCCAAAGGTTGAGGATGTATCCGATTTGTCAAAATCAATTCCTTTTGCCTTTGCGATCAGATCCACTTCCTCCCTGAGTCTGTCCCGCAAAAATGCCATATGTTCGCTGTCTTTATAGGCTCCGACGCCACAGCCAACCATAGCCTGCGCCTGATTATTTGGCACATTGAGCCGGAATTTGCTCCAGATTTCCGTAAGGATCACATCAGTTGCCCTGTAATGAAGCCCTGTATCCACAAAAAGATCATTTAATGCTTCAACTCTCTCTGTCCCTCTGCTAAGATCTGCTTCCCCGTAGATAATGCCGATCGTTGTCTCCGGCTCAAATTTTACATGGTTGCCATCTCTCTCCGATGCCACTTTGATCAGTGAATGTACGATTTTATCAGAAGAGATCACCTCTGAGATGATCTCCTCACTGTCCACGCCGTTCATCAGGCTGATAACGGTTGTTTTCTCTCCCACCACCGTCCGGATATCCTTTAATGCCGGGCGGAGTGCATTGTATTTCATTGCTACGATCAAAAGATCTACGCCGTGTGCCTCCTCAGGTGTTTTTATGACTGGATCGTATCTTTTATCATTGATAAAAAATCCTTCTTTTTCATAACGTGCTCTGCGTTCTCCTGACGCAACCACACACAGATCAATATCTTTCTTTTGGGTAAGTCCCCAGATGATGTAGGAACCTACTGCTCCTGCTCCAAGTATTGCAACTGACTGATATTTCATTTTACTCCATTCCTGCGTGTGAAAAATCTTATTTTTCACACTAGCCTGTTTTCATTCTATTTTTTTCTTTTCATTTTGCATGACCGCACGGAAAATACCTGATGCTGCAGCGAAAAGTACCCCTGCCACCGGCCAGATGATCCATGTAAAATCCCAACGCATTGTCCAGAAACTCCATCCCAGATAAATTGCAGTGGCAATACACCAGTACGCTCCGCTAAATGCATCTAACTTCTTTTTCAGTTTCTTTTCTGAAATAGTATAATCTCCCTCCTGCAAAAGAATATCATAACTTCCTTTTATTATACCGACACGGATTATCATATACACGCCACATGCTACCAGAATTAAAAGCAGCGATACAAAGCTGGTACATACAGCATCCGATGCATCCATACATGCTGCCACCAAAAGCGGGATTGCCGCAACGATGCAGAGCACCACGCCAACGGCGATTCCTCTGGTAAAGGTTCCCTCATAATTTTTTAATTTTTCCTTTGCAAGCCCTTCTACCCCATAGGCGGTTTCAAAACATTCGTTTTCCAGAAACTCGAATCTTTTTGTCTGCATACCGCAGAAAATAAATGTAAATACCGCTGCAGCCACAAATCCAAGCAGGCATACCAGTCCAACCGATGCAGCCACACCCTCGGAAATATTTCCAATCTGCGCCTCCGATAATCCTGCCAAAAATATCAGAACTGACGGACTGACGATACAGGCTGCAACTGCAGCTGCGATCTTCGGTGCATTTTTCTTCCGGACTTCCATAAAATCATTTGCATCTTCCACCGAAACCTTTTTTAATGGAAAATCTTTGTCGGAAGGTTCCACTCCCTCAATGGGCTGCGGTGTCTCACATTCATCTTTTAAAAGGTAGTCTGTACTCACCCCAAAAATCTCTGACAGCTGGATCACCCTCTGCAGATCCGGTATTGACTGGGCACTCTCCCATTTTGATACCGCCTGTCTGGAGACGGAAAGTTTCTCTGCTAGTTCTTCCTGCGACCATCCGTTCTTTTTTCGCTCTTCCATAATTTTTTCAGCTAAAATCATAACTCATCCTCTTTTCTTTTTCAATGATGTGATCTTTGTTACGCCTCCATCATACCCATTTTGACCGGTTGCAGGCTACCAAATGTGCCTGTCAATCTGTCAATTGATGGTTGCAATTCCCGCAATTTAAGCATTTTCCTGTATTTTTTGATCCAGGAACTTTTTATCACTCTCACAAACGACCGCCCACTGCAAATTTAGAAAAGCTCTTTGTTGTAAAGTTCACTGTCTGTTTCTTAGAATCATAATAAGATTTTGAAATCTTTTTGACATTTCCTTTTTTGTTGATGGTGTACGCAAAAAGATCTTTCTTTTTTTCTTTCTTAGAAATCTTATAATGGATCTTTACGGTAACCTTTCCCTTTTTCAATTTTCCTAACGTTTTTTTCTTTGCACCTGTAACCGAAATTTCATACATTGGACGTTTTTTGACAATTTTACCTGCCTTTGAAGAAAGAATGCGTTTATCTAATTTCTTAACATGAAAATACACATCTGAATTCATCTGTTTTTTTATTTCTTTTAAGGCATTGCGGTCCATGATAACTGCAACATTTCCAAATTCCAATTGCAGTGCTTTTGCCTCTTTTTTGATAAGGTAATTAATCGTTGATTTATCAAGTTTTAAAACCTGTTTTTTCCCTTTCCTGGATTTACATTTTATTGTGACGGTCTTATTCTTTATTGTTTTATCTGTCTTGCTTTCAAGTTCTGGCACAGGTGTTACATTTGGAACCACTTCTGTTTCTCCCGGATTCGGCTTCTCTGGTGCCGGTTTTTCTGGTGTTGGTTTCTCCGGTGCCGGTTTCTCCGGGGTCGGTTCTTCTGGTGCCGGTTTCTCCGGGGTTGGTTCTTCTGGTGTCGGTTTTTCCGGGGGAATCAATGTCCCTCCCCCAGTTTGTGACTTCTTTTCTTTCACAGTAACCTGACAGGCAGCTTTACTCCCCGCATAGTTTGCATTACCGTTATATCTGGCAGTAAATAGATACGTCTTTGTCTTGTTCGGAAGTGATACCGTCCACTGATCATTTTCCTTCTTAACCAGTGTAATGCTGGAATCATTGCAAGTAATATCCACCGGTTCATCTGCGCTGATTCCCTGTTTTATAACTTTAAGTGTTACGCTGCCAGCACCCTCTGATCCTGCGGGCGTTGCAAGAAGCTTTAGTTCTGTAACAGCCTTTGTAATTTTCAAAAATGCCTGCCCATAACAGGATTTTGCAGAATCAGAAGATGCTTCAAAATAAATTGTATATTTACCTGCGTCTGTATAAGCCGGAAGTTCTTCTATTGTATAAGGTCCGTCCTCCTTCATACTGTATCGAAGATTCACACCCTCCCCTGGTCTAATGTCAAATGTATGCCTGTTTGAATCATACGGCACTGTAACCGGTCTTGTCGTACACTCTGCTATCTCCTGATCTTCGTCTCCGGAGGAATCATTGTTCTCCTGATAATAATAAACAATGTCCATGCTGTCTTCCGTGATCGTCATCTTATCCTGATCCACACTGTTTCCCACACAGGCATAACCGGATAACTCAGGATTTCTTAAGGTATATGTAGAATTGCGTGGTACATGGACAATCGATGCTTTTGTATTCGGAATATCTGTTTCTGTTCCGTCTTCGTTCTTTAACCGGTAATGAATGTTGACGGTACTCCATGCCTGATTACCTGTTTTATCTGTCGCTAAAACTTCCTGTGTATCCATGTCCACGATTTTTCCATCCAGTCTGTCACCGTTTGTCAGACCATACACATCATTAAGTACAACGGAAAGAGACTCTCTTGCAGCATCCGGGTCATAGAAATTTGTAAGGGCTTGGATGGTAAATTCTTTTTCTGCACTATATTTTACCGTTATTCCATCTGCGCCGATAATGCGAAAACTCATCTTAAGATGCTGTTCTTTATTCACCATATTTTGTACAACCGTGCGAAATTCCAAATCATGATCATTGGCTTTTGTGATATTAGACTCGGTAATTCTGTATTTTTCACTGTCTCTGTCAAGTGTCGCGGTTTTGTTATGAGGAATAGAAACTTCAGGATCACTGATATAAAGAGCCGCCGGTTTACTGACATAATCCGTGTTATTCAGCTTTCTTGCCAGTTCCATTTTGCAGACCTCACAAAACGGCTGTCCGAGCCACCGCATCATACATTCACGACTGGGCGCAAATGCGGTATCCGTTCCCGCATTCGTGATTCCGATCCCGCGAAATCCTAACATTTTGCTCCATTTGATTTTCTCCGGATCAGTAGTGTCGGACATATTTGGTTTGTTGGTATATCTCTCATATTCATCGCCGAGTCCGCCTATACTATGGGCAGTCTCGTGAGCCATAACCATTCCATCACTATTATCCTCAGAATTTGTAGAAAAAGAAAATAATGGATTTACTGATGCACCATAGCTTCCTGTATCATTACAAAGTATATGAATCGTTCCAACATTTGCGCCTTCATCCAGATAATTTTCTTCCAGTTCCGTTCTTAACGCTTTCGCCCTTTCATCCCCGCCATTGGTAAATCCGGCTGCCTTTCCATATACTTTGACATGAAAATATGTATCCGGACTCTTGCCGCCATACACTCCAATGCCTGACTCGTTAGAAACTGCCTGCACAGCGTAAATATTAATACGGTCAGAATATTCCCTATATGGTGACCATGTCAGCATTCCACGCGCCTTT
Organism: Roseburia sp. AM23-20; assembly: GCF_003470905.1. Taxonomy (NCBI): domain Bacteria; kingdom Bacillati; phylum Bacillota; class Clostridia; order Lachnospirales; family Lachnospiraceae; genus Roseburia; species Roseburia sp. AM23-20. The sequence goes on from NZ_QRHS01000007.1 coordinate 109,545, forward strand.
TGAGTGGCATCTTCCAAAAACTGATCCTGCTGACCGGCGGTATAGCCATCTCCCATGATCACGATCACAAAGTTTTCTTTATCATCACCAGTCTTATGAATTACCTGAACCGGAAATGTGGTTTTGGATTTTTCTGTATTTTTTGCCATTACTGTTTGTGGCAAAAGCAGCAGTAACAATAACATCATATAGATACATACTGCTTGTATTCGTTTTGTTTTTCTTTTCATGTACTTCACCTTTTGTTGAATAAGTTTTCTCTTTGCTATCAGATTTTTTACGCAGTTTCCTCGGAATTGCGCTTGATGCTGTCCACAATGCTCATAATCTTTCTTGCCGAATCCATATCATCTTTAAACAAAGCTGTGATACTACCCGCCGACCGGAACGGTTCGTCCATCAGTACCCTGTTGTCATCAATATTTCCATTTGCAACAATATAGTCAACGATCAGCCTTACAAACCGGATCTGATTTACATTTAAACGCTCTTCTGTCAGGAATTCACTAAATGCTTCATTGACTGCTTCCCTGTCAACTCCTACAATCTGCCGTACCAGACGTCCAACTGGTGTATCTCCATACTCTTTTTCATAATCTGCTTTTGTTCCCAGTTCTTTCCAGAGAATTTCTTCTAACTCTTTTAAATCAGCCTCTGTAAGTCTTTTATTATGTCTCAGTTTAAATACTGAAATTTTACCCTTGTGATCCCGAAGGTAAAACTCCACTTTTTTCCGGTAATTTTTCAGATCCACGCTTGCATAGATAGGTTCTCCTTCGTTCCTATCTGTAATCTCATCCGTAAAATCGGTATAATAAATTCTTCTTCCTGCATGTTCCAGATATTGAAGCAGATCACGCAAAGCCTCCCTCACTTTGTCTAATTCCACAACCGTTACATCATCCCAGAAATTTGTCTCCTGAACTTTTTCAATCATTTCTTTTTTTGCTGCGACCTGTGGAAGCCGATATACTTTCGAGAGCTGTTCGGCTGTTGTCATCACAATTTGAATTGGTTTCTGGACGCTTTTGCTCTGTAATAATCCCAGATCAATGCTGTAAATCAGATAATCAAATCTCCGGGCAAGTTCATTTTCTTTTTTGGGTTTCATTAACGGTGCGATATGTTCTTTAATCTCGGATATTTCAATCGTCTCTAACTGATTCCAGCTTGACAGCTTCCGAAACATCTCTACATATCTGAGATGCCTTTTTACCACAAAGCTGTCATCATTTAATTCTATCACTGCCTGATTCAGCCCCATTACCAGCTCTTTTCGGTACACTGCATAATCCGCATCCATGACATACTGTGATGCCTGCAGTTCCCTGCATATCTGTGCCTTTGCATTATATATTTTTTCACAAAGTGATTCCTGAATTCCATTCTCAGAACCATTTTTATTCACCCGAAAGTATTCAAAATTATTACAGAAGTCGAAAATCAGAAAACGCTCTTTATCAATTCCCTCGCCCAGCAGATCTTTGCATAAACGCGTTCCTCTTCCTATCATCTGCCAGAACTTTGCATAACTGCGCACCTTTTTAAAAAATACAAGGTTTAAAATCTCCGGAACATCAATTCCCGTATCCAGCATATCCACAGATACTGCAATCTGCGGCATTCGTTCTTTTGTGCCAAAATCATCAATCAGTGTATCTGCATATTTGATGCTATAATCGACCTGTTTGATAAAATCTCCACAATATTCCGGAAATAACGTGTTAAAACGCTCCACAATCTTTTTCGCATGAGGAGTGTTTTTTGCAAAAATAATCGTTTTTCCAATTTTATCCCCACCTTCGATCTTTAAGCCTTTCTCCATCAGCTCTTTTAATACCAAATCAATCGTGTCGTCATTAAAGAGCCATGTATTAACTGCGGTATTGGAAATATCCTCCTCCACCGTCTCGTCATCTTTGAAAGTTTCCTCAAACTTCTCCTTCTCTTCCTCAGATAACTCATTATAATGGATTCCTTCTTCCATGATCTTCGTTTTGTATTCCAGTGTCGAGTAAGTGACCAGATATCCCTCTTCTACCGCCTTTTCTAATTCATAAGCAAATGTCGGAACGCCGCGTTCAAGATCAAATACCCCGTATGTATTTTTATCAATTTCATTTTTCGGCGTTGCTGTCATGCCAAGAAGCATTGCATCAAAATATTCAAAAATTTCCTGGTACTTTTTGTAAATACTGCGGTGCACCTCGTCACAGATGATCAGGTCAAAATATCCCGGTGTAAACAGACGATCTCCATATTTATTTTTCGTCTCATCAATTGCATTCATCATAGTAGGATAAGTGGAAAAAATCATGCGGCAGGCTTCCGGATCATCTTTTCCTTCTACCAGGTTACAGCAGGATAAATCATCCAGTAAATTTGTATAACTGTTTTTCGCCTGCTTTACCAACGCCGTCCGGTCTGCAAGAAACAAAATATTTTTTACATAATTATGTTTCCGCAGCACATCCACAATGCTGATGCTGACTCTGGTTTTTCCCGAACCGGTAGCCTGCATATAGTGGCTCAGTTGTCAAGACAAAAATCTAAGATTTTTATAATGAACTGATATTGTGGATAAGTTACAAGGGAACATGGGTAGGATAGTGTAACTCTCCCCTGAACCATTTATGCTAAGCTACATATGGCAGCAGCATTGCTGGATAGTAGCATTCAGCCGGTGTCTGATAGTCAAGTGCGGAGTGTCTCCGCTCAAAGTTGTAGGTGTGGATATACTGTCCAATGGCGGTTCTGGCTTCCCTGATGTTGTTGTACTGTGTCAGATAAGCTTCCTCATATTTGAAGCTGCGGAACCAGCGCTCAATCATGATGTTGTCCGCCCAGCGGCTTTTTCCATCCATGCTTTGACGGATTCCATTTTCCTTTACAAAGTCAATGTACTGCTGGCTTGTAAACTGGCATCCCTGATCAGAATTCAGAATCTGTGGTTTTGCCACTCTGAAAGCTTTTTTAAGAGCGTTGATAACCATTCTGGTATCAAGTGTGTCATCTACTTCCCAACCAACGATACAGCGGCTGTACCAGTCAATCACAGCGGTCAGGTACAGAAATCCACGCTTGATTGGAATATATGTAATGTCAATTGACCATGCCTGATTCGGCTTGTCAATGACAGCATTACGAAGAAGATAAGGACACACCTTCGCCTGTTGCATCCGCTTGGAAAGGTTCATCTTTGGATAAATCGGATAAATATCCATTTCATTCATGTAACGTCTGGTTTTGCGTCGACCGACATGATAACCACGTGCCTTCAGCTGTGCGGACATCTGTCTTGCACCCCATGCAGGGTTATAGGTATGAAGATGATCAATAATCTCTTTGCAGGCAAGTTCGGCTTCTGATACAGGCATCCCCTTGTAGTAAATGCTTGTACGGTTGATATCAAGCAGCTTTGCTCCGACAGAAATGGGTAATTCCTTAGTCGTCAAAAGGTTTTGGACTAAATTTACTCTCGTAGTCAGATCCGCAAATTTCTTTAGATTTTTTTTTGAGCCAGTCGACCTGCATGGTTAACTGACCAACCTTTTTGGCATACTCCGATTTTTCCTTGCGCTCTTCGGCAAGCTTTTCTTTAAGTTTTTCCTCACGCTTGTCATCAAACACAACGGATGCATTATCGAGGAACTCTTTCTTCCAATTTCGGAGCAGATTTGGCTGAATATTATTTTCAACTGCCAGGGTATTGAGATCCTTCTCACCCTTTAACAGTTCGATCACAAGGTCTGATTTGAATTTTGCACTAAAATTTCTTCTTTGTCTGGACATGATAATGAATCCTCTCTTTCATACTGGTTTTAGTATATCAGATTCATTAAAATCTGTCCTGAAAAGTGTCTTAATTTATGAGACCATTATAGCACGATCAGCATCTTCCGATGCTTTTTTGCAATTGCATCACAGACTGCTGTTACCGCTTCTTTCTGATAAGGACGGTTTGTAATATCATCCCGAATTTCAATGTTTTCTAACGGAGTTCTTAACTTTCTTCTGTCTATCTCAATCTGTAATTCTTCCTGCGTAAAGAAACCGGACACCTCACGCCTTGGATATCCCTCATTATCATTTGTATAAAAAATTTCGAATCCATTTGTGGTAAAAATCAGTGGACGCTGCTTATACTGATTCTGCAGACAGTCCGCATATAATTTTGCCTGCTGGCTTCCAACGATTGGATCTGCCGATGCTTTTTTTGCCTCTACCACTGCCAACGGCAAATGGTCTTTTCCCCATAAAACATAATCCACAAAGCCATTTCCTGAGGCATTGGGCATACCGGTAACCGGTTCCTCCTCCGTACAATTCCGTCCCATAATCCATCCTGCTCTCTGTAATTCCACATCGATATATCTCTTTCGCGTCTCTGCCTCGCTGATCTCATCTACATGGAACTCTCTGGTCTGGCTGTGAAGTGTACGCTGTGCCTGCATCTGTTTTCGCAGCTGCTCATTTTCCCTGCAAATTTCTTCTAATTTTTTATCTTTGCTGGACAGACTCTCATATAAACGTCTTAACTCCTCCGCTTTTACCCTTTTTTCATCCCCGGATGGCAGTATAGACTCATCAAAAAAACGTTCCGTATATTCTTTCGAATAGGAATAATCAATCCAGTCACAAAATTCAAACAGATCACGCAGGGCTATGACTGCCTCATCTCTTTTGATATTACTGTTCGTATGGACTGCGACATTTCCAAGATGGATCGTATATTTCAGCATCGGAAACAGTCTTGGTTCAATGATGCTGCGAAATGTAGGCTCATGGATCAGACTCGACACATTATCCCGATACGGAAGTGTCAGTTCCGCATCATAGGAAAACACAAATCGAACCGCGAGTTCTAACGCTCTTCTGGAGAGAATCGCACATGTCGCAGGCGATATGCTGATGCTCTTTTCTGCCTCTATCGCCTGTTTTGCAAAATCGGAATACTCTTCTTTTTCTAAAAGATAATCAAAATTAGTTTCCATGGCTGATGCTCCTTTTTCTTGTGTGGATAGTGATTAAGTCCTTTTTCGTTTATTTATTGTTGGATGATGATGTTAGTATTACAATTTTAATATCAAGCAGCGAGAGTGGTTTGTGGGGAGGTTGCAAGTTTCAATTTGTTGACTTGTTTGTGAAACTCAATAAACTGCATCTGTATATCCATCGGTGGTAATAATAAAGGCATAGTTTCTATTCTAAAAATAGCCAACTTAGGTACACCAACAGACATTTTTCTCTCGTTAATGTAATCCTGAATACCTGGTGAATTAATGTAATGAGCAAAAAAAACGCCATCTATGACCTTCTCTGTTTTAGGAACTAACTTAACTGCATTTTCAGTCAAATTTGCACCATCATACTTTTCTGGAATAACTCCCGCCATACCAAGATTTACACCAACATTAGTCAAATAAATATCGCCACTTTTGACCGTATATCTTTTGATATGCTCATACACTTCTTCATCAATATAATGAATATCATCATCAAGAATAGTCTCGTTTTTCATATCTGTTGCTCTCAGATATGGATGAGCAGTTGCACCATCAGCATATCCCATACCTTTAGGAATACGCTTACCACCTTTAACTTCATAATAGTCGGATATAATACCCGCATTCCATCCCTTATCGTTAAGTTTTGGATCACCAAACATCTCGACAAATCGGGCTTGGATGAGGTTGTCTAATATTTCCAATTCCAGTTGCCGCAGTTTCTTTATTTTTACTATTCGATTCAATTCATCAACAATATGTGATTGCTCTTCTAATGTTCGTAAAGGAATTTTCATTTTGCACATTGCAGCTTGCGTTAATTTCTGTCTCGTTGCACCATTTATCATTCCATCAACCTTATAAAACATAAGTGAATAACATAAGTAATCTACATTTAATCCCACCTTTGGTTTTAATACATGAGCATGATTATTAACCCAACATTTTCCAGAAACTCTATAAGCAATAGGTCTCTCTTTTGAACCAAAGTTTCCACCATCCTCAGCTAGTAAAACAAGTTCATCATCAAAAATGTAATCAGCAACATAGTCTTGAATACCATTTGCTCCATAATAAGGATATTCTCCCTCTTCTCTATCCGATGCTGTAATAGGTACTCTCATTGAATCAAGTATTTCACAACAATCTTCCACATACATCATTTCCATCTACATCATTCCTCCGCGGGCTGTTCGCAGCCCTGCAAATCCGAATTTATGGGATCAGATTGTGAGATAAAATACCTTATTTACTCCCTTAAAAACCGCCATTCTGATATGCTCTGGCAATAATATAGGATGGCTCGTAATATGCGCTACAATTATAATTATCTATTATATCACAAATATCATTATTATAAACCCTGCATATTCCATCAACATAATTTTCATTCCAAAGAGCCGTATCGACAATCAAACGCTGATATACTTTTCCCATCTGCATTGCCGATGGGATCTGTCTCACTAATTCTTTATTCACATCCGCAATATCAAAATCGCCTTTTTTTAACTGATAAGCTGCAATCCAGTCATCCTCTACATCTTTTGGATTTTCTGCATGAAGTACATTTGCCACACTAATCAAGTGGTATAATTCATCTTTTCCGATCCTATTTACAACATAACGGTTCTTTTGATGAATTTTTCTTGCCACCCGTTCAATCATATAACATATAAAATATAAATCATTCTTTTGAATTTCTTCATCTGGAAAATACTTATTTGTCATACATTTTCGCTCCCTTCAAACTGCAGCATTCTTAGCGATTGCTCTGTGCAAAATACAATTTGATGCGTCGGATATTTAAATTTTACCAATTCCCAAAAAGCAGATTTTTTTATATTTCCTGCCATATAGTCTTCTACATAATCCCATATCTGGTCATCAGCCATCGGTCCTTCCACAATATCATAATTATGCTCAATTCCTCTTCTACAATCCACAACAAATTGAAGCCACTCTTCCGTCATTTCCGAAAAAATTTTTGCTTCCTGAGATGATATATCCGAATATGAATATATATTTACAATAGATTCTCCACGTTTTGTTAATGCCCATCTTTTTGCCTGTTTCTTTATATTGGTACAATAAAATCCATATCCAAAATCTTTATAATGTCCATTAATCATAATTTTAGGTTCTGGAACCACAACATTGCTGCCATGATATACAATTACTTTGTCCATTTATTTTCCCCCGTTACCATCATATGTATATGTCTATGCAATATACTTCCGATGTGCTGTTTTTACATTATTCTGATTTACGATTGCATACTGCATCGTCGTGTCTATCTGAGAATGTCCCAAAATTTTCTGTACCTGTTCAATCGGCATTCCCTTATCAATCGCCCTCGTTGCCATCGTTCGTCGGAACTTATGCGGATGTATTCTCTCCATGCTGATTTTTCTGCCAAGCTCACGCACCCGTATTTCCACGCCGCTGATTTTTAATCTATCATACGGAGCATCTAAAGTTGTAAATAATGCCGGATTATCGTCATGGCGGCTATTGATATAATTTTGCAGATGCAGTTTTGCTTTTGCATCAAAATAAACTCTGCGCTCCTTATCTCCTTTTCCGTAAACGATACATTCTCTTTCTTCAAAATCAATATCTGAGATATTCAATCTTACCAGCTCTCCGACACGAATTCCGGTTGAATACAGAAGATCAATCATCGCTAAATCCCTCGCACATTCGCAGTTATCACGGAGTTTTTCAATCATTTCATCAGAAATTGTCTCTTTCACAGACTGTTTTGTTTTAATTTTATGTATTCGTCTCATAGGGCTTTTTAAAATATAATCCTCTTCCTCTAACCATGAAAAAAAGCTAGATATATTTCTACGCACATTATCAACCGTAACCTTACTGCAATTATTACGCTGCTGGTAATTTGCCAGATAACTTCGGATCTCATCGGTTGTCATTTTTCGAACCGGAACATCTAAAGTTGCAAGCAAATGTTCCACTGTCATTTTATAATATTGCAGCGTCCGCTCTGAACATCCTTCGATCTGCTTTGCATCTATAAACATTTTTAAATATGTTTCATTGGATGTCTGCTCTCTCTGCGGTGTTTCACTGGATAAGTTTTTAAGTAATACTTCCTGCAATTTTTTCATTTGCGCAATACTTAAAAAATCTGCCATTTCATTTAATATGCATACTAATTTTTCATCCATGTTGGTACTCTTTTCCTTTCGTACCAACATCCTGCGCCAACATCACTGTCAAAATTTAATTTATTATTTACGTTTTTCAGACTTATAAAACAAACCTATGCAATTTAAGAAATTACACAGGTTCTTTTCTACTGTAAACCAACTAATTTTTTTATTGTTTCCTCACTCCAATTATTATTTTCCCATATAAAATACTCTGTTTTTCTTTTTTTAAAAATCCTATACGGGACAGATGTATTATCATAAATATGCATTATATCTGCAACTTGAACTAATTCTGGAATAAGTTTTAACGCTTTCGAGTATCTGAAACGAATTTTATCTTCCGGTACCCCATGTCCACCTAACGCCTTTCTAGACTCCACACGTAATATATTAACATTTACATCAGCAGTCAACACGTATATACATCGAATAAAATACCCTTTCTCTTTCGCTTTTTTCAATAATTCCAGATTTCTGTCCGTTGACATAACTGTTTCAAAAGTAAAGCTATTATGATTAACAATCGCCTGTTCTCTCATCTTTTCAGCCAATTGCACTGCTTCAAGATCAGAACAATAGTTTGTTCTTTTTATATCATCTGCATTAATATACGGTTCAATAACTTTTACCATCTTTGTAATAGTTGATTTTCCGCTACCATTAGGTCCTGCAAATACAATTATTTCTGGAAACTTTTCCCTATACTGAGGCATATTTTCTCCTTCCATCCGGATACTCTAAAAAAGCCGTCTTTTTTTCAACATCATAGCCTGCAATTGGAACACCTTTTATTTTTTTTATCTCATTATCAATCCGAATAGCCTCTTTAAAACGCTCTGTTAATTCATCATCTGAAATTCCACACATAGAATCCAATTCATTCATTTCTAACATCTTAACTGTCTCCTTCCTTCTGTCTATTCATTATATGAAAGACATTGTTTTTCTGACATATCTCATAAAAAACTGTTTTATATCGTCTGATACCTGCTTTGATACCACTAGTTTCTTTCTATGTTTGCAGACAAAAATAATATGATGCTATCATAAATTCTTGTGTCTGTTTCTTGATTTCCATGTTCCTATAATGCATAGTATAACATTATCCTCTACTTTTAGCTACCTTAACTAAGGCACGTATTTCTGACAGCGTGCAAACGAAACTATTATTTATCAAATTAAAGAATTGTATTTTCTATATAACACTCCAGTAAATAAGATGGATTTTCGTAATAAAGACTACTGTTATAATCATCAATTTTCGGACTTAGAAACGAATTATATACTTTTATCAATGCATCCATTATATCTATTTGTTTTTCCTGTGCCACCTGTTTGATCAAACGTTTATATACTTTTGCAATATCCCAATGTGAGGGAATCACGTATCTGCAATCTGCTACATTATCAAAGGTTCCATTCGGGATCTTCGCTTCTTCCACAAAATCTTCACATACCCTGTCAATATTGTCACAATGATAAATATCTGCCAGCTCATAGATTTTCTGCAGCCGTTCTTTGCCAAGCCAGTTTACAATATCAGCCCTCTTGTTTTTTGTTTTTCTTGCAATATAATCAATCAGACCACATACAAAAAATAAATCATTGTCCTTTTGATCTTCGCGCCCTTCTCCGATCATTACAATGTTACCTCCTCGTAACCTCTATATTCCAGACATTTTAATGCCTCTTTCGTACAAAACGTGATTTGATGCGTTGGATATTTGAATTTTGCCAATACCCAGAATTGTTCTCTTGTAATCGTGCCATCCATATAGTCGGAAATATAGTTATAAATCTGGTCATCTGCCATTGCACCGATCACTATATCGTAATCGTGTACTTTCCCACTTCTGCACGAAATAATAAAATCCAGCCATTCATCCGTCATCTCACGAAATTCTTTGATGTTTAAATCCTGATTTAAACGCACATCATAAATCAACACAATTTTCGTATCATAACGTCTTGCCCACCTCTGCGCCTGCTCTTTTATGATCGTACAATAAAAACCAATGCCAAAGTCTTTTGTATTGCGTCCTATGCGGATTTCCGGGGTTTCAACAGGTGTATAACCACCATGATAAACTGTCATTTTCGCCATAGTGTTTCTCCCCCTCTATCCAAAATATTTCTGCATCAGACTTTCAAATAGTGTTTGAGTTTCATCAAGAGATTTTTGGACTTCAACTTTCAAATATGTAAACTGCTCTATGACATCTAACGGATTTGTAATTCCTCCTGTCCAGAATGTTTCCCATATTCTGTCTATTTTATTTCGTAATTCTCCGGTAATCATGTGTTTCCTCCATCTTTATTCTGGCAGTATAACTTTCACTTCTACTCTGCCTCATACTTTTCTGCCACTGGCTTTGCCTCCACCGTATGTGTTGCCTCATAGAGTGACGCAGTCGGTGCGACCGGACTCATAAGAACCTTTCCGGTTCCACGGTACACATTGACAAGTCCCTCACCGCTGACGGCCGAACCCACGAGCGTTTTTGTCGATCTCTCCACAGTAAATTCCAGACCAGAGGACCAGCAGACTGCAAGATTTCCGTCAATTTTTAATTCATCATTGTCAAGTTCTACCTCAATCAGTTCTTCATACGGCACGTTACTCTCCAATGCTGCGACACCTTCCCCGACCAGACTTAAGTTGAAAAATCCTTCTTTGCCAAGCACGGTCGATGAAATTGTTTTCCGCGCCGTCAGCTTGTTTTTTACGGTTCCGGAACAGGCATAAAATATGCCATCCTCGATCGTCATGCCCTTTTCACCCCAGGATCCGACATCCGCTAAGATCAGATATTTATAGGTAGGTTCTAACACCAGAATGCCGTTGCCGACATATTCCGGTTTAACCGCTGTCTCCTTTGTGATTGCACCTTTGACCATCTTGCCGACAAGGTCACCGACTCCCTTGATCCCTGTGGTTGCTTTCACATGACCTGCCATCCACTGCATGCTGCCCGCCTGGATAATGGCAGACTCTTTTCCGTTTAGTTCAATAACGATCTGGCGTCTGCGGACACCCATTTTACTCATAAAGTACTCATTTCTCGCATTTTCCGGCGCAACGGAGGCGTCTGACTGATACTCTAATACATGAAAATTTCCAAGACTGCTCACATATTTTCTTGCGTTGTTTTCTAAATTTTTTATATTCATTTAAACTCCCTTTCCTGCGCTGCTTTCTAATGAAAACAAGTTTTGCACACTGATCTCCTATTCTTTCTTATCCACTCCATTATAAAACAACCTGCTTTTCTGATTCAATCAATATCCGTATCATGTTTAAATCTTCAGTTATAAAGTCGTTACTGTTCACTCGTACCTCGTTCCAGTAACGGATTTTGCCGATGCTTCGCATTCCAAATCGGCAAAATCTGCTGCCACCACTGTATCATACGGCATTTTCAGTTCAGAAAATGCCTGCCTGTGAACAGTAGCGTAAAGTCAATGTTCTCTGGTAGATCTCAACCAATTTTTCACGGTTCTTTTCGCTGATAAAATAATAATCGCTCTGACTCCCCTCTGCCATGATATAAGGTCCAAAAGTCCGTATCCCACAAAACAGCACAGTTCCTTTCGATGCAATGGCAAGCCCGTATCCTTTCTCTGATAAAATAAGCGGCATTCTTAACTTTTTCCCACCATAGGAAATGTATTTTGCTTTTGCTGTCACATCCATAAAATCAGCGGCAAGCAGTCCCTTTGCTTTCAAATGTTCGGACTTTTCCCAGTCAAAAAATGTCCAGTTACATCTGCCTTCCTGAAACCTTGGCTTCTCCGCTTTTTCCGCAAGCAACAGTTGCTTTTTCTCATTGTAAAAACAGACCGCTCCATTATTTTTTGCAATGCGCACGGTAACTTTTTCCGTTGCGATTTCCACCAGTTTTTTGGATTCCTTTGCATTCCATAAAAATGCTGTATCCGCCTTTCCTTTCCATGCGGTATCGCCAATTTTTTCCGTGACACCCTTCACGAAACTGACCCGGATCACCTCCGGTGTAATCGGCGTGATGCGTAAAAGTCCGTACATGCTGGAAAGTTCCACATAGCTTTTCGTCTTTTTGATCCATTTGATGGCAAAATTGTTTCGGGAGTGACCTTTGACACGGAGGATCGCATTGTCCGGGATCGCGCCAAATTCATAGGGAGAGATAATGATTTCCTCCGTATGGTTTCCTTCGTTTTTTCCAGAGCTGTCTGCTGCTTTTCTGACTGGCGCTGCCACAGCTCTCTTATAGGCAGATGCCATTTTCTGCCCTGTCAATGTTTTTCCTCTTGTCTCAGCCTCATTCTCTTTCCCCTGCGTTTTAATGACAATGCGCTTCGGACCGATATACTCGCGCTCTGCCATATCCTTTGCGCCCTCGATCCTGCGCTGCTGTTCGATCTCTTTTTCCGTGTGCTGCACCCGTTCAAATTCCGCTGCTTTGGTCAGTGTTTCTGCCGTAAACTCTTTCATATGTTTTCCTTCCGGGACTTTGTCGGCAAGGATCCCGGTCAGTTTTCCACGGTACAAAACCACAAGTTCATGCAGTGCGCGGGTCGCAGCCACATACAGAAGTTTGACATGCCCGTTATCCGACGGGTATTTTTCCTGCGTCGGATCAAACAGCAGCACAGCATCAAATTCAAGTCCTTTCGTGTAGGAGACAGGAAGCACCATGACGCCATCCCCGAACTCGGCTTTTTCCAGATCTGTTTCTACAATTTTTACATATTTCTTTAGTTCTTCCGCAGCCTGTGCCGCTTCCGCCTCATCACGACAGATCACAGCGATCGTCTCATAACCGTCCTGCTGCCATTTTTTGATCGTGGTGACGGTATCTGCCAGCAATTGATTTTCATCCGGACATGCCACCGTCTGCACCGGATTTCCGTGACGGATAATCGGCTCTACCGGATAAATGGAAAAATCTCCATGACGCAGAATTTCATTTGCAAACCCAGAAATTTCCACCGTGTTGCGGTAACTTTTCCTAAGAAGTCCGAACGCATCAAATGTCCCTGTCAAAATCAGTTTTTTCAACTCTTCCCAGTCGTTTAAACCATACTCAAAATGAATATTCTGGGATGTATCACCCATGATCGTGTAAGTACAGTCATACAGACAGTAATGCAGGCATCTGTATGACATCATGCCAAAGTCCTGCGCCTCATCAATCACTACATGGCTCGCCTCACGCACCGGATCCGTCTCTTTGATCCTCTTGTAAATATATGCAAGTGCCGCAAGATCATAGACATCAAACGAGTTTTCCGACACATCGACTTCTTTTCCTGCCTCCTGCTGCGCAAGTAAAAATTCTCTGTAAAAAGTAAATACAGATTCTCTCCATTTTCCATCCCCAAAATAAGACGCGTATTTTTTGTCTAAAATCTTTTTCTCTTTTGGCGGAAAAGTCACGGACTTCCCGGAAACCTCATTTTCATATTTTGCATACAAAATCTCATTTAACATGAGTATCTTGCTCTGCATGGAAACTTTCGGATTATTTTTTAAATAACGTCCGATCTGCTCCTTTGATAACAGGAGATTTCCAGTCTTTTCCATATAAATGTCTTCTTTTGCGATCGACTGATTCTCATAGTTCTGGCAGAATTTTTCTAAATCCAGAAACCACGCCGTGCCGCCCCTGATGCTGTTTTTTGCATCTGTCTTGTCGATATTGTGGTAAGAAAACCGCGTCTCGCCCCAATCCTCATACAAAAGGCGGATGAAAAGCTGCTCCATCGTCATCTGACGGATTCCATACACATCAAGTTCCGGCAGAACACTTGTGATATAATTCAAAAGAATCCGGTTGCTTCCTATAATATAAAAGTCCTCCGGGCGGAAATCATCTTTATAATTATATAGAATATAGGAAATGCGGTGCATCGCCACCGTCGTTTTTCCGGAACCAGCGACACCCTGCACAATGATGTTTGTTTTCGGTGAACGGCGGATAATGAGGTTCTGCTCTTTCTGGATCGTCGCAATGATCTCGCCCAAAACTGCCTTTTTATTTTTGGCAAGGTATTTTGTCAGCAGTTCATCGTTGGCGACCACATCCGAATCAAAGAAATCTTTTAACCGGTCATTTTCAATCTCGTAAGTGCGCTTGCGTTTCAGATCAATCTCAAATGTTCCCTCAGAACTCACGGTATATTGGCACGTTCCCATCCTGCTCTCATAGTATACTGATGCGATCGGTGCTCTCCAGTCGAGCACAACCGGATCAGAGCTGCTGTCCGTGATGCCGACTCTTCCAATATAAAAAGTCTCATCCGCTTTCGCCTTTGGATCCCTGAAATCAATGCGCCCAAAATATGGCTTCTTACGTGCCTTTTCATAGCGCACCAGTTCCCGTTCTTCCTCTTTTAACCTCGCAGTCGCATTGTTCCAGAGTGCCAGTCCTTCCTTATCCTTTGCATCGTAGACTTCGAGGAGATCGGCAAGATCTTCATTGATCTTCCGGATATCTTCTTTCGCATGATCTAAATTATCCTGCGCGATCTCTATGATTTTACTGAGCTGATGCTCCTCGTCTTCCTTTGTCAGACCGGGGAATTTCTCAAACAGCTTTATGATCTCATCTAACGAATCCACCCTCGCTGCCAGTTTCCCACGCAGTGTCTCATCCGGTTCGGTCTGATCCGGCACCATCACAACATTACAGCCTGCATCATAAGCACTGCATACACCGTTTGGGGAATCCTCAACCGCCATACATTCATTCGGCAAAAGTGCAAGCTGTCTGCATGCATACTGATAGATATCCGGTGAAGGCTTTCCATGTTCCACCATCGTTGCACAGATGATCTGATCAAAATAACCGTAAAGACCAAGCTGCTTTAAATACTGTTCCGTACGCACCTGATCTGTCGCCGTCGCGATTGCACGGCGAATACCCTGTGCCTTTAAATAATCAAGAAGTTCGATTGCACCTTTTTTGATCTCAATTCCATTTTTTTTCAGACACTCTCCCATGATCTGCTTGCGATAATTTCGTATCGCCGTATAATCCAGATCCGGATCATGAAACATTTCTTTTAAATGCTGTGGTGCATATGGCTGCCCAAGCGACCGCATGGTAAGTGCCTGTTCATCCGTCATTTCATACCCAAAATGCGCCAGTGCCTTTGGCCAGAACATGCGGTAATATTTTTCCGTATCGATCAGTGTGCCGTCCATATCAAAAATTACGGCTTTTATGTTTTTTTTATTCATGCTTTTCCTCTTCTATCCCGAACCATTACCTCAATTGTGCAACAACCGGCTGCATAAATCCCTGCCAGAACTATTGTCGTGAATTAGAATATTTTAACACATTTATTTTCACACGACAACGCTATTTCGAATGGCTGATACATTCTGCTGGATTGCAGAGCCAAAATCTTTTGAAAATGATTCTTTTCGCATACGAAACTGTCACAGAGGAAGCAAAAGACTATGTATCTTTATGACCTGCATACAAGACAAACTATATTTCAGACGTTCCATCGTGGCTCTTTTGCATACCCCATAAACAGATCAAAGATCGCACGGTAGCCTTCTTCCTTGATATGCATTCCCTCAATCGTATACTCTGCTTTGAGATTTCCATCCCGGTCTTTTAACGGATCATTGATATCTATATATTTTGCATGATGTCTTTCCGCAAGCTCCTGCACTGCCTTATTTGCCATCGCAATTTTCCCGTTCGTGCGGACACGCAGACATGGTTTCATCTCCTCGGCTGCTGCTTCATAATTAATCGGATAATATGCCATCATATAAATTTCAATATCAGGCAGTTTGTTTTCTACAATGGAAAGTATCCTGTCATAGTTTGCGATCATCCGGTCGATGGATATCGCAGGATCACTCAGATCATTTGTCCCGATATTGATAAAAAGGCGGGACGGCTTTAGATCCAGGATGCAGACATCTACATTTTCAAGCAGCTCGTCTGTGATAAAACCGCCGATTCCACGGTTATAGACCGTGATATCCAGATGGTCTTCGTCAATAAATTTTTCGACCGGAAACATCTCCATCAGTGAGGAACCTGCGCATACAATTTTCCCCGGTACCACTTCCTGATTCAATTTACTGTAACGTGCAATTTTTTCTTCTTTCGTCATGTTAATCCTCCTCGAATTCCATTTCCTTAATAAATGCTTCCACTTCTGCCGGCAAACGTTCCTCGCGCCATGCTAACAATATCTCGGTTGTAAGATCAGCGTCCGTAATGCCATAAACACTCATCGAGTCAGACACACGCATGGACTCTGGCAAAATTGCCACTCCAATCCCTTTTTCTGCAATTGTCATCGCTGTTCTTGCATCCTCACATTCATAATAGATATCGCAGGTCAGTCCAACAGCCTCAAACGCTGAAATAATATAATTCCGATACCGGTGTGATAATATCAGATGTTCCTTTGACAATTCTCTCAAACTAATCTGTGATCCATCCTTTTTCCTGAATCCCTCTATTCCCTCATATCCATCTGCTGCCACGGCAGCCAGTTTTTCCCGAATCAGCCTCTTTGTCTTACAACCGTTCAGCGTGATCGGCGTACGCAGTGTTGTGATATCTATCATGTGCTTTTCTAATTGTTCTTTTAAATTGAATGTCGATCCCTCATGAATATCAAAATGAATCCCCGGATATTGTTTTGAAAACCTCTCAATATATTCTGACATCATCAGAACCGTAGATGGTGTAATACCAATATGTATCGTTGCAGACTGGCTTGCCTTGACCACCTCACGCTTTGTAACATCTAACATTTTTAAAATACTGCCAGACCTTGCATACAACACCTTTCCAGCTTCTGTCAATGTAATTTTCTTTGTTCCACGAAAAAAAAGCTGTACATTAAGTTCTTCTTCAAGCATTTTCATCTGATAACTGACCGGTGGCTGTGTCATTTTAAGAACTTTCGCAGCACCACTCACCGTTCCCTCTTCCACCACTGCACGAAAATATTCCAACTGTCTGATTTCCATGTTTCCCTCCTCTCCTGTTTTTGTCAGTATATATAAAAAATATTGTTTTATGATATAAAATAAATATTTTTTATATATTATAATTTATGCTATACT
The DNA here is from genome assembly GCF_003470905.1 of Roseburia sp. AM23-20. Taxonomy (NCBI): domain Bacteria; kingdom Bacillati; phylum Bacillota; class Clostridia; order Lachnospirales; family Lachnospiraceae; genus Roseburia; species Roseburia sp. AM23-20. Next base: position 126,812 of record NZ_QRHS01000007.1, read on the forward strand.
GGTTTTCAAGAATTAAATTTTTCACAAAAATGAGGATTACCATGAAACGCATTGATTTTGAAAACGGAACCGTCACAGAAAATATATTAAGCGCTGCACTGCCTATGCTGGCAGCCCAGATTTTAAGTCTGCTCTATAACATTGTAGACCGCATTTATATCGGGCGAATCCCGGATATCGGAACCACGGCTCTTGGCGCAGTCGGACTTTGTTTTCCGCTTATTATGATCATCACGGCATGCAGCAATCTGTTCGGGAGCGGCGGCGCACCGCTTTTTTCGATCAACCGTGGGAAAGGTGATAAAGAACAGGCAAACAGGATCTTAAATACCTCTTTTTCCATGGTATGTGCCAGTGCACTCCTCCTGATGGGAACCGGTCTTCTCTTTGCAAAACCGCTTCTCATTCTTTTTGGTGCCTCAAAAAATGCTCTGACTTTTGCCAGACCTTATATGATGCTGTATCTGCTCGGTACACTTCCATCCATGATTGCTACCGGCATGAACCCTTTTATCAATGCACAGGGGTATTCCACAACCGGGATGTTTTCCGTGGCAATCGGTGCAATCGCAAACATTCTCCTGGATCCGCTCTTTATTTTTACCTTCCATCTGGGCGTAAACGGTGCAGCGGTCGCCACTGTATTGTCACAGATTTTATCTGCACTGTTTGTGTTTCATTTTCTGCGCCGCAAAGCGGAGATCAAAGTCCGCCTGCTTCGAAAAAATGAACTTTCCTCCTGCATTCCTCTCGCGAAAAGTATCATCAGCCTCGGTACATCCGGTTTTATCATGCAGCTCACCAACAGTCTCGTCTCCATCTGCTGCAATCATGTACTCTCCGTCACCGGTGGCGATGTGTACGTCTCTGTCATGACAATTGTCTCAAGTGTCCGCCAGATGGTGGAAACTCCGATCTATGCGATCACGGAAGGTTCCTCCCCAATCATAAGCTACAACTATGGTGCCCTCCGCCCCACGCGCGTCAAAAAAGCCGGCATCACGATGGCTCTTATGGCGCTCGTCTATACCGGCCTCATGTGGAGCGTGATCATTCTCGCCCCGGAATATTTAATTAGTGTTTTCAGTTCGGATACAGCACTGTCAGCAGATGCCGTTCCCGCATTAAAACTGTATTTTGCTGCATTTATCTTTATGGATCTGCAGTATATCGGTCAGACTGTTTTCAAATCTTTAAACAAACGGAAACAGGCGATCTTCTTTTCCCTGCTGCGCAAGGTGTTTATCGTTGTACCGCTGACCTATCTTCTGCCATACACTTTCCACATGGGAACGGACGGCGTATTTCTTGCAGAACCCGTATCAAATGTGATCGGTGGCAGTCTGTGTTTTATCACAATGCTGTTTACAGTTCTGCCGGAGCTGAACCGGATGGAAAATCAGTAAAATATGCTTTCAGCTCCGCCACGATCATTTCCTGACTCTCCCTCGTGTGGATCAGTGCATAATAATGCCCGCCGCCAAATTTTGACCGTCTTTCCTCTTCGCATATTCCCGCTGCAATGCCTTTTTCGGTCACACGTCTGATGCGGGTTTCGTCCTGTTCCTCTTCCTTCAAATAGCCTTTTTGTACGAGCAGATCATTGACAAAAGCAGCCGTCAGCTTTTTGCGGTCTTTTTCCTCACAGAGCGCATTGATCCGGTCGGTCAGTTCCGATACCATGCAGGCGTCAGAAAACGTTACCTGATCTAATTTTTCCGGTGCAATATAAAACGGCTGTTTCTTTTTTCCCGCCGGGGGCTTCGACACAATTTCTACTACCGCAGCTCCTTCTGTCTTTCCTGTCGTCATATTTCCGGATTCATGTGTCTGCAAAAACATCCGGATGATCTCTGCAAAACTTTCCCCGTAGCTTGCAATCTTCTGTGCACCCATTCCGTATACATCCGCCATCTGTGTTTTATCTGCCGGACATCTGGCACACATATCTTTCAACGTCTTATCAGAACAGATGATAAACGGCGGCACACCCTGTTTTGCAGCAAGTTCTGACCGGCATTTGCGCAGTTTCTCAAACAGCTCCTGCCCTTCTTTCGTTAAATCTGCAAGTTCTGCTGTCTTTTTCTTTGCACGTCCGGTCTCGATATAATTTTCCTCCGCCTCGTCCTCTGGCACAACACAGTTACTGCATTTTTCACAGATGCACGGACTGTGATCCCCAAAATAGTTCAGGATATACTGGCGCAGACACTCATCTGTCTCACAGTAGTGAATCATCTGATTCAGTTTCCGCTGTTCATTTGCCCGGACTGCCGGATCCCCCGACGTATATCCGCCCTCTGTCGCCTTATAGTCAAGCAGCCGTTTGTTGATCATGATATCCTGTTTGGAAAAGAAAAGCACACACTCCGCTTCCTCCCCGTCGCGCCCGGCTCTTCCCGCCTCCTGATAATAATATTCAAGGCTTTGCGGCATATTATAATGGAGCACATAACGCACATTGGATTTGTCGATCCCCATTCCAAATGCGTTGGTCGCAACCATCACACGGATCCTGTCATAGGTAAAATCATCCTGACTCTCTTTCCGATCTTCCAAAGAAAGCCCCGCATGGTACCGCCCTGCCAGAATGCCGTGCTGCAATAAAAGTTCACAGACACTGTCCACATTCTTTTTTGTCGCACAGTAGATGATCCCGCTCTCATCCTCATGCCTTTTGACATAATTTAAAATGCTGTTGTCCGTCTCTTTTCCACCTTTTCGCTTTACGACACGGAAGAAAAGATTCGGCCGGTCAAACCCGGTCACGACAGTCACCGGATTCTGCAGGTGCAGACTTCCCGTGATATCCTGTTTGACGCGCTCGGTCGCTGTCGCCGTAAATGCGCTGACCACAGGGCGTCTCGGCAGTCTTGCAAGAAAATCTGCAATCTCTAAATAGCTTGGCCTGAAATCCTGTCCCCACTGGGAAATACAGTGTGCCTCATCCACTGTCACCATCGAAATGTCTGCCCGGCATGCAAAATTTAAAAAACGCATGGTATTTAACCGCTCCGGCGCGACGTAGATGATCTTGTACTGTCCCTGTGCCGCATACAAAAGCGCCGCCCGGATCTGATTTTCCGTCAGTGAGCTGTTGATGTATGCCGCATGTACGCCTGCCTGGTTCAGTGCCTTGACCTGGTCAGACATCAGGGAGATGAGCGGTGAGATCACGATTGTGATACCGGGAAGCATCAGTGCCGGAACCTGATAACAGAGTGATTTTCCGGCGCCGGTCGGCATGATGCCGAGGACGTCGCTGCCATTTAAGATGCCTTCCATCAAGTCCTGCTGACCGGGGCGGAGGGTGTCGTATCCAAAATAGTGTTTGAGTGTCTGATATAAATTCAAAATTTGTTTCTCCTTTTTACATTGCAATCCAGCCAAATGCATTTGCCACGGAACTGATCAGTATGATCAGTGCAAAGACCGGGCACAGATATTTGATCATCACAATAAAAATCTTTTTCCTGCGGAATGTGCTCTCTCCGTGCATGATCTCATCTTCCATCCGCTTCATTCCGACGATTCTCGATACAAACAGGCTTGTGAGCATTGCCGCAATCGGCATCATCACAGAGTTCGTCAGAAAATCAAAGAAATCCAAAAACTGCATGCCGATAATTTTAATGCCTACTAACGGTCCATATCCCAGTGAAGATAAACTTCCAAGCGCGATCATGATCACTCCGACTAAAACCGTTGCTCTTCTTCTGCTCCATCCCAGCTCATCCTCAAAGGTAGAAACCGCGCTCTCAGTCAATGCGATAGAACTTGTTACTGCTGCAAACAGTACTAGCAGGAAAAATAAGATTCCAACTACTGTCCCAAATCCCATATTCTCAAACACTTTTGGAATTGTAATAAACATCAATGCCGGTCCCGCCTGCAGAGTATCCGGGTCGCCGCCCGAAAATGCGAACACCGCCGGAATGATCATCAGTCCCGCCATAATAGCGATCGCCGTGTCAAACACTTCCACATTTCTTGTGGAATCTTCCAGTGATGTTTCTTTTTTCATATAGGATCCAAAGGTAATGAGGATTCCCATTGCAATCGACAGCGAATAAAACATCTGTCCCATCGCCGCTACCACCGTCATCCAGGAAAAGTTTTTCACATTTGGCACAAGAAAATATTTTACTCCCTCCATGGCGCCCGGTCTTGTCACGGAATACACCGCAATCAGGACGGATAACACGATCAGTATCGGCATCATAAATTTCGATACACGTTCGATTCCGTTTCGCACCCCTGCGTAAATGATCGTCAGAGTGAACAGACAGAACAGGATAAAACAGAGTTCCGTGGATACTCCATCTGAGATAAACTCCGAAAAATATCCGTCTGCCGCCAGCATTTTTCCATTTCCCCTGATATACTCGATCAGGTATTTGATCACCCAGCCGCCGATCACGGAATAATACGGCACGATCAATACCGGGATGATCGCATTGATCCATCCACCGGCTGACAGCCATCCGGCTTTTCCAAATGCCTGAAATGCTCCCACCGGACTTTTCCTTGTCATGCGTCCAAGTGCCGACTCAGCCATGATCATCGTATATCCAAACGTCAGTGCCAGTAAAATATAGATCAGAAGGAAAATCCCTCCACCATATTTTGCCGCCAGATATGGAAATCTCCAGATATTTCCAAGTCCTACGGACGCACCTGCGGCGGACAGTACATAACCCAGTTTCCCGGAAAAAGAACTTCTTTTGTTGTCGTGTGTGTGTAAATTGCTCATATCTTTTTGTTCACGGTTTGTGAAACAGTCTCCCTTCATTTTTTGTTTTCTTCTCTATTACCGCACCAGCCGGAATGTCTTTTCCACCATGAAAAACATTAACACAATGAAAATCAGCACATAGGCCGGCAGCAGTGTGATGGAAATATGGTTTGCGATCAGTCCAAAGACCGGAGGCATAAATGTAGAACCAACATAAGCACTCGCCATCTGGATACCGATGATCGCCTGGGAATTTTTCTCTCCAAAATTTGCCGGTGTTGCGTGAATGATCGATGGGTAGACCGGTGCGCATCCAATCCCCATCACGACAAGTCCTGCCAGAGCTGCCGTGTCAGACGGAATCGGCAGAAGTACTGCAGCACAGCCAGCCAGTAAAATAGTTGTGCCAAGCCTGATCATCTTATGATCCCCTAATTTTTCCGTCACAAATCCTGCCAAAAATCTTCCGAGCGTGATACCGCTGCAGAACAATGCCGCATATGCCGCCGCACGCTCCGCAGAGATACCTTTTGCACCGACCAGATAACTGCTTGACCAGAGGATCAGTGTAGATTCCAATGCACAGTAAGAGAAAAATCCAAGCAAGAGCTGTGGTACGCCTTTGATCTTCACTGCACCGCGTATTCCAATCACCTCGTGCTGCTCTTCCTGCTGTTCTGCCGTTTTATTGACTTTCCAGACCGGAAGTGTCACAAACAGAATCATTGTGATCCCCATCTGAAGAAAAGATACCATGCGGTAACCGTTCTGCCAGGATGAGGTGGTCAGTGCATAGCTCATTATGTACGGGCTGATGATTGTTCCCACGCCCCAGAAACAATGCAGCCAGCTCATATGTTTTGATGAATAATGCAGTGCAACATAGTTATTGAGTGCCGCATCGATAGCTCCTGCGCCAAGTCCATACGGAATCGCCCACAGGCACAACATGTAAAATGCGCTCGACATCGAAAAACCAAACAAGGCAGCTGCCGTTAACAGGACACTGCATACCGTAACGATCTGTGTTCCAAATTTCTTTGTCAGGCGTTCCGACATTAAACTTGAACAGATCGTCCCTGCAGAGATGATCATTGTGACCAGTCCCGCATAGGACAGCGGCACCGAAAATGCCTCATGCATGATCGGCCATGCCGAACCAAGCAGAGAGTCCGGTAAGCCAAGACTTATAAATGCCATGTAAATTAACAGTAATAATAGTGTGTACATTTTTTGCTCCTTTATTTATCCAATTCGCCGTTTGCCACTTATACAAGTATCTTGACTCGCTTCGCCCGGCAGTCTTATTATATCTTGAACGCCACCAAAAATCCACGCAATATTATAGAATATTATCCCATAACATGGTAAAATAAAGTAAAAGTATTATTTGTGGAGATCTGATCATAGATGAACTTAAGACAAAATAAAGAAAAAAACGCACAGCAAATGTTGACAGGTGTAATTTTGACATTATTTATCATGCTCCTGCTTTGTACCATATTTACAAATCAGGATGCAGCCTCTGTAAGCAAACTCAAAGCGCGTCAGCCTGACAAAATACAATACCTGGATGATGGAATGGTACTGCTTAGTTTTAACATTAACCGCAATGAAAGCAACAACGGTTCCCTTGTATTTTTTACCTCACATCAGCATGTGACCGTTTCTACGAAAAACAATGAAATATACAGATTAGATGACTCCGGTGGAATATGGGGGCATACAACAGGAAATGTATGGAATTTTGTCAAACTGCCGACACATGCAGAAACAGTCATAGTCAGGCTGGAACCCTGTTATCCGGAAACAGCCGGTCAAATTGAACAATATTATATAGGAACCGGAAATGAAATCTATACAGGCATATTGCGTCAGTCTATGCCCACTTTTATAGCGAGTGTATTTATTCTGTTAGCCGGTTTTTTTATCACGTGTTACTGGGTGTTTATTCACAACAGCAGCCATATAGACGGAACCCTTTTTTATCTAGGGATCTTCTCCATATTGCTTGGACTTTGGACCGCCAACGAGACAGATGTTTGTTCTCTGATGCTCCTAAACAGAAGATCATCTGCTTTTGCTGCTTTTATGTTTCTGATGATAATGCCTATCCCATTTTTGATGTTTGTAAAGAGCTTCCTTGAGATCAATGATGATAAAATCTGGAAAATCATCTGCGATCTTTGTATACTTCAGACAGTTGTCTGCAGTTTGCTGCACTTTACCGGATTCTATGAGTTTCGAAGAAGCATCTGGATCACTCACATTTCCATTTGTATGGTGCTCGTTTACCTCATTGCAGTTATCATATATAAGATTGTAAAAAAACAGACAGACCAGAAACTGAAAGCCTGCATGATGGCTCTTACGCTTGTCATTATTGCAACTATCGTGGATATGGTCGGTTATTACAAAACAGGAAATAATTCCGGAATGTTTGGAAGATCATCCTTCCTTGTATTTATCATAATTCTCGGTTTAGAATCCGCAAGACAGGCTGTTACCAGTTTGAAAAAAAGACGCAGGATGGAGGAACTCGAACAATTTGCACTGAATGATTCCATGACAGGACTCTACAACAGAAATGCCTATGATTACTTTATAAATAATGAATCGGATATTAAAAATCATATGGTGGTTACATTTGATCTTAATAATCTCAAGATGTGTAACGACAACTATGGACACAGTGCCGGGGATGCCTATATCATCAATTCGGCACATATCATAGAGACTGCGTTTGATCGTTTTGGCAAATGTTACCGTATCGGCGGCGATGAATTCTGCTGCATCATACCGGATGCAACAGAATTTCAGATAGAACATTTTATTCAAAAAATGCATCAGGACGTAGCGATACTCAATAATAAGAATATCATTCCGACTGAAGTGGAAATCGCATGCGGATATGCGCTGGTCACACCGGATGATACCGATATAGAAAAAGTGCGTGAACGTGCAGATGAGATGATGTACCATAACAAGAAAGTGTTAAAGGGACTTATTTAAAAAAGATCCAGCATATTATCCAGATATATCTCCTCTCTGACCTGCAGCTGATACTCAGGTTTTGTCATATAATAGAGCAGAAACTCCAGAATCAGGGCGCTGCCAAGTCCCCTGCCTTCGATTTTAAAATTGGAAAATCCCATCGGCAGATAGCTGTTTTTCATATCATCCACTCCAATAAACCCGGGATTTTCCATTGCCTTCGAAAAACGATAGCCATTCCCTGCATCCGGAGCTGCACAGTGGTGATCCGGGCCATTTTCTCCAAGGTTTTTGCGGCTGACAGCTTCATAGCAGATTTTCCTGTCCCCACAGCCAAACCAGCAGCATTCATTACATAAGAATTCCACTTTGGCTTTCTGTGCCCCTGTCAATGTATTTAATTTATCAAAAACCTTATTCAACCGGAAATCCGGTACGACGTAAAGAAACTCATCTCTGTTTACTTCCCTTACGAACTGCTCAAAATCCGTCAGGACCTTGGTGGTGGAAGAAACAAAATAAAATCCCGGATAATTTTTTTTCAGATATTCCAGTAACAGGTCCGAATAGATAATGACACCATTTCTGACACCCTCACTTTTCTCAAATAAAGTGCAGAGATGATTGCATTTCTTATCCCAAAGATGTTCCTGCCCAAGCAGGGAATTGCTGAATGTAAGCCGCGCTGAGATTCCGTATTCCTGCATCAACGCAAAAACCTCCTGTGGGTCGTGATCCCCGAACGAAGTACGGCCTCCACCCCAGATACAGTCTGACGGAGCACCATAGACAGAACCTATCTCACACCAGTCGTAAAAGTATTCTCTGTGTTCCCGGAATAATGGCAGAAACACACGATATAATTCATAAAACTCAAACAAACCCGGAAGATGGTAGTATGCTGTGTTCTTTTTTAATTGATTCATGTCTGTATTCTCACCCCTATTAAATACTAGCTATACATGCTGTAAATCTTATCATTCATACAGCATTTCAATCAGCACTGAAAATTTCTAGCATCATGACCGTTGACTGGCTCGTCTGGTTTTGCTTTATCACCTAATATTCCTTTTTCTTGAAAATACCTACAGTCAAAGGAAAGGACACGATAAATAACAATATAGAACAACCAATTAAAATAAACGGCCCGAACAACGGTATATTAAAAAGCATTGTGGCAATACCCAATGCACAAATCAAAGATATGATAAGAAACACAATGGTTTTATCTTCCCCCGCTAAATAAACCATAGGAATAAATATTGCTCCCATTGTAAGACTTATACTAATTCCTATTACAAGTACACCTGAGATACCCTCAAATTGTTCAAAAGTAATTCCATGTAACAGATAGGATAGGGCTATTATAATGCCAACGAAAAGCACTCCTATCATAATCCATAATAATTGATTTATATATAAACTTTTTACAATATCAATCCGCTTTACTGGCAAAGTAAGTTTATATTTTCCCCATTTTGAGGAAAATTCATTTCCAATAACGGTAGCTGCATTTACTGCTAATCCGACAATTCCAATAATTATGAAATACATTTGCCATGTCTGGTCTGGAATAATGATAACGGCAATCCCCATTGCAAACATAAAAAGCAAAAAAATTTTTGCATTTGTCCATACAGCAAGAAAATTGCTTTTAAAAAGACCTTTCATACATGATCCCCCCTTACTAAAAGCAAAAAAATTTCATCAACAGAAACGTGGTCTATCACGATTTCTTTGTACTTTCTCTGCATTGCTTTACAATCTGAAACCAGAACATCAATTTGAAAATCACGTTTCCGATAAACAATAATATCTGCCGGATCTAATGCAAGGAATTGATTTTCCTTGCAGCGCATAACCGCATAATTATAAACCAAATCATTTTTCGATACGGTCATAATCAGTTTTCCGTTATGAATGAATGTAATATAGTCTGCCACTTTTTCTAAATCACTTGTAATATGGGAAGAAAGTAAAATAGAGTGGTCTTCTTCCTGTACGAAATCAAGGAATGTATCTAACATCTCGTCGCGTACAACAGGGTCAAGTCCGCCAGTAGCTTCATCCAGAATTAACAGTTGTGGATGGTGTGATAAAGCAACCGCAATCGCTAATTTCATTGTCATCCCTCTGGAATATTGCTTAATTTTTTGATTTGCAGGTAATTTGTATTCTTTTAAAAATTTCTGAAACAAAATATTGTCCCATTGCTTATAAAATCCTGACATAACTTTCGCTAATTGTGCTGCTGTCCAATAAGCTGGAAAATTATCTCCGTCATAAACAACACCTATTCTTTCCCGCATATCTGTATCTGCGTCTGTCATTTCTTTTCCAAACAACTTTACCATTCCGCTGTCTTTGGCGATTGTATTTAGAATACAGCCAATCGTTGTAGTTTTTCCGGCTCCGTTTTCCCCGACAAAACCCAAAATAGAACCATACGGCAGAGAAAAAGTCACATTTTCTAACGCAAAATTTGACTTAGAAAATGTTTTGGAAACCTGTTGTAATTCTAAAATATTTTCCATGCTCATTCGTCCTCCTGATAGAATAAAGCCAACAACTCCGTCAATTTTTCAAGGGAAATATTACTTGTCCGTCCAATCTCTGCGGCGGCTTGTAAATGTTCCTCTGCAATACGTTGTTGTTCTTCTTGATAAAATTCTTTGTTTTGTGCCGATACAAAACTCCCCCTGCCGACAGTTGTTTCAATAAAACCGTCCCTTTGCAGATCCTCATATGCTTTTTGGACGGTAATCACACTAACATGAATAGATTTTGCCAGTGAACGCATTGAGGGAATAGCGTCTCCGGCTTGCAGTTCTCCACTCATTATCATTGCTTTTATCTGCGATGTGATTTGCTCATATATCGGCTTGTTGGCGTTATTACTTATAATGATTTCCATAACTCACCGCCTTCGTTTTTTTGATTGTACTTAATGTACAGTTACATTATAGCATCTATAAACTCATAGTCAACCCTCAAAATAAAATTGCCAGATACAGTTATCAAAAATAGCTGTATCTGACACTCAGAATAGGGGGCTGCTGTCTGTCAAGCTCTGTGTGTTACTTTACCGCACATGAGCATTGTAGCACCGGTTCTCTCCGCAGATATAAATAAACGCGATGTATATCTTCCTGCAGGAAAATGGGTAAACATAACAGACGGCACAACCTATGAGGGTTGTCAGACTATTATAGCAGATGCACCGATCGAACATATTCCAGTGTTTGAACGGATATAGATATAAACAAGGACCAAAAGTTCATCCAAGAACTTTTGGTCCAATTATTTCATACTCACTCCTCCTCAAATTCCGCAAGTTCGGTCTCCGTCTCAAGCATCCGCTCTAACAGACTCTCCTGGTTCTTTTCCTCTGCGTCAAGTGCATTCTGCAGTTCCATCAGCTTCGGATAGTCACTGGCAAGCTCCGGATCCATGAACTGCATTTTTATTTCAGCGAGTTTTTCTTCGCTCTCCTCTAACATATTTTCATATTTTTCTAACTGGTGATGCAGTCTTGAACGGATTTTGCCCGGATTGTAATAAGTTTTTTTGTCAAACACATCCGTTAAAGTAGGAACATCTGCGTCTGTTTTTATGCCACTCTGATGCTGATTGTGTTTCTCATTCCCCACAGAATTTTGTGTATCATTTCCTGACACATACCTCGCACTCTGTGACATTCCTCGCCCTTTTCCGGAAATCTCCATCTCTTTTTGTTTTTCTGCAAGATACTCCTCATAGCTCATGGCATATTGTTTCACACCACTCTCTGAAAACTCCAAAATCCCGGTTGCGATCCTGCTGATAAAATAACGGTCATGTGAGACGAAAAGAACCGTTCCCTCGTACTCTCTTAACATCCGCTCTAATGCCTCTTTTCCAACAATATCCATATGGTTCGTCGGCTCATCTAAGATCAGAAGATTCGGTCTTGTCTGCAGCATTTTACAGAGTGCAAGGCGGACTTTTTCTCCGCCGGAAAGCTGTCCCATCTTCTTTTCTACATCTTCTCCGGAAAATAAAAATCCCCCCAGTGCACTGCGGACTTCCTCCCTCATATAGGAAGGATATTCCTCCCAGAAATTTTCAAGCACGGTCTGATCTTCCCGGAAATGCTCCTGCACTGCTTTCTGCTGGTCAAAATAACTCCATTCTACATTTTGTCCAAATGAAAATTCACCACCTAACGCAGGCAGTTCGCCGACTAAGGTTTTCAAAAGTGTGGATTTTCCTTTACCGTTCTCCCCAATGATTGCAAGTCTGTCTTTCTTTTGAAGCAGAAATGAGACTTTACTTAAGACGGTATCGTAACCGATCTCAAGATTTTTGGCATGAATCACATTCGTGTAGCTTTCCATGCGCGGTACATATCTCGCATGAAATGCTTTCGTATCAAAATGTCTCGGCTTTTCGATTTTTACCATGTGTTCGATCGCCATGCGCTTTGAACGTGTCGCCGCCACTTTCGTCGGCGTATTTTTCCATTTTTCGATCCAGTCCGTCAGACGTTTGATCTCCTTTTGCTGCTCCTCATAGTCTTTTTCCTGTTTGATCAGTGCCTCTTCTTTTTGCTTCATAAATGCCGTGTAATTGCCGGCATAACGCTTGATCTCATGATATTCGATCTCGTAGGTCACATCGATCACTTTGTCTAAAAACATACGGTCATGTGAAACAATGATGACCGCCTTATCATAAGTCTTTAAATATCCTTCTAACCACTCGATTGTCGGAAGATCCAGATGGTTGGTCGGCTCATCGAGCAGCATGATATCCGGACGTTTTAACAGCAGTTTGATAAATGCCACTTTCGTCTGCTGTCCACCGGAAAAACTTCCGATCGGGCGTTTCAGATCTTCTAACGCAAACCCGAACCGCTGAAACATAGTCTCCATATCCTGCTGCCACGAATATCCCCGCATTGCCTCCATACGGCTTTGTAAGTTGTCATATTCGCGCAAAAGCTGTTTGTCCGCGGAAGTTTTCATCTCATTTTCAAGTTCCCGCATCCGCTTTTCACACGCAAACACCGGCTCAAATACTTTCTTGATTTCCTCTTCCACGGTCACATCTTTTTCCGTAAAATTAACCTGACGCAGGAAACCAATCTCCTGTTTTCCTGCCATCGTAATACCACATTCTTCATCGCTGTCTAAATTATTCATCGAAATATCGCCCGCGATCAGACGCAGCAGCGTGGTCTTTCCACAGCCGTTTCGTCCTACAATGGCGATTTTTTCTTTATCATGCACCTCAAAATTGACATCACGTAAAATCACATCTCCGCCAAACTGCACGAGGGCATGACTGATCTTATATCTCATGTTTATCTCCATTCCTGCGTAAAATCTTACTTTTACACTAACTCCTCTATCTTTGATAGACTACCTACCTTCTAACACCAGCCGAAGTAAACGAATCATATTAACCCCCTTTCTTGCGTGTGAAAAAATGTATTTTCACACAAATCTCCATTCTTTTCCCTCACAGCAGCCGAAATACCTGCTCTGCCGTGGCGGCTATATTTTCCATTGCATTTTCTTTTTTCATTGCTTCTTCTAATGTTGTCACGCCTCTTACGATCGGGAAAAATGCGTCAATCCCTGCCTGATTACAGACGGAAGCTTCCGGTGCAACACTCCCTGCAAATGCGATGACTTTCGCATTATATTTTTTTGCCAGCGCAGCAACACCGACCGGTGCTTTCCCCATAACCGTCTGTGCATCCAGACGTCCTTCTCCGGTCACCACAACATCCGCATTTTTCATTTTTTCTTCCAGACCGGTTGCCTGCAAAATCAGTTCCACCCCCGGTATTAATTCTCCCGCAAGATACGAAAGGAACGCGTATCCGAGTCCTCCCGCTGCACCGGCGCCCTCACAGTCCGCAAAGTCACAGCCTAAACTTTCTTTGGTCACATCCGCATAATGTTTCATTGCCTCATCGACCTTAGACTTCTGCTCTTCCGTCACACCTTTTTGTGGTCCAAATATGTAAGTTGCACCCTGTTTGCCGCAAAGCGGATTTTTCACATCACAGGCAATCTGAAATTTTGCACCGGAAAGCAGCGAATTTTTATTTTCAGTCCGGATCACCTCAATCTTTGCAAGCGCAGCCGCGCCCTCTCCCACATCATTTCCATCTTCATCAAAAAATTCAAATCCAAGCGCCTTTAACATTCCGATGCCGCCATCGTTGGTTGCACTTCCACCAATTCCAATCATGAAATTTTTACATCCTCGTTTCAGGGCATCTGCAATCATCTCCCCCACTCCATAGGTAGATGCACGCAGCGGATCTTTCTTTATCACAAGCGTGATTCCCGCAGCAGATGCCATTTCCATGACAGCCGTTTTTGTCTCTTCTAAAAAACCGTAATAACACGACACTTTTTCTCCAAGCGGTCCTGCCACGGTAACCGGTATTTTTTCTGCTCCCAAGCCTTCGATCAATGCATCCACGGTTCCTTCACCGCCATCTGCGAGTGGACTTAACCATACTTCTGCATCTGGTTTTGCTGCCAGAATTCCTTTCTTTACAGCATTTCCAGCCTCCATGGACGTCATGCTTCCCTTAAATGAATCGATTGCTGCTACTACTTTCATATAAATCTCCATTCTTGCGTGTGAAAAATCTTATTTTTCACACTTCCATCTTTCTCTAAGAAGTTAGTTTGTTACTGTTCGCACTTCATCCCAAGCTGCCAGAATGCCACCGCACTTGCAGCCGCCACGTTCAGTGAATCCACACCATGTGTCATCGGAATTTTCACCGTATAGTCACAGTCTGCGATCGTGTGATCTGCCAGTCCGTCACCTTCCGTTCCGAGAACGATTGCTAACTTTTCCTCCGCCATCATTTTTTCATCATCTATACTCACGGAGTCATCCCGAAGTGCCATTGCCGCCGTTTTATATCCCAGCTTATGCAGCACATCCATCGCACCGTCCGGCCAGCATGCATTTTTATCAAAATATGTCCACGGTATCTGGAATACTGTTCCCATGCTGACACGGCTTGCTCTCCGGTACAGCGGATCTGCACAGGCTGATGTCAAAAGAACTGCATCCATTCCAAGTGCCGCCGCAGAACGGAAAATTGCTCCGACATTTGTTGGATTTACCACATTTTCCAAAATTGCAACACGCCTTGCATTCTTGCAGATCTGCTCCACCGAAGGCAGTGTGGGACGGTACATGGCACATAGCATGCCGCGTGTCAGCTGATAGCCGGTGATCTTTGCCAGCACCTCGATTTCTGCAATGTAGACGGGAATCTCACACTCTGCTGTGCAGACTGGAATATCATGCTCCGCCGCCATGCTTGAATTTCCATTCTCTGCTTCCATCTTGTCTGTCTGTTTGATGTCCTGGCTTTGTAATTTTTCGCAGCGCGCAAGAATTTCTTTTGCCTGCGTCTTTACATGCTTTTTTTCCATCAGAAATGACATCGGCACACAGCCGGCATCTAAGGCACGCTTGATCACCTTCGGACTTTCCGCAATGAAAATCCCCGGCTTCGGCTCAAAATAGTGAAAAAGCTGTGCTTCATTTAAATTGTAATAAATCTGCAGCTCCGGGGCATCCAGATCTTTGATTTCTATAATATTTATCATTGTATTCCTCTTTTCTCTCCTGTATCAGCGATTGAGCATATGGCAGATAAATTCATTGATTATACCATGTGCAAAATGGCATATGATCAAATTTCAAGCCGGAAAAGAATTCTTCCCTCCTCAAGCTCTCCCCAACAATTTACCGGCGGCTCCTTCGTTTCTTTAAATCCACAATCCGAATGCATTTTTATTTATGATAAATTACTTTTTCCTATAATGCAATCTATCTTTTTTGCGCCTGTGCCTTTCAAAAACTCCGTTACATGACGTATCAGTTTTTTACCATATCCTCTGTTTCTCTGCCCCGGCCTCGTCTCAACTGCCTCAAAAAACCATTTCCCCGGCTCTGACTCAACTGCCCTGAGTCCGCATACCCACTGTTTTTCTACAGTTTCAACAAACACCATCTGCTTTGGATTTTCGATAAACTCCTTTAAAAACGCCGCATATGATGCCTCCATTTCATCACGATTTTTAAATTTCCCCTCCATATCCGCCATGGATTCTGCATATAATAAAAACATTTTTTTTATTACCTGTTCATTTACATTTTCAATCCGTTCTAACATTTTTTATCCTCCTCTTCTGATCGCCAGATTACAAAAACGGTCGGATCACAGCTTTACAGTTCCACAACACGCGTTGCGATTTTCTCCTGAAACCTGATATCATGATCGACAAGGATCATGGTCGGCTGATACCGAAGGATCAGCTGCTCGATCTGCATTCTTGAAAAAACATCAATATAGTTGAGCGGTTCATCCCAGATGTACACATGTGCCGGTGTCATCAGACTCGCGGCAATCAGTACTTTTTTCTTCTGCCCCTCCGAAAACTCTTCGAGTCTTTTCTCAAATTGTGTCCGTTCCATGTCAAGCTGGCGCAGTAATGCAAAAAATAAACTTTCTTCTAAATTTCTTTCCCTGCAAAAATCTCTGATATCACCACGCAGAAAGCTGGTATCCTGATTAATATATGACACCACCAGATTAGAAGCTGTTCGGATTTCTCCGTCTGTCACAAGCAATTTTGCATAACTGCTGCCTGACTGCTGTGTATTGATCTGCTGCACATTTTTCATCTCATAACCTGCCTGTCCGATATTTACCTGCTGCAGAATCGTCTTGATCAGCGTCGATTTTCCACATCCGTTTTCTCCATGTAAAAAGACACGCTCCCCCTGCACCAGTTCAAAGGTCAGATTTTTCAATACATTGTCCTCTGCACCTTCATACCGCACCGAAAGTTCCTGGCAGGAAATCAGACGTTCCTTATGATAGGAAAGCGGCATAATTTTTAAACTGACAGGCTGTTCAATATCCTGCAAAAGCCCCTCTTTCTCCTGTATTTTCCTCTCCATCCGGCGTTCATACTGTGTCACACGGCTCTGCATCTTTTTTGTCTTGGCACCGATATATGCTCTCGTTGCACCCGAGCGGTCATGCTCTTTGACCGGATCATAGCCTATTTTCGTCGCTTCGTTTTTATCCGCCCACTTTCGGCTTCTTGCCGCCGCCTGTTTTAAAGATGCGATTTCTTTCAAATGTTTTTCATTTTCCTCCATCGCAAAATGATCCATCCGCGTCTTGTTTTCCCACCAGCTTGAAAAATTGCCGCTCTGTACCTCGATCGTCTTTCGATTTAAAACCAGTACATGATCAATGCATGCATCTAAAATATCCCTGTCATGCGATATCAGGATAAACCCTTTTTTGCCGCACAGATATTCTTTCACACATTCCCTTGCATGCATGTCCAAATGATTCGTTGGCTCATCGATCAGCAGAAAATCATTTTCCCCGGAAAACAGCACCGCAAGAAGTACTTTTGTCTGCTCTCCATGACTTAAACTTTTAAATGGACGGTATAATAACTCTGCATCCGCATGCAGCTTTCCAAGTTCTACGATCACGCGCCATTCTTCACATCCCGGTTTTACTTCTTCTAAAAACAAGGATGCACAATTTTCCCTTTGTTTTTCAGATATCTGATATGGAAAGTAATCAAACACTGCAGACGATGTGATATTCCCCTCATATTTATATTTTCCACGCAGCAAATTTAAAAAAGTTGTTTTTCCTTTTCCATTTCTCCCGATCAGACCTAACTTCCAGTCCGTATCAATCCCAAAAGATACGTTTTCAAAAACCGTATCAAAACTTCCCTCATAACCATATGTGAGATCTGTTACCTGAATCTGTGACATAAAAATCTCCATTCTTGCGCTGCTTTCAAGCGCATCTCAAGTTTGTGCGTAAGCACAAATCTTGCGTGAGAAAAATGTATTTTTCACACTAGCCTCATTGTTTTGCGAAGGAAAATGCATGCTATGTTTCTTATAGCATTTGCCTCTTGCAGGAGCAGAGGATTTTCCTCCCATACAAAAAATCCCATGCTGCCATGGGATTTTTCTTACACCTCACATATTTTATGATCACATCTGGCAGACAATAGATTGCACATTGTAAGATAAAATCGATTGTCCCGGACAACAAAATGTCCGTTTCCGCCATTTTTTAACACAAAAAAGAGAGGATACAAGAATCAAATCCACTTTTGGCAACATGATATGCCGTACTGCACCTCTGCAATACTGCTGTAACTTCAGATTTACACAACATATCATGCACTTTATTCCTTATACCGGTGCAATATATGCCATGTATCATCCCGAATCAGCAGACAAACGCATGCCATATATGACACACATTCTCTTGCTGACTCTGTTTTCTTTCATGTTTCAAAAGTAAATTATCTCCGCATTGGTTCCTCTCCTTTAAATTTCTATTGCAATAGTAGCACAATGCCATTTTTAATGCAACCAAAAATTTTTACGAAAAATCTTTCGTTACCGGTCACACAATAAATATGCACAGCAGCAATCTCTACTCCACATTTTTGAGTGCCTGATCCATCGGGATCTTTTTGATACGCATAAAGTCCAGTATCATTACAAACAGATATCCGATCAGCACAAATGCAAACATTTTCACATATCCGGCTGGCTGGATCACAAATGCAAACCATCCACTGTAACTAAACAAGATCGCTTTCCATGCCAGATTCATAACAAACGCTCCAAATACAACACTGACCGCATCTTCGATCACAACCACGATCGTTGTGGAAAGCAGATACAGGCTGGCGATTTCTTTATTCTCATATCCAAGAATCTTTGTCATTGAAATTGCATTCTCATTTTTCTCAATGATCAGCTTTGTCAGAAGATAGATCAAAACTGCGGAAAGCAGGATACAAAGTATCTGGAAATAATCCATATAAGATCCCATGGAATGATCTAACTGGTCACACATCTTTGTGATATCACGCTCGGTGATCACCGTTGCAATATCATCTTCCGACAGATCTGCAAGCTCTTCATTTGAAAAATATCCACTAAATGCCTCTTCGTCCAGCTCAAATACCATGCGGTAATTTTCAATCGGCATAAATACTGCAATGTTTACGCACTGGTCATAAATTCCGGCTATCGTAAACGTATACTGTTTGTTTTCATATTTTTCATCCAGTGAAACGGTATCCCCGACATTAAGTTCATATTTTTCTGAAAATGATCTGGAAATATAAACTTCATCTTCCTGCAGGGACTGCATACCTTTTATTTCTACATACTTACTATTGTCTGAAATACCGTAAACAGAGACTTCCTCATCTATTACATCGCTTTTTTTCTGCAAAGAACACATACTGAATTTTTCTGCGTCTTTATTGTCCGTCGTCAGTACATTTCCATCTTCATCCTCAAAAGATTTCAGAACATACTGATACTTTGCAAACATCATATTTTTTGCATTTTCTTTGTAATAAGAAAGCGTATCCGGCATTCCCACTGCCATTGCAAGCATCACCATGATAAAGAAAATTCCCACAAACAGAATCAGATAATTTGCCACATTCTGAAACATGATGCGCAGACGGAATCTGTTAAAAAATTTAAAATGTGGCAGCCGCATTGCTTTTTTGCGTTTTGTTTTTTTCAGATCATGCCTCAGAAACTGTAACGGTGTATGCTGCATCATTTTAATAATGACGATCAGATTGACCATAAACATCAGCACGACCGGTATCAGGGTTGTCTTAAAAAATGCATCCGGATTCCAGATCGTCTCATAGGTCGGAAGGCTGTAACTGTTATAATACATGGATACCACAACATCTTTAAATACCGTATAGCCAAGCACATTTCCGACTAATGCGGAAATCAGGGTAACGATAACCGGCATAGACAGATAATGGCGTACCAGCTCCCCTTTCGTATAGCCGGACGCACGCAATGTTCCGATTGCAGATGACTCTTTTGTGATCGTATTGCTGATCGTAACTGCAAAAATAAATGCGATGATGACAATCAGAATATCAAGCAGCACACCTCCCATTGCCTCATCAGAGCCCATGTCGTCGGTTGCAAAATGAATCGCCGGATTCGCATATTTTGGCACATAATCTTCAATCTCATTGTCATTTACCACGGTCTGTGTGAGCAACGCCCGCATAAAATCATCCGACTGGTTTTTCTCTTCTTTTTCATCTGACGGCTCATTTTCATACTTCCATGCATAATCGTAATGAATCGTCTTATGTAACTTTGCAAATCCCTCATCTGTTACCATTGCAACGTTAAACTTTAAGGCATCAAACATCAGATCCGTGCTTTTTTCGTGCAGTGTGGAATAGTTGACATATGCGATCAGACCAACGACCTGATATTTTTCTTCTTCGACTGTGATCTCATCGCCGACTTTTATCCCGACATTGTCAGCATGCATATGGTCAATGGCAATTTCATCCTCTTTTTCCGGGAAACTTCCGTCCATCAGGCATGCAAAATTGATATCATCTGTCTTTGCAAAAACACGGACTGTTCCATCCGAAGTTCCGTCGTTGTCATGATCTTCCTCTTCATCCCTGTAAAAATTTTCATACAGATGAACCGGAGTTTCCTTAAAATCAGGATCGTTCAATTCATATTTTTCTTCTGCATCCGCATATTTCTCATTGATCTCATCTAAAACCTTGTTCCAGGCTTCGTCGTATGCTTTCTCATATGCCTCGTCATGTGCCTCATCAAACGCTTTCTCATATGCCTCGTCATGTGCCTTAGGATATGCTTTTTCATATGCTGTATCATAGGCTTTGTTGTACTGCCCGGACTGTTTTGCCTGTGCCACTGCTGTATCAAGCATAACTCCCGCAGTTGTTTCATCAAGTCCCTGCGCCATCAGCATCTGCTTTATCTGTGCATTAAAAGAAACATCAAATTCTGACTGGAACTCTGCATCAAATTTTTCCCTAAATTCTGTTTCAAACTTCTCATCAAATTCTTTTTTGAACTTTTCTTCAAATTCACTATCGAACTTTTTATCCAGCTTCTTTTTTGCCTCATCAATGTAATACTGTCTGACATCTGCTTTATCGCCTGTCTTAATTGCATCAAGCAGTGTTTCGTCTGCTTTCTTTTTTAATTCAAAGTGTCCGTCTTCCAGCTTGTATCTGCCAACACCCTCACCAGCCGCTGTCATCATACTCTCGTTTGCAACATACATGCCTGACACAAAACCGATCATCAGAATCAGGAACAGACTTACCACAAGATATTTTTTCCAGTCTCCTGTCAGTTCTCTCGGTATTCGTCTGATAAGCGGATTTTTGATTTTTTTCTTTTTCATACTAATCTCCATTCTTGCGCTGTTTTTAAGCGCATCACAAGTTTGTACGCCAATACAGCTTCCTACCACTCCAGATCTGCCGCTGAAATTTTATGTTCATTGATATCGTTATGACGCACTGCCCCGTCACGGAGTTTGATGACATGGTCTGCCATATGCCGGATTGCCTCGTTATGTGTAACCATGATAACTGTATTACCATATTTGACATTGACATCCTCAATCAGCTTTAATATTTCCTTGGAAGTGTTGTAGTCAAGTGCTCCGGTCGGCTCATCACAGAGCAGGATATCCGGATTTTTCACAATGGCACGCCCGATGGAAACCCTCTGCTGCTGGCCGCCGGAAAGCTGGTTCGGCAGTTTATGCCTGTGTTCATAAAGTCCCAGCGTATGTAACAGATCGTCAATATCGAGCGGACTGTCTGATAAATATGCACCAACCTCAATATTTTCCTTGACATTTAAATTTGCGATCAGGTTATACATCTGAAATACATAACCTAAATGTTTTCTGCGGTACTGTGTCAGCTTCTTCTCTCCGAGTTCTTCTAACTTATCGCCGTTGATGGAAATATAACCGGAGTCCGCACTATCGATTCCACCGATAATATTGAGAAGCGTCGACTTTCCGGAACCGGATGGTCCAAGCAGCACACAAAATTCTCCTTTTGCCACGGAAAAATTCATTCCCCGAAGTACTTCCTGTCGGGTTTCCCCGCTTCCAAACCCTTTTTTCAGATCAACAATTTCCAAAAATTTTCTTTCTTCTTCTGACATATTCTCCCCTTTCCCATTACAGGATAATCAGTATCCTTTTGCTATCCTGAATGGTTTTAAAGTCTTTTCTTACTTTTGTTAGTGTTGTCTAACTTTTTGTTTGTATTATATCACAGCTTTTCCAGATTACAAGCAAAAAGACGATTCCTTTTGTCAGAATCGTCTTTTTGCCTTATATAATGTCTTTACTGTCTGTTTCACTGTAAATATTGTTCTATTTCTGAAACTGGCTTTCCTGTCACTTCTATGATTTTCTCTATTGTGAAACCGGACTTGATCATATTACAGATGATTTCTGCTATAGCTTTATCTCTGCCAATCTCGATCCCATCACTTTTACCAGCTTCATACTCTGCCTTTCGGAGTTTCTTTTCTTCCCACTCTTTATCGTACTCTAATATACTCACCATCTTTTCTCCTTTTTGCGCTGTCTTTTGCGCATAACAAGTTTGGACGTAAGTACAAACTTGCATGTGAAAAATCTCATTTTTCACATTACCTCCGAGCGATTCTTCCGAAGAAATTCCACTAAAATTCCTTCTTTAATGCATTCCGTAATCGCCTTCTCAACTGCATCATTCAGATTCAGCTCTGATGCATATTTTCGGACTCTCGCAGCATAAATGGCATTTTCCAACGTGACGATCTTAAGGGCTTCCGCATTCTGATAATGGTTTCCGGTCACTGCGTTGTACAGGGATAAGAGATTCTCTTTCTCTGAGAACAGCATGCGGAATACAGTGTCTTTGTACTGACGGTTGGCTGTCGGTATCTTTTCTGATACCTGTGTGCTCTTCTTCATATTCGGTTCCTCCTGTGTGCAGGAGGCTCATCCAGATCTCCTGCTTTTCATTTTTGTGGATAAAAAGCATAGATTTCTGAAATGTTTTTGAAAGATAGACGGATGTATACATCCTGATAGTCATGCAGACAGAATTGCCGGATTCATAATTATGGCATCGGATAAATGTCCGCATCAATAGAAATATGCTTTGAGTTATTTTATCATACGTCATCCTTAGTATGCAACTCATTTGAAATTTCTTGTGCATGTTGTACAAAAACAAAGTTACTGTTCACAGGTTACCCTGCGGACTGTAACTTCGCAGCCCCATGTAAAGTTTTGCTTCGCAAAAGGGGCTGCTCACCCCCACATCACGTTCATACGCACCTGAACAGCAAAGTGTTCAGGTGCCGAGTGAACAGTAACAAAACAAGCTGCTATTTTTAAAGAAAGACAGTGTCCGGCTGAATATCAATCCGGACACTGTCTTCCCTGTCATTTTCTGACAGTTACACACTTTAAATTTTTCTATTTACTGACCTTAACTTTTTTCATGGATGAATATTTTCCATACACTTTTTTGCCCGTGGAATCCATTTTATAAGCCCGGATGCGCACATAGTATATCTTTCCTTTTTTCAGTTTACTTATGGTATAGGATGTCTTCGCCGTGTTTTTCTTTGTGACCGCCTTTTTGAATTTTTTATCCGTACTGTAAGAAATCTCGTAACCTTTTGCGCCGGATACTTTCTTATATTTCAGTAAGATCTGTTTACTCTTGCTGTTTTTCGCAGACGTAAGAGAAGCCTTCGCCACTTTTACTTTTGTCCACTTTGCATACAAAATGTAATCGGATTTTGCGCTGCTGCTGATACTTGTGATCTTCTTTTTAAATTTTGCATCCGTATACCAGCCTGCAAATGCGTATCCTTTGCGGGACGGGTTTTTCAGTGTTACTTTCTTTCCATAATAAGTTGACGGATTCGAGGCATTGTTTTTACCTTTATTCAGTTTGTAGGTAATTTTATATGGTACTGTAACCGTACAGGATGCCTGATAACTACTATTTTCAGACGAAGTCACCGTGATCTTCGTTCTGCCCGGTGCCTTTGCTGTCACACTGCCGTTGCCATCCACGGTGGCAATCTTTGTATTTGCGGATTTCCAGACTACCTTTTTGTTGGAGGCATAAGATGGTGATACGGTTGCATTTAAGGTGAGCTTCTCTCCTCTTTTTACCTCTGCTGATGTCCGGTCTAAAGTTATTCCTGTTACTTTCGCCTTTCCGGTAACAGTCACATAGCAGACTGCATATTCATCACTGCCATCCGTTGCCGCCGCCCGGATTTTTGCTTCACCCTCCGATTTTGCAATGACAAGTCCGCTTGCAGAAACCTCTGCCACTTTCGTATCAGAAGAAGTATATTTGAGTTTTTTATTTGTGGCATCCGAAGGTGAAATATATGGTTTCAACTGATAGGTTTGACCAGCTTTTAATTCGATCTCATCCTCATCAAATTCGATCCAGTCTATTAGCTGCGGTACGGTTATCTTACAGGCAGCTTTTACATTTCCAGCCGTTACCGTAATGACTGCTGTTCCAACACCACATATCTCCACATATCCGGTATCCGAAACAGTGGCAACCTCTTCGTTGGAACTTGTCCATACCACTGCATCTGTGAAATTCAAAGGTGCAATCGTCGCTGTCAGCTGGAAATCGTCATAGCGCTCCGCCGTTTTTTCTGTAATATCCAGACTGACTGAGGTTGCATGAATATCCTGTGTGACGTACTTGATTCCTTTTCCGCTCGCATAGGTCTGGGCATAGCAATCAGACGGACCGTACATCGTCATTTTCTTTGGATAGGAAAATGCATTTGATGCGATCGAAGTTGTGTTGCGCGGGACTGTGATCTGCGTCAGCTTCGTGCAGTTGACAAAGGCACTGTCACCGATCGTGGTCACATTGTAAGGAAGCACGATGGATGGCAGAACTGTGCAGCCGTAGAATGTCTGGCTCTCAATTTTCTTTAATTTGCTGCCTAATGTAATGTCGGCCAGAGCTTCACAGCCATAAAATGCAGAACTTCCAACGGACGAAACGGTATCCGGTACCACTGCCTTTTTCATGGCTTTACAGTTTTTAAATGCGTTGCTTTCTATTTTTTCCACCCCGGATGGAAGTATTGCTTCCGGCAAAGATTCACAGCCGGAAAACGCGGAGTTCCCGATCGTGGTCAGGGTGGATGGGAAGTTGATGGTGGTTAACTTTTTGCAGCCGGAAAACGTGCTTGCTGGTATTTCTTTAAGGATATTTGACAAATGCACCTCTGTCAGACTGGTGCAATCTTGAAAAGTTGAATTACTAATTGCTTTAACAGTATTCGGAATATTTATCGTTGTTAATGAGAAACAATCCTCAAATGCAGAACTTTCCAGTATTTCTATCCCGTTATTCATTGTAATCCTATCAAGATTTTTACAATTTTTAAACGCACTATCTCCTATTTCCGTAATAGTATCTGACAGTTCTATTTCTTCAATGCCATCACATCCCATAAACAACGCTGCACATACTATGGTACTTCCTGCTTCGAAATTAACAGTTTTTAAATTACTACAACCACCAAATGCCCCATATGACAAATTTGTGCCTCTTCCCCATGTACCATCAAATTTCTTTAAGCTTTTAGGCATCTCTATTTTACTAATTGATTTGCAATCTCCAAATACTCCATATCCAACAATCGTAAGATTCTCTGATAACTTTATATTTTCCAGTTTGTCGCATCCGCGAAATGCTTCAAATTCTATTTTTTCCACGCTATCTGGTATAACAATATCCAATAATCTGTCACATTTATAAAATGCTCTTGAACCTATTGTATTTATACCCTCATGCATTTTTATATCTACTAATCCACTGCATTCAGCAAATGCGTCACCATCTATTTTTGTCACACTTTCAGGAATTATAACTTTATTCAGATTTTTACAACTTTTAAAGGCACTGTCTCCTATTTCCGTAATAGTATCTGGCAGTTCTATTTCTTCAATACCATCACATCCCATAAACAACGCTGCACATACTATGGTGCTTCCTGCTTCGAAATTAACAGTTTTTAAATTACTACAACCACCAAATGCCCCATATGACAAATTTGTGCCTCTTCCCCACGTACCATCAAATTTCTTTAAGCTTTTAGGTATCTCTATTTTACTAATTGATTTGCAATTTCCAAACACGTCGTAACCAATTGTTGTCAAGTTTGAAGACAAATCGACAATTTTTAAATTTATGCAGTTATAAAATGCTTCAAATTCTATTTTTTCCACGCTATCCGGTATCATCACCGTCCTCAAATCCGTCCGGTTCTCAAATGCCCTATCTCCGATTGCAACAACCTCATGCCCGTCAATCTCCCCCGGAATATAAAGTGCCGTCGCATTTCCACTATATCCTGTGATCGTAGCCCTGTTTGCATCGTCAAGTGTATAGGTATAAATCGGTACGATTGCACCGCCTGCACCTGCTCCTGCATCAAAATAGCTTCCTGCGCCCGCCGGATTGAAATATCTCGAACCTGGAGATGTCCAATAACTTGTCCAGCCTCCCTGCGCGGCAAATTCTTTTCCACGCGTGCATGATGTCCGAAGTACGCCGTCCTCAATATGATAGTACACGCGCACCGGACTGTTATTCTTTCCCCAGATCTCTATACTTTTGCTAAAGGTCTTTGATGCAATACCAACTCCGATCTTTGCACTTGCCCCCACCGATGCATACAGATATGCAGCCTGTGACGCGCAGTATGTCGGTGTTCCGGAACTGTACCTTACGTATTTGATGTTCATACGTGCACCGGTTTTTGCATAAATATCTCCGCTGACAATTCCGAGCGTTGCTTTTGCAGAGAGTACAATACCTGTGGTCAAATCTGCTTCTGCTGAAAAGGAAAATCCTTTTTTATGACTGTTTCCAACTATACGGAATCCGTCCGAATACGCAAATCCGGCTTCAAATTCCTTTTCCACGGTAAGCGTTGCTTCCCCGGAAAGATTATATTCCATTGCCAGTGTCAACATACCAACACCGCCGAGCGGCACTGCCCCTAACGTCAGTGTGTGGTTAATATCTTTAAATGCATCCCCTTTTACATTGCAGGAGTATTCCATATCTCCGCTGACTGAAAAATAATAGTCATTATTATTCAGACTGTAATTTACTTTCATGTTTGAAATCACAACACTTACTGTCGCTGTGACATCATCTGAGACGGAAATCGTTTTATCTGCACGCAGGGTATTGTTTTTATAGGATATCCCCCTTGTCATACCTTCTGTGACTGTAACACCATTTGCCACATATGTTTCTTCATCTGCCGGAATAAATTCCGTCATATCAACATCCAGTTCGCCCTGCTGGTCAACATTTAAAACCGCGCCATCATCCGCATCTGAGGTTGTAATATATGTTGTAGTTCCGTCTGTCCGTACACTTTCTGCCTTATATGCCATGACAATATCGTTAACATACACGGCAAATGTTGTTCCCTGTTTGATCGTAACCGGACAGTTTTCGATCATAACTATTCCATCCACATCAATAGATACGGCTGTTCCCTTTGGTACAACAACTACTCCGGACGCAAATGTACAGGTATTTTCTTTTCCGGTCTCTATCTGCGCATCTGCCAAAACCTTTTTTGCATCCGCGATCATTGCATCATGCTCTTCCGTGGTAAGTGACTGTTCCGGGAGAAATTTACCGGCAGCAACCGTAACCCATCCTCTGTCGATTGCGATCTGTGCTGCTTCCTTATATGTAACATCTGCTGTATCCTGATAAGTATAACTGTCTGTTTCCGGCACAAAGCCAAGCATCGTATTCATGGTCTGCGCTGCAAATTCACGCGTCACTGCATCTTCCGGTCGAAATTCTTCTCCTGCCTCAAGATCGATCATTCCGAACTCGCATGCCACCATCACATCACGATAAAACGAATCATCCGTTGATATGTCACTGTAATAATTATCCGGATAATTATCCTCATCTACCGTAAGATCAAATAATGTTACCAGTTCCTGTACCCAGTCGATACGGCTGATCTCATCACCTGATAATGCCCTTTTTAAAATCTCCTCTGTACTCTCCGTTTCTTCCGTAACGTTCTCTGTTTCAGCCTGTTCTGGCTCTTCTGTGACATTCTTTGTTTCAGTCTCCTCTGTTTCTTCTGTAACAACCTTCGTTTCTGGCTCTTCTGTCTCTTCCGTGACGATCGTCGTCTCTGGCTCTTCTGTCTCTTCCGTGACAATTTCCGTCCCGGCCGCCCCGGACTCTTCCTCTGCCAGACGTCCGGCATTATGATCTTCTTCATCTGCCTGGTCTGTTTCTTTTTTCTCTGTCACTGCTGACTTTTCATCATCCTGTTCTACAGTCTGTGTTTCCACAGTCCCTTTCTCTTTAAAACTGTTTTCTTCCTGTGTCTGCTGTGCATTCCCTGCCACATCCGCCAGCAGCATTTCCGGTGCTGCCGTAAACGTCATACAGGCACAAAGCAGCCATGCTATCATTCGTTTTTTCATAACTTTCTCCTTTCACAGATATCTCATTCCTTACAATACGACCAAACGGTCTTATTATGAATTAAATTATAGCATTTTGATTATAATTTGTCTATTAAGTTAGAGGAGACACTCACGTGAAGTTTCAAAGAATTCAGGACTTGAGAATAGACAACGATCTTACTATAAAAGAAATCTCTGCCATGCTTGGTCTGCACCGGGATGTTTATTCCCGTTATGAAAAAGGGCTTCGTGATTTTCCAATTGACATTCTCATAAAGTTAGCAGATATTTATCACTGCTCAATTGATTATCTGGTTGGACGGGTTGATACGAAGTAATATAATACACAAAATGCCTACTCCGCAGACATTGATCACTATATATAAAGAAAAGACGATTCCACTCAGAATCGTCTTTTCTTTATAATATATGCTTATTTTTTCCCACGCAGCAGCTTAATGATCTTCCCCTCATACACCACTGTCACAATAACGATCAATGCAACCGTCACCAGACTATACCCTTTATTGATCTGCACTCCGGCGACATCACAGATACTGGTAAATAAAAGACTGAGCACGAAGATCAGCTTGACTGCGCGCACCATATGAATCGTATATTTTCTTATTTTCCCACTACATATTTCTTTCGGCAGGTTATTTACCCTTTCCGGATAACGTGCAAGCAGCGTCAGTCCAACATATACAAGGATCAGGATTGCCGCATTTAAAATAATCCCGGTAAATGATACTCCATATACGATTCCATAGTAGATCTGCAGTCCAAGATAGACCAGTGCAGCCACGATTCCCACTGCTTCAAGCAGGAAATCAACCGTTGTCATTTCTTCTTTTTTCAAATGTTTTCTCCTGTTCTGTTATTTCTAAATATGTTTCAAATGCCGTTTTCCATTCCTCCGTCAGCCGCTCTAAATTCCACGCCGCATTTGCGGGGCTTGTGGACGGCAGTTTTCCAAGCGGCGGCATTCCCTCTTTATGACAGTATTTTACAAAAAGCTGATGTGCTTTTCCACCATTTGCAAAAATTCCCTGTATTTTTGCATTTGATAAGATCAGATCCATATCGTTTGGCACCACATTTCTGATGGAGCTGTCGGAAGATCCAACGATATCACAGGAATCGATCACATCCCACACTGCTATGCGATGTCTTAGCAGAAGATCCTTCTTTTCATCGATCGTCTGTGGCAGAGGTTCCTTGAAAATCCCTGCAATCACCTTCCAGAACCGGTTTTGCGGATGCCCGTAATAGAACTGGTTTTCCCGCGACTTTACAGACGGAAAGGAACCCAGGATCAATATCCTGGATTCCTCATTGTATACAGGTAAAAACGTATGTTTTACATGTGTATATTCCATTTTATACCCGCTTTCTATTCATAATTTTTGACATTGGAGCTGTCTACTTTTTCAAATGGTACCCAGACATATAAACCATCTTCCGTAGCACCCTCTAAGGTCGTGACATCTTTTCCGGTTGCAAGTGCGATTGCTGCATAAACAGCACTCTCACCCTGTCCAACTGCGGACTGGTATACGGTAAAGTCCATCTTTCCATCTTCAATCGCTTTGCATCCGTCTGCAGTTGCATCGATTCCAAGTACCGTCACATCACTGATTCCTGCTGCATCACAGGCATCAATGATACCAAGTGCCATAGAGTCGTTGTTGCAGACAGCAACGTCACACTTCTGTCCTGTCTTTAAAAATATATTGAACATCTCTTTCGCACGATCCTGCTCCCAGTCGGCGTTATCTTCAAAGACATAATTGATCTTTTTCCCTGATGCATTTAAAGTATCCTTTAATGACTCAGATCTTCCTTTTGTCGCGGAATGTTTTTTCGGTCCTTTTAACAACACCACATTAATCTCATCCGCAGAAGCAAATTTATCTAGAATGTACTCTGCCTGATACTGTCCTGCCACATATTCATCCGATCCAACATAAATATATTTCCCAGCCTGAAGTCTCGACTCATCCGGGCAGCTGTTAAAAAATACGATTGGTATATCACCTGCAAGTGCTTCTAACTCCAGCGCTGTGTCGGCATCAACCGGTCCGCATAAAATCACATCATAATTCTCACTGACCGCCTTTTTGATATGTTCCACCTGGTTTTCAATGGAATTTTCTGCATCAAATACATCCAGCTGTGCCCCACACTCTTCCGCAGTCTGCTGTGCCTGTGCCACAAGTACATTTCGGAAGGTATCCGCCTGTGATAACGACAGCAGCATTTTTAAACCTTTTCCATCAGCTGCGCCTGTCTGTGTATTTCCACCACATCCGGCAAGGCATCCTACAAGCAATGCCAGACACATGATAGTACTTATTAATTTCTTCATCGCACGATCTCCTCTCTATATCCGGAACTGTTTTACCTGTTCTGCAAGTTGATCTGCAGAAACAGCAAGGTTATCTGCTTCCTGTTCTACCTGGTCACTGTTCTTTGAAATATTCTTTGCCTGCTGTAACATGGATTCTGATGTTGCAAGGATCTCATCGGAACTTGCCGCCTGTTCTTCCGAAATAGCTGCAACATTCGTAGCAACCTGATCTACTTGATTGATCTTATCAACCACATTGCCGATCAGTGTGCTTGTCTCCTGGATATTCTTAAAGATCGTATCAAATGTATCAACTGCTGTATGGATCAGCTCTGCACTGCCGGAAATATCCTGTGCACTGTTTCCTGCCTGTCTGACGGCATCTTCTACCAGATTGTTGATTTCAGTGATCAGCTCTGTGATATGTGCTACCGAATCCGCACTGTTCTTTGCAAGTGTACCAATCTCAGCTGCAACAACTGCAAATCCTCTTCCTGCTTCGCCTGCGCGTGCAGCCTCAATTGATGCATTTAAAGATAACAGGTTCGTCTCGTCAGCAATATCACCAATCAGTTTGATGATCTGCACGATCTCGCCGGAAGCGGTTCCTACCTTATTAACAGCCTCTTCCAGATTGTGAATGGAAACTTCGATATTTGAGAGTGCCTCACCAACGCGCTCCATATCCTTACGTCCTTTTTCAGAAACAGCAACTGTCTCCTGCATCTTGCTTTCAACCATATCACTGTCGCTCTTGGTATCTGCTGCCACACCTGCAAGCTGTGTTGCATTTTCCGCGATCTCATTTACAGATACAGACAACTGATCAACCGTCGCGTTCAACTCGCTCATCGACTGTGACTGGATTCCCGCTGCAGAACTCATCTCACCGGAAACACCCTTACTTGAGTCAGCCTGATTCTTCAACTTGCCGGAAACATTTCCCATCTCGGAGATCATCTGTTTCATGGAAGCAATAAACTTCTCCACACTTTGGCTCATGACTGCGATCTCATCATTGCCTTTTGTCTTAATAGAAACCGTAAAATCACCGGAAGTCATCGCTGTGATCACTCTTGTCATTTCCTTGACAGGTTTGATTACAACATGAGTTACACGTTCGATCAGTACACAGAGCAATGCAATACAGATCACACTGATCACGATCATAATATTACGAAGCTGTGTCAGATCCGAAAGTACAATGCTGGTCGGAATATACGATATCAAAAGCCAGTTGGTTCCGTCTACTTCCTGAAATACCGTCATATTTCCATCAAGTGTAGCAAAATTATAGTCTTTCTCTGCAGCTTTCTCTGCCGTAAGCTGGTAAAAATGACTCTGTCCTTCTGCCCCGAGTGTCTGGGAAATAAGAGATGAATCACGGTTTGCCAGGATCACACCGCTGGTTTTATCAACCAGAAATGCTTCCGCATCATTCATTTCAATAAAAGAGTTTACGATAATTGCAATACGGTCTAATGTCATGTCTGCTGAAATAACACGCACTTTATCAGATCCGTCATTTAAAATACCGGAGGCACTGATCACATTCACGCCATCTGCATTCTGATAAGCTGAACCGACTGCCATATTCACCCTGGTAAGTCCTTCTTTATACCAGGTACTGTTTGTTACATCTGATTCCTTTTTTGTTGATTCTGATGCCGTTATGAGCTGTCCTGTGGAATCTGCCACATAAAGTCCCTCCGGATAATTACTGTTATAGCCATAATAACCATCCAGTATTGTCTTTAACTCTTCATCACTCGGCTTCAAATCCTCAATGATCGTCTTCGCCATCTGAAATGAAGCAAGGTTTTCATTCAGCCATGCTTCTATCTGGGATGCCTGGTTCTCTACCGAAGACTGCAGTAAATTCTGGGAATATTTTTTGATCGTCCCTGCAGATATCTGATAAGCAGCCACAACAAGTACCACAACGATCGCAATTACGACTGGTATGATCACACCAAGTAACTTTGCCTTAATCGACACCGTTTTTTGTTTTTTCATAAGCTGTCCTCTCTTTTTTACATAAAATTTACAACATAAATTATAAAATCTTCGTCGTTTTTCGTCAATATGTATCACAAACCGTTTTCGCTAAAATTTATATTGTATACATGTATTTTTCAAGAAATCGTATGATCTTTTCTTGAAAATGAGACCTGCTGTGCTATAATAAATTAGTGTGCCATTTTCTTTTTCATACATATATCAGGCACACGGGATTGGTATCATGCCGCTGCATGCGGTTTATACCAGAGAGGAGAACCTTAGATGGAACATTTAATCATTCCAAAAGATTATCATTCAGAATTAAATCTGCACGATACACAGATTGCAATCAAAACAGTAAAAGATTTTTTCCAGAACCTGCTTGCACTTCGTCTGAATCTGTCCCGCGTTTCGGCTCCACTTTTTGTTGATCCGTTATCCGGTCTCAATGACAACTTAAACGGTATTGAACGTCCGGTTACTTTCGATATCAAAGAGCAGAACGGGAAAGAGGCAGAGGTTGTACAGTCTCTCGCAAAATGGAAACGCTACGCATTAAAGAAATACGGTTTCGACTACGGTGAAGGCCTGTATACCGATATGAATGCGATCCGCAGAGATGAAGACACGGATAACATCCACTCTATTTTCGTAGACCAGTGGGACTGGGAAAAAATCATCCATAAAGAGGATCGTAATATCGAGACATTAAAAGAAACAGTTACCACTGTTTATAACTGCCTGCGCAAGACAGAAAAATATATGGCGATCCAGTACGATTATATAGAAGAGATTCTTCCACATGATATCTTCTTTATCACGACTCAGGAATTGGAAGAAATGTTCCCTGACAACACACCAAAGGAACGTGAATATTATATTACAAAAACCAAAGGTGCCGTATGTATCATGAAGATCGGCGATACTTTGGAAAACGGAGAGCCTCACGACGGACGTGCTCCGGATTACGATGACTGGTCCTTAAACGCAGATATCGTTGTTTACTATCCGGTACTTGACATCGCACTTGAGATTTCTTCCATGGGTATCCGGGTTGACAAGAAAGCGCTTCTCTCCCAGCTCAAAAAAGCAGGCTGTGAGGAGCGTGCAAAACTTCCTTTCCAGAAAGCGATCATCAACGAAGAGCTTCCTTATACAATCGGTGGTGGAATCGGACAGTCCCGTATCTGTATGTTCTTCCTTCGCAAGGCACATATTGGAGAAGTACAGTCTTCCCTGTGGCCGGAAGCTATCGCAAAAGAATGTGAAAAGAACGGTATTCAGCTTTTGTAACAGGAACGGGCATATGCTCCGCAGATATCCTGTCATCAACACTGATGCCTGATAAAAAACAGGTATGTTTCAAATGTCAGCAATGAGCTTTCCCTGCTCCCTGCTGACAAAAACATACCTGTTTTTTTCACCTTTCTGTTTTTTCAGTCCTGTGCGATTTCCACAATTTTCCGGTCTTTTCAATCCCGTGTGATTTCCACAATCTTCCGGTCTTTTCAATCCCGTCTGGTTCTCACTATCTCCCGTTTTTTTCTCCTGCTATGATTCCGTAATATTCTGGTCTTCTGTCCCGGAAAAGTCCCCATTCCAGTCGTTTTGCCCGAAGTTCATCCAGTTCATAGGTCTGGCTCAGGATTTCTTCTTTATCTCTGGAAGCACTTAAGATCACCTCTCCTGTTTCATCCGTCAGAAATGAGGAACCATAAAATTCCAGTGCCGACTCCTGTCCGCCATTTTCCGCACATGGCTGCACTACTTCCCTGCCGATCCGGTTTGCGGCAATGACAGGCATCAGATTCGCAGCCGCATGTCCCTGCATGCAGCGTCTCCAGTGCGGCATACTGTCACATTCTAAAATCGGTTCCGAGCCGATCGCTGTCGGGTAAAACAATAATTCTGCACCGAGCAGTGCCATCGCACGCGCCGTCTCCGGGAACCACTGATCCCAGCATATTCCGATACCAATGCAGCCATATTTCGTATCAAATACTTTAAATCCGGTATCTCCTGGTGTAAAATAAAACTTTTCCTGATAATAATGATCATCAGGAATATGTGTTTTCCGATACACACCAAGGATTGTTCCATCCGCATCAATACAGGCAATCGAATTATAAAGATTATTGACGTCACGCTCATAAAAGCTGACCGGCAGCACCACGCCTAATTCTTTTGCAAGGCGTACTCCCATTGCTACAGCCTCGCTCTCTTTCACGGGTTTTGCATAGCTGTAAAAATCATATCTGCGCTGCTGGCAGAAATATTCTCTTTCAAAAAGTTCCGGCAGTAAAATGATATTTGCACCTTCCGCTGCAGCCTTGCGGATCATTTCTTCTGCCTTCTTCAAATTTTTTTCCTGCTCCGGTTCACATTTCATCTGAACTGCGGCTACTTTTACCTGTCTCATGTGTATGTCCTTTCTGTTCTTATTTTTTACTGTAAATTTTCTTTTTGGTGGAAGTGGCATAAAAATCTTTTCGTTTCACAATCAGATTTTTTCTTCATCACATATATTCATGAGCACATAATACTCCCAAACAATTTTTATCTTTGCTTTTTTCTTTTATCCACTCCA
Source organism: Roseburia sp. AM23-20 (assembly GCF_003470905.1). Lineage (NCBI taxonomy): Bacteria > Bacillati > Bacillota > Clostridia > Lachnospirales > Lachnospiraceae > Roseburia > Roseburia sp. AM23-20. The sequence continues at coordinate 161,934 of NZ_QRHS01000007.1, forward strand.
GACATTTCAACATAGTGTCCGGATTATATAAAGATCCCGGCAAAATTCCTTTCGGAAGTTTCATACAGTGCAATCTGATTGCCATTCTTCGATATTGTCCGGTAACAAAGCTATCTTAAAATTGAAAGTTATGAATGCATATTTAAAATTCTTTTGTATTTTTTGTACATAACATAAATTCCAAACGTACAGTCAAGACATATCAGTATTATTCCCACAATGGGCATCACCATAAATCCAGCCCAGGTAATGAGAAATGCAATGGAACATTGTTTATACAATAAAAAAGGGATTGCACACATAACACATGCTATCAGACCTACGATTCTTTCCACCATAGTAATACCTCCGTATATTCTGATATTCACTGGTTACGCAATAAATACTGGTTTGTTGGGCTATGAGTTCCCCGGCGAAGGGTGATATCGCAGTTTTGTGATTGGCAAATTGCATCAAGCAGGGACTGCTTTGTTCCGTTGTCCGAAAATAAGAAACTCTAAGCATGCCTGATTCAGGTTGGGGCGGAGTGACGTGTGCGTCCTAAATGCGCCATCCGGGCACATTAGGACTTGTGCTGCCGTCCGTGGCAGCACAACACTGTGTTACGGACAGGCATCCTAAGAGTTTCTAATTTTCTCCCAAAGTCACAAAACAGGTCCCGGCTTGATGCGATTTGCCAGCCGCATGGCTGTGAACCACCCTTCGCCGGGGAACTCATTTTACAACCTTGGGGGCGTAAATTTTTAGTGTTTTGTGTCTGAATCTGATTAAAAAAAGATTTCCAAATAACTATATTCAATGGTTTATTATTTGTTTGACAACACTGGCAAAAACCTCGATATATACCACTAGGCCCATATTTATTGCCATACACATTTGAAAAAATATTCTGCGTTATTAATCTGGCAATTTACGAAAAATTTCATGTAATACAATGCAGCAGCTGAAAATTTTGGAAAGTCATCAGGCTAAATATTAATGATACAGCACATTAGAATTTTAAGCATATTTTTATTCGTGCGAATATCAAAAATCCACACCCGCGCCCCCAATTCTGAGATGAACCGCCCACCCAAATGGTGTTCACAACCTGAAGACTGGCATCTTGCGCAAA